>JBDLVK010000024.1:0-10699 GCA_039804825.1 Bacteroidota bacterium
TCTCGAAAATCGTTTGATTTTAGGTGGTCAACATACTCCGTTTTGGGGTGGTCAGTATGCTCCGTTTTAGGGTGGTCAGCTTAAACCGTTTTGGGGTGGTCAACATGAGCGTTATTTCCAATTTATTTCTTATTTCTAACAATAAAAACAAGAATTGAAATAGCATTGAAATAGCATTGAATGGTCATTCAAAAAATCAGAAAATAATAAAAAAGTGTAATCAATTAATATCAAATATATGGAAACAAGTATCGATCCGCTGACTAGGGAGGAATTTGTAAAAACAAGGGAAAATCAACGATTTGCGAATGCTGTAAATCGAATTGCCTACCACAATCGTAAAGCCAACAGTCTGAGAAAAAAATTAATGGTAATTAACAGACCATTATTGAAGAATAATCAGATATTGACAGAATGTCTTGGCAAGAGATCATTTAAAACTTTTCACAAGGAATTTTTAAAGGGGAAGGGTTTTTTATTTGGTGTATTCACACATTATCAAGAACATGAAGAAAAGCATCAACCAGCAATTTATGATTTTATCATAGTAAATGTCGGAAATGATCAAATCAAAGTAATTAACTCAAAACTTAGAACAAATGATTGATTTCACGAAAATACAAACAGTACCAGTACCAGAACCAATAGCAACATTGCAAAATACAAATGGGACATTAAACAAAGAAAACAAACACCTAAAAGCGGCATTGTACATTTCAGCTGGAATTGCAATTGGGGTAATAGTCTATTTTATGCTAAAAAAACAAAAAGAAGATGAAGCAAAAAGAAGAAATCAAACTGCAAGAGATTAAAGAATATCTGGATAAAAATCCGCAAATAAAAACGGTAGTTTACATCGGTCTTGGGATAGTGGGCTTATATGTTGCTGGAAAGGTTTTCTCAGCATTAGCGACATCAGTAAGAGGATTTAATGAATTAAGATCAGCAATAAATGGAAAGTAAAGATAACTAGTTATGAAAAGAGAAAGTGCCTACTACTCACACAGTATGAAAAAATATGACAAGCCCATCGAAGAGGAAGAATATGCTTTCGTCAAAGAACATTTCGATGGGTTTGTCATTTGTCCAAACCAACATTTGAATGGGTTGATTGGATCAGATAATTATTACCAAGTCATTGCAACAACTTCCGTGGTTTATGCGTCAGAAATGAATGGATTTATTGGAAGAGGAATGCATGATGAATGCAAATTTGCTTTGGCAAATGGCATCCCAGTTTTAGTTCTTCGGAAAAATGAAGTTGGCGAGTATATTACGATGAAAGTTTTTGATGTTGTAAAAAGTGGTATTCCTTCAAACCAGTCCTATGCGAAATTGATAATCTAAACTTAAAAAAGCACCTTTAAATCGTGCGGTAGAGTATTTATATTAGATTAACGAAGCCTTCTTAAGTTTCTAAAATTGTATTCTTCTAAATTGCGAGAATCCTCATATGAGCGAATTATTTCAATTTCTAAATTTTCGACGACTTGAATCAGCATATTTTTCGCTTTAGAAAAACTGCATTTAAAAAGTTCCTTCGAAACTTGAAGATGAGAGTTATGAAAATATTGTAACTCCGTTAAATATGGTTCAAGTTCGCTTTGAGTTTGTTGTTCAATCATACCAGCATTTAAGACTTGAATATGATATATTATTTTCCAGTCATTAACACCTCCAATATTCGATACGTTAAGGGATTTTACTCTATTTTCGACATTGTTAGTATAACCAACTTTAATTAACTGACCTCTTATGGAACCAGCAATATAAACAATACCAAGATTATAGTGCCTAACAGTAAATGCTATTCTCGCTGTGTCACATTCAATGCAGTGACCAGAAATTGATCGAGTAGTATGATTGTTTGATTGACATGGAGTTGAATTAAACGCGAAAATTTTATTATTCGCTTTCATTTCTTCTCTTATTTGAGAAATAGGGTTCCCTTGAGCATCAATGAACAAACTGAAATCAAGCCCTTGTTCTTCTATAAAATCCAATAAATCTTCATTCATGTTTAATTATAATTAAGCAACCTCTTCTTCATACAAGTACTTCTGGAACTCAATGAACAACTTGCTAATGTCTTTCACCTCTCCAAGAATGTCTTTGGCATCTTCCAATGATTGATATTTGTTAATCAGTAATTGTGGTAGTTTTTCTTGATCTAATTCATCAACGCCAGATTCAACATATTTGCTCAAGACAAATGCGATGAACTCTTTTTGTTTTTCATTTAAAATCGCATAAATCGTTTCTTCGGCAATTTGAACACGCTCTTCTCTGGTCTTGCTTTTAAAATCACCATTGAACACATATTCCAGAACGTCATACAAGTCGCTCTTGTCCATGTTCACTAATTTTTGCAAGGTTTGTAAATCTTCCTTGCTAAATCCAGACTCCTCCAATTTCGACAAAAGAACCTTTCTTGTTACTGGATTGCTCCAAATTGTGCGTAGTTCTTGTTCGTCCTTGAACAATTCTGGAAGTTTACCAAACAAACTCTCCATAAACTCAGTGGAGGAAACTGGTCTGCCATCAGCACTCCAGAACGATGTTGAAACCATGAAATCGATTTCCCTTACTTTCCCATCGTTAAGTTTTACCTTGATTTTTTGCTTTTTCTCTTTCTCAATTGTTTCTCTTGGTTCAGAAGCAATTTGCTCAATATCGTCTTGTGGAATATATGGATTGTTCTTTAATTCTGGTTCAACTGGTTCACCATCCCATTCTGGATCAGAAAATCGTTTGTAAGCATCAACAAAGTCATAAATGGTAAAGAAGTCTTTCCCTTCGAACATCCGCGTTCCTCTCCCAACTATTTGCTTGAACTCAACGATTTGGTTCACTGGACGAAGTAATACTATATTCCGTACATTTCTTGCATCAACTCCAGTGGATAATTTTTGTGAAGTTGTTAGAATGGTAGGAATCGTTTTTTCATTGTCTTGAAAATCTCTTAAATATTGTTCTCCCATCGCTCCGTCATTTGCCGTTACGCGAACACAATAGTTTGGATCTTTCGATTTCTTGCATTGATTGATTAAGTCTCGCACTAAAGAAGCGTGTTCTTGTGTAGCACAGAATATGATCGCCTTTTCGTTTTGATCACAATCGTCCATGAAAATTTTTACACGTTTGGCTTCTCGCTCACGAATTTCGATGGAACGGTTAAAATCCTTTTCCTTGTATTCTTTGCCTTCTTCGATTTCTCCTTCAATGAGGTCATCATCGCTGGTGTAAATGTATTCGTCCAAGGTAGTTTTGATTCGCTTCACCTTGAAAGGGGTAAGAAACCCATCATTAATTCCATCCTTTAGAGAATAAATATAGATTGGATCACCAAAATATTTGTAGGTATCTACATTCTCTTTTCGCTTTGGGGTTGCTGTTAATCCCAATTGAACGGCTGGTTCAAAGTATTCTAATATTCCTCTCCAGTTTCCCTCGTCATTTGCACCACCTCTGTGACACTCATCGATGATGATGAAATCAAAGTAATCTTTTGGGTATTCACCAAAATATGGAACTGGATTCCCATCTTTATCTGTTCCGCTCATAAACGATTGGAAAATCGTAAAGAAGATACTTCCATTCGTTGGAACTGTGCCTTTCTTTTTAATTTCAGATGGTTTGATACGCACTAAAGCATCATCTGGAAAGGCTGAAAAATCATTAAAGGCTTGATCAGCTAAAATGTTTCGGTCTGCTAAAAACAAAATGCGTGGTAATCTAGCACCATCTCGGTTTAAGTTCCAACGTGATTTGAATAGTTTCCATGCAATCTGGAAAGCAATCGAAGTTTTTCCAGTGCCAGTGGCAAGGGTCAATAAGATGCGTTGTTTTTTCTGAGCAACGGCTTCAAGTGTTTTTTGTATTGCTATTTCTTGGTAGAAACGAATTTTCCAAGTTCCACCTTTGTCATTGAAAGGAATTTCAGCGAATTTATCACGCCAATCATTTTGATCGGAAAAGGTTTTGTTCCATAATTCTTCTGGTGTTGGGAATTGATCAACCAATTCTTCGCGTCCAGTTTTCATGCAAATAGAATAAATCTCCTTGCCATTTGTGGAAAAGGTAGTTTCTAAACGCAATTTCTCTGCATAATCTTTTGCTTGAGCAACGCCTTCTCCGTAACCTAAATCTGCTTTTTTGGCTTCAATGACAGCCAGTTTGATGCCTTTATAAGACAAAACATAATCTGCAAAAATCGCTTGACTTCTGCGACCGCCAGTTTGAATGCGTCCAGCAGTAATTGGAAAGTTGCGATTCACTTTCGCATCTTCCATATCCCAACCACTTAATCGCAGTTTAGGGTCAATAAGTTCGGCTCTTGTTTCGTCCTCTGTCATTTGTTAAAAAGTACTTTTTTTAATATTCTCCTATTCTAAAATTGCTTTTTTTTGTTCTTCAGTTAATTTTACTCCTTTTAGAACAGTTTGATACAATTTGATATTCTTCAATTGAGCAATTTTGTCATTAGGAGGTAAATAATCCGACCATATACTTTTATTAGGATCCAATGCTTCTTCAATAGGACTTAAAAATAAACTCGAAAATTTTACATTACTTAAATCTGAATAACTGAAATCAATATCGATCAATATTGACAACCTCAAATCAGAACTTGTTAAATTTGAGTATTTCCATTCTACATTATTAAAACTATTTCCCTCAAGGTTTGAATTTGAAAAATTAGATCCAGAAATGTCTGAATTTTGAATTTCACAATTTTTAAATGTAGACCAATCAAAATGCCCCATCGCAATATTACACTCTTTGAATTTAACATTGCTAAAAGAACAATTTGAAAACCAAGAATGATTCAAATTACATTTGATGAAAACACAATTTTTGAAAGATAATTTACTAAATTGACTTTTATTTAAGTTGCAATTATTAAAGTTGCAATCTGTTAAATTTGATTTAAGATTTATTAAACTTTCAAAATTCAAATTATCAAAATGAAGCCCTCTAATTTCCTCACCATTATTAATTAAGTTTATAAGTTGATTTTTCATTTCCAACAATTTGTTATTTCAATTATATAAGACTTCCACTAAATGCTTTCTGTAAAACACTCCTTTTCAACTCCTCCAAATCATTTATTTTCTGCTTGTAAATTGCTTCAATTTTTTTTGTTTCTTCTGACAAAGAATCAAGTTTTTCAACTATAATTTGTTGTGTTTTTAAGGTTGGAATGAATAATTCAATATTCTGCAGTTTATCTATGGTTAGAGTATCAACAGTTGCACCGTTTCCTTTATCCAGTTGTTTAAAAAACAATGATGATTTTAAAAAATACTTTGTAAACTCACTACTTGTATCCGTAACACGTTTTAGCCATAAGACACTTGCATCTTTAAAATAAAATTTATCAAAATCCCTTACAATATGAGTATTTCCAATAGTTCCAATTGCAGTCATAACAATATCCCCAGTTTTTGGAACTCCAGTTTTTTGTAATAATTCAGCAAAGTGCATTTCTGATATATATAATTCATTCTCAACAAAACCATTGTCCGATAATTTTGTTATTTCTCTACCTCTGTAAAATGGTATACCTTCTGTTTTCCATTGAGATTTTAAAACACGCTTACTAGAACCTATTTGATATAGTTCTTTTAATTTTTTAACTACCCAATCATCTCCTTTATTCTCAAACACTCCTTGCAAATAACTTTCAAAAAGTTCTTTGGCGTTTTTTAGGTTTTGTTCGGCATTGGCTTTCGCTTTTTCAATTTTTGCAAAGGCATCATCTAAAATGGCTACGATGCGTTGTTGTTCTTGGAGGGGAGGGATTGGGATTTCAATCAACCCCAAATTTTTTCTACTAATTCTTTGTCTGGTTGAGCCACTTATTCCTTTATTTACATCCTTCAAATAGTTTTGAGACATTTGATAATAGCATAAGAAATTAGAATTTAAAAAATCCTTAGGCCTTAATATTGTGCAATCGACACCAGTAATCATTCTTGAATTGATTTCTGGAATTATACATGATTTTCCCACTGGATCTGGTAATCGCGAAACAAGGAGATCGCCAGCAAATATTTCAGTGCATTTAAGTCGTTGAAAGGTTTCGTTTGAAACAAATCTTGACTTATCCTCTTTATCCTTGAAAAAACCAAAACCGATATTTCCAGTTTGAATCAATCTAATTCCTTCAATTGATTGATCTTTGCTTTCAATCCAATCACCATCTGCAAATACTTCGCACACGTCTTTTAACTGTATTCTTTTCCAAGTCATAATAACTCCAATATCGAGTTCAAAATCTCTTGACTTTCAGCATCCAATGCTTTCATTTCTTCTAAAATCACCTTCGGTTCACGTAAAACAACTTCTTCTTTTTTATTGGGGTTTTTGGCACTTAAATCAAAAGTGTTTTGGTCAATAGTTGACACGTCAAATGTCCATGAATTTTCACTGTTCGCAAAAGACTTTTGTAGGGCAACAAAATCAGCCAAGTCCTTTTCATTTAAAGGATTTGTTTTGCCCAGATTGCGATCAAGGTTCAATTGGTAGTACCAAACATTTTTTGTTGGTTTACCTTTTTCAAAGAACAAGACAACTGTTTTTACACCAGCACCAGTGAATGTACCTCCAGGGAGATCCAAAACGGTGTGTAGATTACAATTCTCTAAAAGCAATTTTCTTATGCTGACAGAAGCATTGTCGGTATTGCTCAAGAATGTATTTTTAATGACAATTCCAGCCCTTCCACCAGCCTTCAATATTTTTATGAAATGTTGTAAGAAAAGGGAAGCCGTTTCACTTGTTTTAATTGGGAAATTCTGTTGAACTTCAACTCGTTCCTTACCGCCAAACGGAGGATTTGCCAACACTACATCAAAACGGTCTTTCTCCTCAATATGAAGAATGTTCTCCGCAAGAGTATTGGTATGAACAATATTCGGTGCTTCAACACCATGCAAGATCATGTTCATGATGCCAATGATATAGGCTAATCCTTTTTTCTCTTTACCGTAGAGCGTTTTGGTTTGTAAGATTTCACTCTCTTTAGTTGTCAGTTCCTTGCTTGTTCGCAAATAGTCAAACGCCTCGCACAAGAAACCAGCAGAACCAACAGCACCATCATATACCTTTTCACCAATTTTTGGATTTACAACTTTTATGATGGTCGTAATCAAAGGACGAGGGGTATAGTATTCGCCTCCGTTTCGCCCAGCGTTGCCCATATTTTTAATTTTCCCCTCATACAAGTGGCTCATTTCGTGCTTTTCTGTATGGGTTCTGAAACGCAATTCATCAATCTTATTAACTACCTCTCGCAAGTTGTATCCAGATTGAATTTTGTTTTTCAATTCAGAAAAGATTTCGCCAATCTTGTATTCGAGTGTTGAAGAACTGTCAGCAGAAACCTTGAATTTTTTCAGATAAGGAAAGAGTTCTCCATCCACAAAATCTCTCAAGTCATCTCCAGTCATGGCAATCTGGTGATCAAACTTACCATCTTTGTCCTTGGGCATAGCCCAAGTAGACCATTGAAATTTAGGTTCAATGATGGCTTTGTACTCTTTTCCAGTTAATTCAGCCGCTGTGCGTTTGTCTTTTTCTAAATCATCTAGGTACTTCAAGAACAACACCCAAGAGGTTTGCTCAACATAATCTAATTCACTTCCACAACCAGAATCTTTGTGAAGAATGTCATCTATATTTTTGAATGTTTGTTCGAACATATTTGAGGTTCAATTTATTTAGAGTTAAAGATAGTTCTTTCAATGAATTGTGATGATTTTACATAGAATAAATCAATGTGTTTCAATCTTATTACATTTGTAAAAGTGTTTAGTCTTTTTCAGTTTCACGCCATCAAGAAGTTTCCAGTTGTGGACTAAATGTGGACTAAAAAACAAAATAAAAAAGCGTAATCAACTTGTAATCAGTTAATTACGCTTATCCTTTGTGGAGTCGGAGGGGTTCGAACCCTCAGCCCGAACTTCCGATATATCTAGGCTTTTGAACATTGACTTTATTTCAGGTACCGTATAGGTACCGTGTGTTTTAGTCTTATTTAATGCGTTTTGAAAGAACGAATATGTCCAAATTTAAGCATAATGGACTGAATATGAAAGTCAAAACACATCAAAATCAATCAAATTAATTTGAATTTTCTTAGTCTTTAATGAATGATAAACTTCTAACTAAATCTGCTGAAAACACTTGGATTATGTAATTACCCGCTTTCAAAGAACTGACATCAATTTGGTCTTCAGTATGACTTTCTAAAACAGTTCTCCCTTGGAGATCAATAATCTTAATTGCGTCAAAATTGTTCAGATTTTGAATGGAAATTGTTGATGATCCTGGATTTGGATAAATAGAAATCTCTTGCTCTAAGTCAAGTGAGTTTACATTGAGCCATGTTGGACTATTTGGTGTCAATAAAGTATGTAAAGACTGATTGTCAGCAACCCACAAATTACCCAATGTATCGATTTCTAATCCAAGGAAATTTGAAAAATCTATTGGAGAATTTGATGCATTATAAATATTGTTCCATGTGCTTCCTTCCAATTTCGCAATTGCAAATGGCACATCATTCACATCGCCAAATACAGCCCATAAACTATCCAAATGATCGAATTCAATTTCAAGCACATTCGGCGAAGGCATATTCGTTGTGTTGTTTGGAGTGATTGTATCTAAAAAATCATAGTTGTAAGCATAACTAATTCCTTTCTTTCCTCCAACAAAGAGTGTATCAGATAGTCGTGAGAATTTCGTGTCATGAAAAATTCCAAATAAATAATTAGGATCAGATGTTAAATTGACTTGTGTATTAGTTGATTGATCATATTGGTAAATCAATGAACTTCCATCATGACCATAGAAAAAATTATGCTTGGCATTTATTTTACTGTAGTATTTATAGAAAACTTGACTTCCCCCAGCATTGTATTTTAAAAATCCATCTGGATACCCCCTTGTAACGTATAATGTATCTAAATTACTGCTCATATCAACAAAATCATTAATATTTGCATCGAAGACCGTAGAAACATATCCTGTAAAGGAAAACAACCCATACAAATCGACCCCGTAATAAATATCAGTAGGCGTAAAGGCAAAATGAATATTATCATTCGTCCAAAGTGTCCCTAATTCTGCATCAGTAAATATGTTTATCGTACCGTCATTTTCAATAACAGAAACTTTTGTGTCATGAATCAGCCATAAGTTGTTTGTGTATGGATCAATCGAAAATTGTCTATAAGGAGCCGTTTCGTATGTTCCAACTTTAGAAATTGTCTGCCATGTTTGACAATTTGCCAATTGAACGGTTATAAAAAGGAACAGGATTGAAAATAGGATGTGCTTCATGAAGCATGAATATAAACCCTTTCACCTGAAAATCAAAATTAATCAATGATAAATGACGTCACAACCTCAATATCCAGTCCTGAATAATCTGCAAATTCTTGAATGGTGACAAATTGATGAGGCTCTTTTTTTAACTTTAATTTGATCTCATTTATCAGGTTCCGACCATAACGTGCACTTCGTCCTGTGATGAGTTGAATGTCTTTAGGAAATATGCAAATTCGTTTTGGTGTTTTCATACATTATCTATGCTTTATCTATACTTTATCCATACTTGGTCCATGGGTAAAAAAGTGGTTCTTGGGAGGACTAATTTACCCCAAAAAAACGTGGAATAAAATACTCAAAACGGCATAAATAGTCGCAAATGGAATGAACGGAACGAGAATTTTGTAAATCCACTTCCCTACCAATAGTTTTGATTTCAGAAACCGAAAATTCAAGTTCGCGACAAGAATTTAGGGATCACTTTCCGGGAAGGTCCCGGATCGAAAGTTTAAATCAAAACTATCTCAAAAATGGCAAAACAGACGGGGATTATTAAGTTGAAAGGTAAGATCGGAGATCTATCTTTTTACAAAACTCAGGATGGACATTTGGCTCGTGAAAAAGGTGGTCCAGATGCTGAGCGAATTGCGAAGGATCCGGCATTCATCCGAACACGTGAGAATGGTGCTGAATTTGGATCTGCTGCATCTTCAGGCAAACTAATGCGCGACGCTTTGCGTCCGTTGATGTTGCGTGCAAGTGATGGACGTGTTACTTCTCGTTTGACGAAAGTAATGACGGATATCAAGAATTTGGATGCAACAAGTGCACGTGGCCAACGAACAGTTGGAACTGCAATTCCTTTAGTTCCTGCAAAGGAGCGATTGAAAGGATTCAATTTCAATATTCGTTCTATCCTGGGAAGTGTGTTGTACAAATCTTATACGGTAGATACTGCGACTGGTGCCATTGACATGGTTCAGTTGGTTCCTACAAATGAGGTTGCTGCTCCATCGGGAGCAACACACATGACTTTGCGTTCGGCTTGGGCTAAAATTGATTTTGTTCAGGGTATTAAATCAGTTGAAGTTTCACCTGATTATAATGGACCGATCGATGCAACTGCAGTTGATGTCAACTTGACACCTGCGAGTTCTCCGACAGGAACAGGAACAGACATTTTCATCTTGATGATTGAATTCTTCCAAGAAGTAAATGGTGTTCAATACTCATTGAACAATGGACAATACAATGCGATGAGCATTGTTGAAGTCAACTAATTTCAGTGAAAGCAAAGAACAAGATTGTCTAACCAAAGTGGTCCTGGTTGTAGGACGATTAAGTCCAAAACCAAGACCAC
>JBDLVK010000025.1:0-79116 GCA_039804825.1 Bacteroidota bacterium
CACGAACAATTCCGTGAATACGAGATCCTTTCATACCAACACATGCTCCAACTGGATCCACACGGTCATCGTAAGATTCAACAGCAACTTTTGCTCTTTCACCTGGTTCACGTACGATACGTTTAATCGTAATTAATCCGTCAAATACTTCAGGAACTTCCAACTCGAACAAACGCTCAAGGAATTCTGGCGCTGTACGAGACAAGATAATTACTGGAGAACTGTTACGCATGTCCACTTTCGCAACAACTGCACGAACAGCTTCACCTTTCTTAAAGTAATCTGAAGGAATTTGTTCTGATTTAGGCAAGATCAACTCATTTCCTTCATCATCCAATACCATAATTTCTTTCTTCCAAACTTGGTATACTTCGCCCGTAACGATTTCTCCGATACGCTCTTTGTACACTTTGTATAAATGGTCTTTTTCAAGTTCCATAATACGAGAAATCAAGTTTTGACGCAACGATAAGATGTTACGACGACCGAAGTCAGCGAATTTAAACTCTTCCGTTACCTCTTCACCGATTTCGAAATCTGGCTCAATTTTAATTGCATCAGAATATGCGATTTCAGTATTTTGATCTTCAACTTCTCCGTCGTCAACGATTTCTTTATTCAAGAAAATTTGAACGTCACCTTTATCAATGTTTACAATGATATCGATGTGCTCATCTGTGTTGAATTTCTTTTTTAACATTGCTCGGAATACGTCTTCCAATACATGTTGCATCGTTTGTTTGTCGATGCTTTTCAATTCTTTGAATTCCGAAAACGATTCAACTAATTCAAGGCTATTCATGGTTACCTATTTAAATGAAATAACAATTTTTGTGTCCTTTATTTGATCAAGTGGAAAGACATGTTCTTCCACAATTAATTCCTTTTTCTTTTTCCCTTCAGGTTTTTCCATTCGAGAAGTTTCTAGCGTGATTTCAGTTTCTGTTGCTGCTTTCAAGATTCCTTCTAATTTGGAACCATTGTGCAAAACAACTTTCACTTCTTTCCCGATATTTTTTGTGTATTGTGCTAAAACACGAAACGGTTTATCCAAGCCAGCAGAAGAAACATGTAATTCAAAATCTTCTTCTTCTCGGTCTAAGTTATGCTCAACATTTCGAGAAACTGACATACAATCATTGATCGCAACATTTCCTTCATGCTTGTCTAATTCAACGTGAATCACATTGTTTGAAGAGATGGTAAGTTCAACAACAAACAATCCGTTGTTCAACTCTGCGATGCGCTCATCGATTAATTCCAGTACCTTTTTTTTACTAATCATAACTTATAAAAAGAGGGGACTTTCGTCCCCTCATTCTGTCTCGATATTTCTTAAATACGGCACAAAGATAGGTCTTTTTTTATAAAATCCAACATTATCAATCAAATATGTTTTTATGAAGCCATTATTTTGTGAACTTTGCCTAAACTTTTTTCATGTTAATAGAAGTAAAAGACAAGGTAGTTTCCACCCAACTATTCGAGAAGAAATTCGTGTGTGATTTGAACGCGTGTAAAGGTGCATGTTGCATTGAAGGCGATTCAGGAGCGCCCCTAAGCCTTGACGAAATCGATATTATCGAGAATGAATTGGAAGCGATTTATCCCTACATGCGCCCTGAAGGACGAGCTGCCGTGGAAGCTTCTGGAATTTTTTACATGGATGAAGACAATGAGCCTGTAACCACTTTAGTGAATGGTGGAGAATGTGCATTTGTCTATTTTGACGAGAATAACATTACTAAATGTTCCATTGAACAAGCCAATTTGGATGGCAAGACAGATTTTAAAAAACCGATTTCGTGTCATTTATATCCGATTCGGGTAAAGCAATTCCATGAGTTGAAAGCACTGACGTATGACCATTGGCCTATTTGTGCTCCAGCATGTGATTGTGGTGAAAAATTGGATGTGCCTGTTTTCCGTTTTCTAAAAGAACCGATTACGCGTGCTTTCGGTGAGGAATTTTATGAAGAATTGACTGTTGTTGAGAAGGCTTGGAGGGAGAAAATCTGACAACCAACAAAAAACCCCAAAGATTGACTTCGGGGTTTTGCTCTTGAGCTAAAATAAAAACGGCACAATTATTAACAGCCACAAGAATATTGTCAGGAAAATTCAAATTTATGTTTTGTCGTTGATTTCAAATTTTAAGCTACTCACTAACTTCGGTTAGCCCCGTTCTTGAAATTTTTATCGCCTAAAAACATCTAAATTTTAATCTTTCCTTTTTTTAGTTTTTAAAACCGCTTTCTAGCCAGAACACATTTGACTCGGGTCAAGCCCTCGTCGGATTTAGTTCCGCCTATAACCGGCTAAAGCCGCTTCTAGCCAGAACACATCTCACACGCATCTGGATTATCCAAAGAACATGCGATTGCGGCTTGTTGCTCTTCAATGCTTGCTACGGAAACTTCTGGTTGTGCAACCACAGCTTTGTCAACAGTAAATTTAATTGCGTCTGTTGCTGCTTTTGTTCTCAAGTAGTACATACCTGTTTTCAATCCTTTCTCCCATCCGTAGAAGTGCATTGAAGTTAATTTTCCGAAGTTTGCATTCTCCATGAAAATATTCAATGATTGAGATTGACAAATGTAAGCTCCACGATCAGCTGCTTGATCAATAATTGCTTTTTGAGAAATTTCCCAAGCAGTTTTGTAAAGATCTTTCAAACGTTGTGGTACTTCGTTGATGTTTTGTACAGAACCATTTTCTTGCATGATTTTACGACGCATTTCTTTGTTCCACAAACCTTCTTTCACTAAGTCTTTCAATAAGTGTTTGTTTACGATAATAAACTCACCTGAAAGCACGCGACGTGTATAGATGTTTGATGTGTATGGTTCAAAACATTCGTTGTTTCCTAGAATTTGGGCTGTTGATGCAGTTGGCATTGGTGCTAACAACAATGAGTTTCTAACACCGTGTTTAATTACTTCTTCTTTCAACACATCCCATTCCCAACGACTTGTTGGAGTAACTCCCCACATATCAAATTGGAAAATTCCTTTTGATACAGGTGAACCTGCGAATGTTTCGTATGGACCTTCAACTTTCGCTAAATCTTTCGATGCTGTCATTGACGCATAATAGATAGTTTCAAAAACTTCACGGTTCAATGCACGCGCCTCTTCTGATTCGAATGGTAAGCCCATTAAAATAAATGCATCAGCCAATCCTTGAACACCTAATCCAATTGGTCGGTGACGTAAATTTGAATTTCTTGCTTCTTCTACTGGGTAGTAGTTCTCATCAATAATTCTATTCAAGTTGATCGTTGCTTGATAAGTTACTTCGAATAGTTTATCGTGATCAAACGTTCCATTTTCAGTTACATATTTCGGTAAAGCCAATGAAGCCAAGTTACATACAGCAACTTCATCTGGCGCTGTATATTCCATAATCTCAGTACACAAGTTAGAAGACTTGATTGTACCTAAATTTTGTTGATTTGATTTTGCATTCGCAGCATCTTTGTACAACATGTATGGTGTTCCCGTCTCAATTTGTGATTCCAAAATTTTGAACCATAAATCTTGCGCTTTAATCGTTTTACGACCTTTTCCTTCTCTTTCGTAACGTGTGTACAATTCTTCGAATGCAGCACTGTGTGTATCAGAAAGACCTGGACATTCGTGAGGACACATCAAAGTCCAATCACCATTTTCTTTCACACGTTTCATGAATAAATCTGGAATCCACAAAGCGTAGAACAAATCACGTGCACGTTGTTCTTCTTTTCCGTGGTTCTTTTTCAAATCCAAGAAATCGAATACATCAGCATGCCATGGTTCAATGTACATTGCGAATGAACCTTTACGTTTACCTCCACCTTGATCAACGTAACGAGCAGTATCGTTGAATACTCTTAGCATTGGTACGATACCATTTGAAGTACCGTTTGTTCCTTTAATATATGAACCCGTTGCACGGATATCGTGAATAGCAAGACCAATTCCACCAGCTGATTGAGAAATCTGAGCGCAAGACTTCAATGTATCATAAATTCCTTCGATGCTATCTTCTTTCATTGTCAACAAGAAACAAGAAGACATTTGAGGTTTTGGTGTACCTGAATTGAACAATGTTGGCGTTGCATGTGTGAACCATCCTTCAGACATCAAGTTATACGTTTTAATCGCATCTTGAATGTTTGATTTGTGGATACCAACTGCAACACGCATTAACATTTGTTGTGGACGTTCAACAATGTTTCCTTCCAATTTCATCAAATATGAACGTGTCAATGTTTTGAATCCGAAGTAGTCGTAACGGAAATCACGGTCATAAATAATGCTTGAATCCAACACTTCTCGGTTGTCCATGATTACATTGTAAACATCCTCAGCAACCAAAGAAGCATTTTGTCCAGTTTTTGGATCGATGTATTTGTACATGTCTTCGATTACTTCAGAGAACGTTTTCTTCGTTTCCTTATGTAAATTCGAAACAGCAATACGTGATGCTAACAATGCGTAATCTGGGTGATCGATTGTTTTAGCAGCAGCAACTTCAGCAGCAAGGTTGTCTAAAACTGTTGTTGTTACTCCATCATAAATTCCTTCGATTACTTTCATTGCCACAGCTTCTGGAGAAACTAGTGGATCAAGTCCGTAGCACATTTTTACAATGCGTGCGGTAATTTTATCAAATTTAACGGCTTCTTTTCTTCCGTCTCTTTTAACTACATACATGGGCGCTCGTTTATTTTTTAGTATTAGTGGTCTTATTTTAAAATTCTTCGTCTAGGCTAAACGTTTGATTGTCTTTCCCTGCCATTACACCAGCTTTCTGGTATTCTGCAACACGTTTCTCAAAGAAATTCGTTTTTCCTTGAATCGAAATCATGTCCATGAAATCGAAAGGATTTGTTGCGTTGTACACTTTTTCGTTTCCTAGTTCAGTTAACAAACGGTCAGCAACGAATTCAATGTATTGTGCCATCAAATCACTGTTCATTCCAATTAATTTCACTGGCAACGCATCAGTAACGAATTCTTTTTCGATTTCTACTGCGTGCATGATAATTTCTTGCACTTGCGATTTTGGCAATTTATTTACCAAGTGATTGTTATATAACAAACATGCGAAATCACAATGCAAACCTTCATCACGTGAAATCAACTCATTCGAGAATGAAAGTCCTGGCATCAATCCTCTTTTCTTCAACCAGAAAATTGAACAGAAAGATCCAGAGAAGAAAATTCCTTCAACTGCAGCGAATGCAACTAAACGCTCAGCGAAAGAACCATTGTCAATCCAACGCAAAGCCCATTCAGCTTTTTTACGAACACAATCAATTGTGTCGATCGCGTTGAATAAATAATTTTTATCAGCTGTATCTTTGATATACGTATCAATCAACAACGAGTACGTTTCAGAGTGAATGTTTTCAATTGTAACCTGAAAACCGTAAAAGAATTTCGCCTCTGTGTATTGTACTTCTGACAAGAAATGCTCTGCTAAATTTTCGTTCACAATACCATCCGATGCTGCGAAAAAAGCCAATACATGCTTGATAAAATGACGTTCATCGTCATTCAATTTCGTGTCCCAGTCAATTAAGTCTGGAGACAAATCAATCTCTTCTGCTGTCCAAAAGCTTGCCTCTGCTTTTTTATAGAACGACCAGATGTCATCGTGCTGAATTGGAAACAGAACGAATCGATTGTTGTTTGATTCTAATATTGGTTCTACTTGTGCCATTTTATTTTTGTTGTTCGTTTTTGTACGTATTATCCCAGTGTCAGAAATGTCAATTTCTCACCTTTTTGATCATCGTCAAAATTTGTTGTTTCCTCTCTGTGTGAAATCTGGTCAGTGAAGCCAAGTGTATTTCGTTTATTTGAGGCATACAAAAATTGTTAAAAATCTTCCCAATCGCAATTAAAGAAATTCACAAATTTTCAATGTTATTAACATTACAATTCGGAAACCCTTTGGTAACAAACCTTAACAAGTTTATTAACACCCTGACGAAAGATATTCACAGAAACAACACCGCATTTTGTCGATAAATTATTTCCTTTCGTCAAACCGCTGAAATCAAAGATGTTTGGGATTTGTCCTATAAAATTAATGCTCTTTTTTACCTATGTCAAGAATTAATTTTTGTTATTTTAAACACAAAATTGTTTATAGATTTTTTAAATGAACAAGGACCTAAGAAAGCGTGATTTTGGACTAAAAAATTGGTTGAATATTGTCGATCCAATCAGTCATTTAATTTATCCAAATCGCTGTTTGATTTGTGAAGAAGAATTGGCAAAAGAAAGTAAATCTATTTGTTCGTTTTGTTATAGCGAAATGGATTTTACGCATTATGAAAAATACGATGAACCCACTTCATTAGACAAGCTTTTTTGGGGTCGTGTAGTAATAGACTCAACTTTTGGACTGTTATTTTTTGAAAAAGGAAAATCATCACAGAAAATTCTACATGCCTTGAAATACAAATCAAATCCACAAGTTGGAGTTGAATTTGGCAAATTGATTGGGTTTAAAATCAAGGATTTAGAACGATTTTCAACCATTGATGTACTGATTCCTGTTCCAATCCATCCGAAAAAAGAGTTTGATCGCGGTTATAATCAAAGTGAGCAATTGGCTAAGGGAATTGGAGAAGTTATGAATGTTGATGTTGACACTCACTTTCTTAAAAAGAAAACACATACGGGAAGTCAAACACGCAAGAATCGCTTTGCACGCTGGGATAATGTGGTGAACAACTTCGATTTGCGCAAGCGTTCTAAAAACTATCAGCACATTGCTATTGTGGATGACGTTGTTACAACAGGCGCTACAATTGAAGCCTTAGTGCGCTCAATCAATGAAAATTATCCCGACCTTCGCATCAGTATTATCAGTTTAGCTGTTACCAAATAATGACACAACAAAAATTTTTAATCGTTGGAGCTGGAGTTGCGGGACTCACTCTTGCAAAACACCTCATCGATTTAGGACATCACATAACAGTAATCGACAACGGAAAAAATCGCAGTTCTGCAATAGCAGCTGGGCTAATCAATCCAATGGTTTTCAGACGCATGACAAAATCATGGCGCTTGGATGAATTTTCTCCCTTCGCCATTGATTTTTATACAAGTTGGGAAAAAGAATGCAACACACAATTCTATCATCCTATTACCATTCGAAGAATGTTTTCCTCTGAGCAAGAACGCGGATATTGGTTAAAAAAGCAACAGAATCCAGATTATCAGGATTATTTAACCTTAGTTACTAAAGAGGATGAATCGTATTCTTTGGCTAAAAACGATTTTGGAACTGGAAGAGTAAAGCTTGCTTCTTACATTTCAACAACAGAATTCTTAACAAAAGGAAAAGAATGGATTGCATCAACAAATCATGTTCTTCAAGAACAAGTAGATTATAAGACGATAGATCCAGCTAACGGAACGTACAAAGGAAAACAATACGATGGCATTATTTTTTGTGAAGGTGTTGAAATTCGACACAATCCATGGTTCAACCAAGTGCCAATTAATCCAACAAAAGGGGAAACATTAACAATTGAATCATCGAGCATTACTGAATCGGAATCCTTGAATCGCAAGTGTTTTATTTTACCAATTGGTGACGGAAAATTTCGTGTTGGAGCCACGTATGTATGGGAAACATATGAAGATGAATTAACCGAAGAAGGTAAAAATGATTTGATTGAAAAAATTCGTGTATTAACAGATGAACCCTTTGAGGTAATTGGTCATCACGCTGGAATTCGTCCAACCATGCTTGATCGTCGACCTGTTCTTGGGCGACATCCAGAATATCCATCACTTTATGTTTATAATGGATTAGGAACGAAAGGTTATATGTTGGCGCCTTTGTTAAGCAAAGAAATGGCGGATTTCATTTTAAAAGAAACCGAAGTTGACAAAGAAGTTTCCTTGGGACGATTTACAAAATAAATAAGTGTTCATTATACATTCGCTTATTCATTTTGTATTTTTGTAGTACAAATACTAAAAATATATACGTATGTATCCACCAGAACTAGTAAAACCAATGAAGGAAGACCTTACAAACGTTGGTTTCAAACAATTAACAACAAGCGACGAAGTAGATCAAACAATTCAAAACTCAAAAGGAACACTTTTAGTCGTTGTAAACTCTGTTTGCGGATGTGCAGCAGGAAATATGCGTCCAGGCGTAAAATTATCATTAAACAACTCGAAAAAACCAGTTGAATTAGCAACAGTTTTTGCTGGTGTTGATGGTGAAGCTACTAACCAAGCGCGTAAATACTTCTTACCATATCCTCCATCATCGCCTTCAATTGCCTTGTTTAATGATGGCAAATTGGTACATTTCTTAGAGCGTCACCATATTGAAGGTGGAACTGCTCAAATGATTGCTGAAAACTTAACAGAAGCGTATAACGAATTTTGTTAATCACATTTAAAACAAAAAAGGGCGACATTGAATTGTCGCCCTTTTTTTATGTTCATTATTGAATAACATTGACATGACCAACGTATTGTTCCTTGTCGTCATTCTTTTTATTCTTGGCAGTAATTTTCCAGGTATATGTACCATCTTGTACTAATTCTCCATTATACGTTCCATCCCATCCAACTGAAAGATCATGTGATTCGAAAATCAGCTCGCCCCAACGGTTGAAAATTAATAAGGTATAACCATCTTCACTGAATCCAGAAGAAAGCACCGGGAAGAAATCGTTGTTGTATTCATCTCCATCAGGCGTGATAGTATTTGGAACATAAATAATCAATTCTTCTTCCACTTCGATAATGCGTTCAGTTGAGTCAATACAACCATATTCTGAAACGGCATATAACCAAACATCAAAGTTAATTTCAGTATCCTCTATTGGGAATTGATGATATGGATTTTCAACAGTGCTCCATTCGCTCCCATCACCAAAATTCCAGTAATAATCTTGTGCTCCTGTCGATGTGTTGTGGAAGAATGTTCCGTCATTGGACATTGATAATGTATAATCTTCTGCTGAGAATGAAGCATTCGGATTTGGAACTACACAAATAAAGTTTGTCATTGAAATTGAATTCGAACAACCTTGTGCATTAATCACAGACAATTGAACGTCATAGCAATTTGGTGTATTTGGGAAGTTCACATAAACAGGTCCGCAATCGTGAATCACTTGTCCATCAGAGAAAACCCACGTACATGAACTTCCTGGTTCAGCTTGTGAATCAATTGCTACCGTATAACCCTCACAACTGTAAACAACTGGAGGCAGATTGAAAGAAGGAAGTGGGTTTGCTGTTAAAGTAACCACATCCGATGCAACGCAACCATTCGCATCTGTAACAATTACTGTATAAGTTCCAGTTCCCATATTCACAGCGGGATTTGAACTTTGTGTAGGAACAGTATTCCAAGAATAAGTATATCCAGGTGTTCCACCAGTTGGATCTGCTTGCACACTTCCGTCTGTTGCACCTTCACAACTAACAGCTTGACCAAAGTAATTGGTTAGAACTGTTGTACCAGCAGTCAATTGTGGAGGTTGAGTAACCAAAATTGTTGTGTTATAGGTACAACCATTTACATCTGTAATTGTCACACCATAAGTTCCTGCTCCAACACCAGGCTGATTTTGATTTGCTCCTATCGTGTTTCCTGTTGGATCTGTCCACAAATAAGAATAAGTTGGTGTTCCCCCATTGGGTACAATTGTCACTGTTCCATCAGTTGAACCGAAACAACTAACATCTTGACCATTGTAATCACTGGTTACAGATGGAACGCCTGTTAACAATGGTGGTTCTGTTAAAGTAATTGCTGTGTTAAATGTACAACCGTTCAAATCAGTTACTAATACAGTGTATGTTTGATCTGGTAAACCAACTGGATCTTCAATAATACTAATACCTGTTCCTGCTCCATTTGTCCATACATACGTGTAACCAGGTGTTGCTCCCGAAACCGTTAAATCAATTCCACCGTCTGACATTCCGAAACAAGAAATATCTTGTCCGTTATAATTGGTTGCAACAGTTACACCGTACGTAAATGCAGGTGGATCAACTAAGGTAATGTTATTGGTAACTGTACAACCGTTTTGGTCGGTAACTGTCACCGTATAAATTCCAGAAGGCAAACCTATTGGATTTTGAAGCGTACTAATTGAAATTCCTGCAAAATTCGTCCAGTTGAAGGTATATCCTGGGGCTCCACCGGCTGGAGTTGCAGAAATTGCTCCATCTGAAACACCGAAACAAGAGATATCTTGACCGTTGTAATTAGAAGTTACTTGCGTCGTTGTTGTTACTTGTGGTGCTGGGACTAAAGTTGTATCCACAACTAAAACACATCCATTTGCATCCGTTATTGTTACCGTATAAGTTCCAGCGGCAAGGTTTGCTACATCTTGCGAAATTGGTCCATTGCTCCAAGAATAGGTGTAACCTGGAATACTTCCAGCAACAGATAAATCAATTGATCCATCAGCCGCACAACCTGTAACGTTGTATCCACCTGAATAAATGGATAAGGTTTCAGAATACGTCATCGGTGTTGGCTCTGTCAAGGCAATTGTGCTTGAAATTTGACAACCATTGATATCCGTTGCGGTTACAGAATATGTTCCAATTGGTAAATTGCTGATGTCCTCCGTAGTTGCTCCTGTACTCCACAAATACGTGTAGTTTGGACTTCCACCACCCATTGATAAATCAACAGTTCCATCACTGAAACCAAAACAACTAATGTTATTACCACCAATAAATGTTGATCCAACTGTAGCCGCAGTTAATGGTGTTGGTTCAAATAATGTAATTGCAGAAGGAATAGTACATCCATTTACATCCGTTACTACAACAGTGTACGTTCCAGCCAATAAACTACCAATATCTTCGGTTGTGAATCCATTGTTCCACAAATAAGTGTATCCGGGATTTCCTCCGCCAATTGTTAAATCTATACTTCCATCATTAAATCCAAAACAGCTGATATTACTTCCTGATGGATATGTAAAAGCAGTAACATTTTGCGTTAATACAACTGGTTCAACCAATGTAATTGTCGAAGGAAGCGTACATCCGTTTAAGTCAGTAATTATAACATTGTATGTTCCTGCCGGAATATTTGTTAAATCTTGTGATGTTGCACCAGTGCTCCATGCATATGTATAAGCTGGACTTCCATTTGCAGGCGTTAAATTGATTGAACCATCGCTTAATCCAAAACAACTAATGTTTGTCCCGGAAGCATAAGTGAATGCAGAAATCGTTTGAGTCAAAGCGGTAGGTTGAACCAAGGTAATCGATGAATTGATTGTACATCCATTTAAATCAGTTGTAGTTACCGTATACGTTCCCACTGGCAAAGAAGAAATATCTTGCGTTGTTGTTCCTGTATTCCATAAATAAGTATAGCCAGGGCTTCCTCCCCCAATTGTTAAATCAACAGAACCATCACTCAAACCGAAACAACTGATGTTATCACCACTAGGGTATACAAATGCTGTTGTTCCTTCTGTTAATGCAGTAGGTTGTGTTAAGGTAATCGAAGAAGGAATTGTACATCCATTCACATCTGTTACTAAAACAGAGTATGTTCCAATTGGTAAACCAGCAATATCTTGTGTCGTTGCCCCTGTAGACCATAAATAAGTGTATGCCGGATTTCCACCATTGATCGTTAAATCAACTGAACCATCACTCAATCCAAAACAGCTAATATTACTTCCTGAAGGATACGTAAATGCTGTAATACCTTGTGAAAGTGCAGTTGGTTGAGTTAATGTAATTGTACTAGTAATTTGACAACCATTTTGATCGGTTACAAGGACATTGTATGTTCCAGCAGGGACATTCGTTATATCTTGTATTGTTGCTCCATTGCTCCAAGCGTAAGAGTAAGGTCCAACTCCACCATTAATTGTTAAATCAATCGAACCATCACTCAATCCAATACAACTAATATTTGTTCCAGAAGGATAAGTAAAAGCTGTAATTGCTTGTGTCATTCCGGCTGGTGAAGTTAATGTTACAGCGCTTGTCGTTTGACAACCATTCAAATCAGAAACCGTCACAGAATATGCTCCAGCAGGTAACAATGAAATATCTTGGTTGTTCGAACCGTTTGACCAAACATACGTATATCCAGGATTTCCACCAGCTACTGTTAAATCAATTGAACCGTCCGGTAAACATCCAGAAACATTGAATCCTCCAGGATAAACAAACGGCGTTACGGAAGAAGTTAAAAGTGTTGGTTGAACCAATGTAATAGTAGATGGAATTGAACATCCGTTTACATCTGTAACTGTTACATTATACGTTCCTGCTGGTACGTTACTCAAATCTTGCGTTGTTGCTCCATTTGACCAAGCGTATGAATAAGCAGGGCTTCCTCCATTTATTGTCAAATCTACGTTGCCATCACTTAATCCGAAACAACTGATATTTGTTCCAGAAGGATAGATTGTTGCATTTATATTTTGAGTTAAAGCAATTGGTTGAGTTAAAGTGATCGTTGAAGGAATTGTACATCCATTGATATCCGTTACTGTAACAGAATAAGTTCCTGCTGGAATTGCTGCTAAGTCTTGAGATGTTGCACCGTTCGACCATGCATATGTGTAACCAGGATTACCGCCGTTAATTGTTAAATCAACTAAACCATTAGATAAACCGAAACAACTGATATTGGTTCCACTTGGAAATGTAGGTGACGTAATTCCTTGTGTTAATGCGGTTGGTTGTGTAAGTGTTACTCCAGTTGTGATTGTACAACCATTAATGTCAGTTACTACAACGTTGTAAGTTCCTGCCGGTACATTTGTTAAATCTTGCGTTAATGCACCATTCGACCATGCATAGGTATAACCAGGATTTCCTCCTCCAATTGTTATATCAACGTTTCCATTTGACAATCCAAAACAACTGATATTCGTACCACTTGGGAAAGTTGAAGCCGTTAAACTTTGTGTTAATGCCGTTGGTTGTGTTAACGTAATTGATGATGGAACTGTACAACCATTCAAATCTGTAACCAATACATTATATGTTCCAAAAGGAATACCCGTCAAATCTTGGGTTGTTGCACCGTTTGACCATGCATATGTATAACCAGGATTTCCTCCATTGATCGTTAAATCTACAGAACCATCTGAAAGTCCGAAACAGCTAATATTTGTTCCACTTTGATAAATAGCTGCTGAAACTGTTTGTGTTAACAATGCAGGTTGTGTTAAAGTAATTGAACTTGATATTTGACAACCTACTTGATCGGTAATCACAACACTATATGTTCCTGCCGGTACATTTGTCAAATCTTGCGTTATTGCTCCTGTATTCCATACATATGTATAACCTGGA
Organism: Bacteroidota bacterium; assembly: GCA_039804825.1. Classification (GTDB taxonomy): domain Bacteria; phylum Bacteroidota; class Bacteroidia; order Flavobacteriales_D; family Crocinitomicaceae; genus M0103. Next base: position 13,335 of record JBDLVK010000025.1, read on the forward strand.
CTTCCACCGCCTACAGTTAAATCAATGCTTCCATTACTCAAGCCAAAACAACTAATATTTGTTCCACTTGGGAAGGTTGTAGCTGAAATTGTTTGGGTTAAACCAGAAGGCTGTGTTAAATTGATACTACTTGATGTTATACAACCATTTACATCTGTTACATTCACAATATAATTTCCAGCAATCAACGATGAAATATCTTGTGTTAATGCTCCATTCGACCATGCATAGGTGTAACCAGGATTTCCACCAGAAACAGTCAAATCAATTGTTCCATCTGCAACACAACCAGAAACATTGAATCCACCTGCATAAACGGAAGGTACAAGTCCTGATGTCAATAATGTTGGTTGCGTTAATGTGATTGAAGAGGTAATTGTACAACCATTCAAATCTGTTACAGTTACTGAATATGTTCCTGCTGGTACATTCGTTAAATCTTGTGTTGTTGCACCATTTGACCAAAGATACGTGTACAAAGGTGTTCCACCGTTAATGGTCAAATCGATAGATCCATCAGATAAACCAAAACAACTGATATTGGTTCCAGAAGGATAAGTAAATGCAGCTATATTTTGCGAAAGCGGAGCTGGTTGAGTTAAGGTTACAGAGCTTGTTGATTGACAACCGTTAATATCAGTTACAGTTACCGAATAAGCTCCGGCTGATAAAGCTGATAAATCTTGTGTTGTTGAGCCATTCGACCATGCATATGTGTAAGTAGGATTTCCACCACCAACTGTTAAATCAATCGTTCCATTATTCGCACAACCTGTTAAATTGTATCCTCCTGCATACAGAGAAGGAACAACACCTGATGTTAAAATCAACGGTTGTGTTAAGTTAATTGACGAAGTAATTGTACAACCATTTAGATCAGTAACAACCACTGTATAACTTCCTGCAGGAACATTCGTTAAATCTTGTGTTGTTGCTCCATTTGACCAAGCATATGTGTAACCTGGCGCTCCACCACCAATTGTTAAATTCACACTTCCGTTCGATAAACCAAAACAACTAATGTTTGTTCCTGAAGGATACGTAAATGCAGAAACTGATTGTGTTAATGCCGTTGGTTGTGTAATTGTTATTGTTGCTGTAGCAGCACATCCTCCAGCCAAACCATTTGCATCATGCACGTTGACAGTATACGTTCCTGCTGCTAAACCATTAATATCCTGTGATGTTGAACCATTGCTCCAAGTATAAGTATATGGCAATGTTCCACCTGCAGGTGTTAAATCAATGGCCCCTGTTGCAGCGGCATTACATAGAACATTTGTTTGTGTGAATGTAAATGTCAAAGGTGCAGCTGGCTGAGTAATCGTAACAGTTGCTGTTGCAGTACATCCACCTGTAGACCCGTTCGCATCAGTAACGGTCACTGTATATGTACCAGCAATTAATCCCGTTAAATCTTCTGTTGTTGCGCCATTACTCCAAACATACGAATATGGTGATGTTCCACCTGCAGCCGTTAAATTGATTGCTCCCGTATTTCCACCATTACATAAAATGTTCGTTTGTGAAGTATTCAATGTAATAGGCGCAGCAGGTTGAGTGATAGTAATCGTTGCCGAAGCTGCACATCCTCCTGTTGATCCATTTGCATCGGTAACTGTTACTGTATACGTTCCAGCAATTAAACTCGTTAAATCTTCAGTTGTTGCGCCATTCGACCAAGCAAATGTGTAAGGTGCTGTTCCTCCGGCTGGTGTTAAGTTGATTGAACCAGTATTTCCTCCGTTACATAAAATATCTACTTTCGTAGATGTCAATGTCAATGGTGCTGCTGGTTGTGTAATAGTAATCGTTGCTACTGCCGCACATGAACCTGAAAGACCATTTGCATCATGAACATTCACAGTATATGAACCCGCAGGTAAATTGGTAATATCTTGTGTAGTTGCTCCATTACTCCACGAATAAGTATATGGCGCTACTCCTCCTGCTGGAGTTAAATCAATCGAACCAGTTGTTGCACCGTTACATAACACATTCACTTGTGCGCTTGTTAAAGTTAATGCTGCAGCTGGTTGTGTAATTGTTACAGTTGTTGTTGCTGTACAACCTCCAACTGAACCATTTGCATCGGTTACAGTTACTGTATATGATCCCGCAGGAATTGCCGTCAAATCCTCTGTTGTTGCTCCATTGCTCCACACATAAGAATAAGGTGCTGTTCCACCTGCAACCGTTAAATTAATTGCACCCGTTGAGGCTCCAAAACACAATACATTTGTTTGAGTCGTTGAAACAGTAACTGGAGCCGATGGTTGGGTGATTGTTACCGAAGTAGTTGCAGTACAGCCACCTGTTGATCCATTAGCATCTGTAACGTTTACTGTATAAGTTCCAGCTGCTAGACCTATAATATCTTCAGTAACTGCACCATTCGACCAAGCGAAAGTATAAGGAGCCGTTCCTCCTGCTGGAGTTAAATTAATTGAACCTGTTAAACCTCCATTACATAAAACATTCACTTTTGTTGATGTTAAGCTTAATGGTGCCGCTGGTTGTGTAATTGTTACTGTTGTCGTAGCTGCGCAACTTCCAGTACTACCATTCGCGTCAGTAACTGTTACGGTGTAAGTCCCAACAGCAATTAAAGATAAATCTTGCGTTGTTGCACCATTACTCCATAAATACGTATAAGGTGCTGTTCCACCAGCAGGTGTTAAATCAATCGCACCAGTTGATGCACCGAAACATAATACATTTGTTTGCGTTGTTGAAACTGTTAAAGCAGCAGCTGGTTGTGTAATTGTAACAGTTGTTGTTGCAGTACAACCACCTGTTGAACCATTGGCATCGGTAACAACTACCGTATAAGTTCCTGCAGCTAATGCTGAAATATCTTCTATTGTTGCACCATTTGACCATACATAAGAATAGGGTGCCGTTCCGCCTGCAACTGTTAAATTAATTGCACCAGTTGAAGCTCCAAAACATAGAATATTTGTTTGAGTAGTTGAAAGAGAAACTGGAGCTGATGGTTGAGTAATCGTAACTGATAATGTTGCTGAACATCCTCCAGCTGAACCATTCGCATCTGTAACAGTTACTGTATATGTACCCGCAGCCAAACTAGAAATATCTTGAGTTATTGCTCCATTTGACCATAAATACGAGTAAGGAGCTGTACCACCTGCAGCAGATAAATCAATTGATCCTGTTGAACTACCATTACATAAAACATTCACTTTTGTAAATGATAATGTAATTGCTGCTGCTGGTTGTGTAATTGTAACAGAAGTTGTGGCTGCACATCCGCCAGTAGTGCCATTCGCATCGTGAACATTTACAGTGTAAGTTCCAGCTGCCAAACTGCTAATATCTTGGGTTGTTGCTCCATTGCTCCATGAATAGATATAACCTGGGGTTCCACCACCAGCAGTTAAATCAATAGAACCAGTTGCTCCACCATTACATAAAACATTCACATGCGTGCTACTTACAGCTACGGGTGTATCAGGTTGAATAATTGTAACAGAAGTCGTAGCTGCACAACCACCTGTCAAACCATTGGCATCATGCACGTTGACAGTGTATGTTCCTGCTGGTAAACTGTTTAAATCTTGTGTTATTGTCCCATTACTCCAAGAATAAGTATAAGGTGCTGTTCCACCCGCAACACTTAAATCAATTGCCCCCGTAGTTCCACCAAAACATAAAACGTTTGTTTGCGCAGTTGTCAAGGTCAATGGTGCTGAAGGTTGTGTGATTGTCACTGTTGTAGTTCCTGTACAACCATTCGCATCTGTAACAGTAACCGAATAGGTTCCGGCAGGTAATGAACTTAAATCTTCTGATGTTGATCCATTACTCCATAAATAAGTAAAAGGCGCCGTTCCAGAAGCTACTGTTAAATTGATCGAACCTGTTGTTCCACCGTTACATAAAACATCCACTTTGGTAGTTGACAATGATGGTAAAGGTGTTACAGTAATTGGAGTTGTAAAAGTACTCGAACAACCATCAGCGGAAACTACAGTGAGAACTGGATTGTATGTTCCAACGGTTGCATAGGTGTGATCCAATGATGTATACGTTCCTGTCGTATTTGAAACACCTGTTATACTTCCACTTGAAGCGGGTGAATTTATTCCATCACCAAAATTCCATTGATAGGTACTTATTACTCCAGGAGCAGGAATACTTGATGTACTTGTAATTGAAGCTGTTGTTCCTAAACAAACGGAGGGATCCGTAACCGTAAACCCAGCAGTTGGTTGAGGATAAACTGTTACAGGAACACTTAATGTAACAGAACACGCAGCTCCTTGTGGAGGAGTTAACGTACAGGTGTATGTTCCGCCTGTTCCAACAGTAATACTTTGAGTTGTTGCTCCTGTATTCCATAAATATGTTCCAACTCCGGCTGGTGCTGTTAATGTTGTTGTTTGACCTGGGCAAATAAAACCTGGGCTTGCGATTAATTGCTGAAATGCACAAGACGCATCCACATACGCATAACCATAATGCCCTCCAAGTGAACAGTCTGCAGAGGTAAATTCAATTGTTACATTTTGCCCTACATAAGCTGACAAATTTGTAAAAACAGATGTCCAGTTTTTGTATAAAATCGTATTTCCACCAACTACAGTAGATTGAAAACTCGCAGCATTTGCTGGATCAGCATAAACAGAGAACTCTCCACAAGTAATGTTGTTTCCCGATGCATCGTATACGCGAACTGTGAAGTAAGGTCGTTCGTTGGCAGCATGGCCATTTGGTGATTGGAATACTACGGCATAACTGTAGGTAAAATACATATTTGTTGGATCAACTAAAAATGACTGAGTCATTCGTGCAGCACCAGATCCTGTTGTTGTTCCATTTCCCAAACGGCAAGAAAAATTTCCTCCAGGGCAAACTCTCGGAATACCTACAACTGGATCTACTCCTCCACCAAATATTTGATGATTTGCACCTGGTCCAACTGGTGTTGAACCTGAAAAATCATACAGTGTAGCATTCGTTCTCGTTCCTGTAAACAAAGACCAACCAGTTGTGTTTCCCGTTTCAAAATCCATGTTTACACATGGTCCATTTAGTAGTTTTTGCTGTTTTACGGGTCTGTCTTTATTAATTGGGGTATCTGAGACAACAAGCTTTAAGTTCGTTAAAAATTCATTTTCAATTTCCTTAATTTGAAATTTTGCAGGATTTGTATTCGCATCGAATAAATTTTCGATTTCAGTTTGGAATTGCATGAAATTGGTATTCACGAGTTCCTCTACTAAAGTCTCCGTGTAATATCGCTCCGAAATTTTCAACGTATCAACTACAAAACTCAAAGGCCATTTCGACAATACTTTGTCAACTTTGTCATGATTACCTTGCGAAAAAGATGCTAAGGTTGTCATCACGAAAACCAAAACAATATAAAAGACTCTAGTGAACTTCATAGCACAATAGATTAAGAGTGGAAAATGCAATAGTACTGAAGGCTACAAATCGCACAAGAAAATAGTGAATAAAATGCTGAAAACCGAATTAAAAAACTAAGACAACGAGTAAATTGATCGTTTTTGAGTTTGGTTTCATATAATAGCACATTATTGCTCATCGCACGCAGTAGTTTCAATCGATAAAAAAATTTACCGTTTACTATAATACGAAGAATTTAACAAACAGTTGCCATTTTGCTTGTTATTATAGCTTAAATAGAATGTTACGTCGATTAATTACGAAGAAATACGTATAAATTTAAAGAGAATGCGACGCATAACCACAGCAAATAGGGCAAAATCAATCCCAATTCCACACGTCTGTTTTTCAAATATTTCAAATGAAAAACGAGTAAAACGACTATCAGTAAAAAAATAAAGACACATCCTAATACCAAAGCATGATGAACGAAGAAAATTGGGTTCCAACAGACATTAAAAAACCATTGTGCAATGTATAATCCAACAGCCAATTTAAGTTTTTCTCTCGGTAACGACTTAAAAACACGGGATAAATAGATGCTGTAAAGAATCATAATGGTCGTCCATGCGAATCCAAAAACCCAACCTGGTGGAGTCCAAGGAGCTTTATTTAATGCTGCGTACCATTCGTTTTCTGCGGGACTTCCACCCATAAAAAGAGCCCCCACATAGAGGGCTCCGAAGTTTAATATTAGAAAGAATACTATTCTCATTTGTTGAAAATCACACGTTGAGAAGTAATATTTCCTGTTTGATCCTTAACAATCAATAAGTAGATACCTCCATTGATACCCTTTCTTTCCAAGGTATATTCAGTTCCATTCACTTGTTCGTTTCGAATGGTTCTACCTGAAAAATCAACTAATTGAATCTGCATCTCAGAAGTAGAATTCCAACGAACCGTCATTGTTTCATTAGCTGGATTTGGATATACATTCAAGCCTAAATCATCCGTTTTTTCAGAAAGTCCAGAACCTTGACAAACGTCCACAATTGGATTTCCTAAGCAGTCGTTAATTGGGTACAAATAAGCAGATTGAGCTCTTGCATTTTCAGGTTGTAATAGAGCATTGGGGCAACCCAATTGTCCGATTAAAAAATCACGTACAAAATTGACCGTTGTATCCATGTAAGCCAATGCCGCAGCACCAGTTCCGGCATATGGTACGTGTGGCGCACCAATGAACGTATAAAATTGATTTTCAATGTTTACTGCACAAGCACGTTCATGCAACATTCGGCTTCCATCTAAGTACATTAAAGCAATTCCTGGGTTAACAATTCCACGGTTATATTTTACTGTTGCATCTGATGTGCCGTGCAATGAACACAATGGAACGTCGTCACCTTCTAACCAACTATAGCGCGCTAATGCACCACATAAATTGATTACACCATGAACTGTTGTTGAATACCCCGGGTTTCCGCTTGAACCATCCAAACCTCCAAGTGCAGCAATAGCAGCAGAATTTAAATAATCGCTAATCTTACATTCATCATCTAAATATGCAACATGCAGGGCCGTAATTGCTCCTGCAGAACTACCGCCTATGTAGATTTTTGTTGTATCAATTTTATACGTATTCGCACCTTGAGCATCTGCATAGAAAAAACGAATTGACGCCTTCATATCTTGAACAGCGCGCACAACTGCTTTTACCGAATTCACTGAATCAATCGGGAAGAATCCAGTTCTATAATCAATCGATGCACAAGCGTATCCCTTTTTAGCGAAATGCTGAGATAGTGAAACAACATCACCATCAGCTTTTGTACCACCTAAAAAACTTCCCCCATGCGCCCAAATGATCAGTGGCCGTGCTTGAGATGTATCTCCAGTTGGTTCATAAAAATCCAACTTTAATGTTGTATTCGCTCCAGAGAAAGAAGTATTCGCTCCATAAACAATATTACTTGTGGTTGTAATATTTGAGTAAACATCAGAAGCATAACGGCCAGTAGAACAAGGATCTTGAGCTGATGCTCCAAAACTTGCCAAGGCAAAAAATGAAAGTAGCGTAAGGGTTTTTTTCATAGTTAATCGTTTATTTATAACAGTAATTTACGGAAAGATAATACCTCTAAACAAAGTAGCATCTACCGTTGGTATATTTGATTTGTATTTTGCATTGATTGCCTTAATAAATTCATTCGCTAAAAGCGCATTTCCGCGTGGATTTAAATTCACACCATCCAACGAATAAGCGCCTCCCGAAACAAATTTCGTATTCAAGGAAATTCCATTGAAAAGTATTCCTGAGGTTAATGATTGATAAAACAAATCCGTTCTAACCAACGCAAGGTTCTTTTCAGCCGCTTTTGCAATGATGTATTCATTATAAAGGACGGTATTATTTTTAATCGCATTTTGCTCATCCATTGTTAGAATGAATTCATCTCGGAACGGAAAAACAGAGCCCATTTTATTACATTTCACTGAATCCAGTGGAACACTTAACAAGATTTTTTCACCTGAAACCATCTGACGAACGCCGAATATTCCAGCGCTTGGATCCTCAATCACAAAAGCATTTTTTCCAACGACAAACGATAAACCAATTGGGTTATAAATGGCATTTAAACTGGCAGCATTGGCTTCATCCAAATTCAAACCATCATACGGAATGGTCGTAAAATAAGGCATTTCTGTTACATCCGGTAAGGTTGAAACAATTCCTTGAGTACTAGTCGAAGTCACTTGATCAAGGATTGGTGTGTACAAGGCTTGAAATTGGGAAGCCGTTAATAAACTTTCGTTTTTTCCACCTGCCTTCGCATATTTCATAACCTCATCCAATCCCACATATAAAGAGAAAAAACTAGGTGTTGAGTTTAATGCGTCTCCAAGAACCGTTGCACTTGTAGATGATGCCATTCGCTTGAAAAAGTTATTTTGACTCGAATAAGCCGGACTAAACGCATAAGCCATGTAAAAACCTGGAATTCCATAATTTCCAAAAGGCTTTGCAGCATCGTACAAGGATTCTGAAAAAATAGTTGCATCGCCAGTCATCGCTTTGCGCACAGGAGAAAGACTTGTCACATTCAAACAATCTGTTTTATAGTCCAAGATGAAGCGCGCCAAATTATCCGCATTCACACCAACAGAAGAAGTCGAAACCCATGGTTGATGAAACGTTCCTCCTCCTACTAGCTCAAACTGCTGTGCTAGAATTGCACCCAAGGAATTTTCTTGTCCCTCAAAGTACAACGCGTCATCCATAAATCCACTGGTCGTTGTACCACCAATAGCAACAAAATGCGATAAATCTAATTCACCGGCACTGTACTCTGTTTTATGTTCTTTGGGTTTACACGCTGAAAGCACTACAAACGCTGCAGAAAATAAAGTCCATTTTATTCTATAAAATTTCATAACTTTTAATATTTGTAGATGATTGCTAATCCTGGCGCAAGTACATTGGTCGTAAAGGTGCCGCTTAAATTCGTTTCTAGATTTGTATCCGTTCGTTTCAAATGTGTAAAAAAGATTGACGCATCCAAATGGAAATGTTCACCAATTTTATAACCGAAGCCAGCTGTGTAATTGATACGATTTGCATCTGGTGTTTCTGGGGTAACGTATCCATTTTGAACAGGTGTAATTCCATACGCTAAACCAATACGTGCATCCCAATTTGTTGAAATTGCATAGTTTGTTCCAAAACGAAAGGCGAAGGTATTCTTATAATTACGTGCAGATTTTGTGTCAACAAGGGAAGTTGTATTTTGTGCATAATCAAACGAAAGGGTGTCATATGCTTTCCAACCAACATAATTCACATCGAGTGCAAAAGCCAATTTTTCATTCAGTTTATAGGCCAAACCAAGCGTTGCAACTTGAGGCAGTGGCAATGCTGATGAGAAAGTTCCATTCGGAAAATTAGTTGCTAACGAACTTGGAACAGTAAAAGTTGCAGTTCCTTCCGCTACAGCCATGTTTACTTGAGAGCGGTATGAAACTCCAAGGTTTAATTTTTCAGTTGCTTGAACAAAAAGTCCCACATTGTATCCAAATCCGCTTGCTTTTCCATTCAATTCAGCATGACCATAGGTTCCATCAGCATCTTGAACAGGAATGTCTTTTTGCAGGTTCACATTTCCAGTTGAATAGACAAATCCAGCACCAAAACCAATTTTATCGTTCAGTTTATAACTAATAGTTGGTTGAATAAAGATGGATTTCAATTGCAGTTTTGACAAGGCAAATCGACCTGTCCACCCGTCTTCATATTGAATAGTACTTCCAAATGGTGTGTAAATCCCCAAGCCATAGAAAAATTTACTTTTCTCATTTCTTCTGTAAACGGCATATGCTGAAAACGGTGTTCCCATTGGTGAATTCGTGCGACCAATTGATGTGGTATTGGCATCTTCAAAAAGTGTATTCGCAAAGGTGGGAGTAAAAGCGGCGTTTACACTGTTTTCTTTCAAAAAAGCAACACTTCCAGGATTAAAAAACACACTTGCGGCATCCAGTGGTAAAGCATTTCCAGCACCTCCCATTCCTTGTTGTTTTTGACCTTGAAAATTCACTTGAAAACCTTGTGCTTCAATTTCTTGTGCAAGAAAGATAAGAACGATAAATAGTAGATGTTTGATCATTTTTCGAATTTATTAAAATTATTCAAGAGAAGCTCAATTGAATTGTAAATAATAATATTTTCGAGTAAAAACTAAATCGGGTTAGTCAACAAAATATTTAACAAGTGAGTAATTTTGGTTTAAAAAACATCAACCAATGAACCATTTGAATCGTTATTATAACGAAATTTGTACCACTTAAATAATTATTCTATGATATTCAACAATTTTAATTCTGTTTTGAAAAAAACATTGCTATTCAGCATGATCTTTTTTTCAGTAACAACATTGAAGGCACAGTTGACAGGAACGAAGACGATTCCTGGTGATTATGCCTCTGTTGCTGCATTCGTAACTGATGTTAACACACTGGGTGTTGGTGCAGGTGGTGTAACACTGAACATACCGGCAGGATATACTGAAACAGCCCCTAGTTTGGGTTATCAGTTAACAGCAACAGGAACATCGGCTAATCCAATAATCATTCAAAAATCAGGTGCTGGTTTAAATCCTTTGATTACATCATATACTGGTGGAACAGGTACACCTGGATCTGCAATTCAAGATGGTATTTTTGCATTGATTGGTTCTGATTATGTTACAATTGATGGAATAGATTTAGTTGAAAATGCCGCAAACACAACGAATCCTTCTACCATGGAATATGGTTATGGTTTGTTTAAAGCAAATGCAACTAACGGTTGTCAAAATAACGTGATAAAAAACTGTGTAATTACATTAAGTAATAACAATAACGCTGCTGGAACGGCTCCAGCCTTTGACGGTTCTCGTGGAATAAATGTAGTCAATTCATTGGTTACTACACAAACAACCTCAATCACTATCACCGCAGCATCTGGTTCAAACTCTAACAACAGCTTTACTGGTAACACAATTAAAAATGTAAATATTGGTATTGCATTATCTGGATTTGCTGCAACAGCAGGTGTCGGACCTACTCCGACAGCTGCAACTTTCTTTGGAGATTTAAATAATATTATTGGAGGTTCATTAGCAAATGCAAATACAATTCAAAATTTTGGTGGTGCTGCTGCCGCAGCGAATCCTGCTGCAGGTATACGTACTGTCAATCAATGGAGTCCGATAATTAGCTTCAACACATTAAACAATAATATAGGAACAGGAGGAGGAGCAAATCATGCTTCAACTTTACGCGCAATATTAATCGGCGCAGCCACATCAGCAAATACTGACGTTACTAATAATAATATTACTCTCGTTTCTGGTGCATTAACTTCACAGCTGGATGGAATTAGTAATGCCGCTGGATCAACAACTTTAACGAACACAATTAATATTAATAACAATATTATACAATTAGCTTATCCAACTGCTACTACGGCTGTAATAAATGGTATTATTAATTCAGGAACCCCTACTACTGTTAATATTAACGCGAATACAATAACAAACGTTAGTACATTACCACTAATTACAAATGTTCTTGGTGGCACAGGTACAATGTTAATGATTGAAGGTGGTTCACCTACGAATTTGAATATTAACAATAATTCAATTACAGGGTTAGCAAGAACAGGTGCCTCTGGTAGTTGGCGAGTAATTAAAATAACAAGTCCAACAAATGCAACAATCAGCGGAAATACAATAGAAAATCTTGCCTATTCGCTTTCTACTTCTACAGGAAGTATTGATGGAATATATAGTTTATCTTCTGCTGTTAATGTAACAATTTCCAATAATATAGTTCGTAATTTATCCACACCAACAACAGGTACAATCAACGGTATTCGAGAATTCGGAATTGCTGGAAATAAAATCATTACCGGTAATCAGGTATATAGTTTTGCAACAACAACCGGTGGTGCAGGCGGTGCAACATTTAATGGAATTTATACCTCAACTGGAACTGTAACTATTCAAAACAATACTATCTATAATTTGGTTTCAACCGGTTCAACCGGTGGTACTGGAGGTGCAATCAATGGGATTCAATTATCTGGATCTACTGCTACTTCAATATTGGCAAATAAAATTTATGATTTAGCATCTAATTCAACAAATCCAGTAGTTTCAGGAGTTTTATTAACAGGAGGAACAACTACAACCCTTACTAATAATATCATTGGTGATTTAAGAGCATCAAACGCAAGTGCAACCAACGCTGTTATTGGAATAAACATCACAGGTAGCACAACGGCATTGGTTTATTACAATACTGTTCGAATCAATGCAAACTCAATAGGAACGAACTTCGGAACTTCAGCTATTTCAGCATCAACAACGCCAAACCTTACGTTGAATAATAACATTTTCGTGAACAATTCAACGTCAAATGGAACGGGATTAAGTGTTGCTTATAGAAGGTCTTCGACTACTTTGACTTCGTATCAAACTTCATCAAACAGAAATGATTTCTTTGCACCTGTCATTTATAATGATGGAACAACATCTTATTCAACTTTGGCGACATATCAAACTGCTATGGCAACAAGAGATGCGAATTCAATTTCTGAAAACCCTAACTTTGCATCGACAACTGGTTCAAACGCTAATTTCCTTCACATAAACACTGCATTGCCAACACTAATAGAAAGTGGTGGTGCAAACATTGCCGGAATCACAACAGATTTTGATGCAAATACACGTCAAGGTAATGCTGGATATGTTGGAACAGGAACTGCCCCAGATATGGGAGCAGATGAGTTTGAATTAGCAGTTGTGAATTGCTCTGCTGCAAACGGAGGTACAATTTCACCTTCAACAAATACAGTTTGTCAAGGATCCACTAAAACGATTACACCAACCGGTTTTTCAAATGATTTTGGAAACACTTATCAATGGAAAGTTTCAACAATTGCTGGTGGTCCATATGTAAATGTTACTGGTGGAAGTGGGGCAACAACATCTTCATACACAACAGGTGTTTTAACTCCAGGAACATATTATTATGTGATGGAAACAACTTGTTCATTTGGTTCCCTTACAGGTATTTCCAATGAATACACTCTTGTAGTTAATCCAACTCCAACAGTGGCAGTTTCTCCTTCAAGCGCAACGTATTGTTCTCCTGGAACAGCAGTAAGTTTAACAGCTAGTGGAGCAAGCACGTATGCTTGGTCCCCATCAACTGGATTATCTGCAATTGTAGGTACAACTGTTAATGCTTCTCCTGCTGCAACTACAACATACTCTGTTATTGGAACAGCTTTAGGCTGTGCTAGTTTACCAACTACAGTCGTTTTAACAGTTAATAATGCTCCAGTAATTTCAAGTGTTTCTGCAACTCCTTCGAGCTTCTGTTCAATTGGAAATTCTCAATTAAATGCTGTTGCTTCAATAAATGATAATTATTCTGTAAGTTCCATTCCTTATAGTTTGGTGCCTACTCCAGGGACAGGTGTAACTACTTTGGCGAATACAGGAGTTGCAACTACAACTCTTACTTCTGGTACTTTAGACGATGGAGGTTGGAATAACCAAACAATTCCATTTACTTTTAATTTCTACGGAACCAATTATACATCCTTCTCTGTATCAACAAATGGTTTTATTTATTTAGGGGCTACAGCGCCATCTTTCACTGGTTATGGAGTTGCTTTCCCTAGCACAAGTGCTTCTAGTCCTTCAATTGGTGCTACGTATTCAGATTTAGATTTCCGCACAATAGGAACAATTAACTATTTTGTAACTGGAACTGCGCCAAATCGTCAATTAGTAATTAACTGGTCAGGAGGTAACTTTTATAACGCCCTTGGTGCAATTACTACTCAGTTGATTATTTACGAAACAACTAATATTATCGAAGTACATACAACAAATTCCTCTGGAACAAATACTGCTGTTCTTGGTATTCAAAATTCTGGGGCAACAAAATTTACAACTGCACCGGGTCGTAATAATGTAACTTGGGCTGTCTCAACACCAGACGCTTATCGTTTCACTCCACCTGTTATCAATTACAGTTGGTCTCCTTCAACTTTCTTGAGTTCTACCACAATTAACAACCCTCTTGCTACAAACATTAATGCAACAACTACTTATACAGTAAGTGCAACATATAACGGATGTACAACAACGGCTAACACAACAATAACAGCTAATCCTCTACCGAGTGCGCCAACAGCTACAAATAGCGCACAATGTGGTGGTCAAATACCGACTGCTTCAGTGGCCTCAACAACTGGTTTACCAACTCCAACGTTTGTTTGGTATGACGCTGCCGTTGGAGGAACCGCCCTTCAAACAAGTACATCATCAACTTATACGTCAGTTATTGGAACAACAACAACGTTGTATGTTGCCGAAAAAAACATGACCACTGGATGTGAAAGTACTCTTACTCCAGTAACTATTACAGTTGCTTCTGCCGATTTAGTGCAAGCTTCAGTAAACAATGCAACGATTTGTATTGGGGAAACTGTGAATTTGTCAGTTGTTAACATAAATTCAACACCTCTGCAATCCTACACATATACATGGTCAAGTACGGCTGGAAATGGTTTAAATGCTACAACTGGTGCAGCTGTAACTGCTACACCAACAACAGCAGGATCATATGTTTATACAGTTAATGGTATTGATGGTGGGTGTAGTGCAGTTTCCACAGTGAATGTAACAGTTAATCCATTTATTGCATCATTGTCTGCTGTAAACGTTACTTGTAACGGAGCGGCAAACGGAACCTTCACTTTAAGTTCTTCTTCATGTGGAACTGCGCCATATACTTATTCTATTAACGGTGGAGCGTTTGGTCCAATTCCTACAAACTTAACTCCTGGTACTTATGCAGTTGTAACGAAAGATGCTAATGGTTTCACAGTAGCTCCACAATCAATAACGATTACCGAGCCAAGTGCTATTACGGTACCTACAGGTATCTCAAACGCAACTGTTTGTCAAAACGCTTCATCTGCACAATTAACTGTGCCAACCACCGCTACTATAACCGTTCCAGTAAATTTTGGATTAGCTGCACAACCTGCTGTGATTGGAACTGGCACAGTGCCAACAACGGTTGCTGGTAACCCAAATATCATTGCAACAGCATCATTACCTGCACTTCCAACGGGAGCAACCATTACAAGTGTAACATTTACTATGAATGGTCTAACTCCTACAGGCGGAAGCTGGGGTGCTGATGTATTCTTTGGATTTAGCGGGGCTTATTCTGTAAACTATTCAAGCGGAACGGGAGCTCCAAGCTCTACTACAGCATTCAATTACACAAAAGTGTTTACCGGTGGTACATACAACCCAGCTGGAGGAACAGTAGAATTGAATTATTACGATCAATATGATGATAATGTTGGTGCAGAATGTACTTTCCCTATCGGATCGTCTGTTGGAACATTGACAATTGTATACACAGTAAACAATCCAACGGTTAATTGGTATAGTGCAGCTACTGGAGGATCTCTTTTAGGAACTGGAGCTCCTTTCGAAACAGTAGGAACATCTGTTCTACCTACTACTGCAACTCCAGGAACTTATACTTTCTATGCAGAAGGAACGAATGGAACTTGTGTTAGTGCTACACGCACGCCAGTAACAGTTACTGTCAATGCCGCACCTGCTACAAACGCTGGTTCTGATCAAACTGTATGTTCTGGAACAGCGATCACTTTGACAGGGTCTGGCGCAAACACATACTCATGGAATAACGGTGTAACAAATGCTGTTGCATTCACACCTGTTTCTACAACTACGTATACTTTAACTGGTACTGGAGCGAATGGTTGTATTTCAACTGACCAAGTACTTGTAACTGTTAATACAACTCCAACAGTTAACGCTGGTGTCGATCAAACAGTATGTTCAGGAACTGCTGTTACTCTTTCAGGGTCAGGGGCTAATACTTACTCTTGGAATAACAGTGTAATTAACGGAACTGCATTCACTCCAGCTGCAACTGCTACATACACTGTTACTGGAACAGCAGCAAACGGTTGTACTGCGACTGATCAAGCAATAGTGACCGTTAATGCATTACCTGCTGTAAATGCAGGTATTGATCAAACAGTTTGCGCCAACACGGCTGTTACGCTTTCTGGTGCAGGTGCAACTGCCTACACTTGGAATAACAGCATAACAAATGCAACTGCGTTTACTCCTGCTTCTACTGCAACTTATACGGTTACAGGAACAGATGCTAACGGTTGTCAAAATACGGACCAAGTGACTGTGAATGTGAATGCTTTACCAACAGTTAATGCTGGTGCTGATCAAACTGTTTGTGCGAATACTGCTGTTACACTTTCTGGTTCTGGGGCAACTAGTTACACTTGGGATAACAGTGTAACAAATGCAACTGCGTTTACTCCAGCTTCTACTGCAACTTATACGGTTACAGGTACTGATGCAAATGGTTGTCAAAATACTGACCAAGTTACTGTTACTGTGAATGCTCTTCCAACTGTTAATGCTGGCGCTGATCAAACTGTTTGTGCCAACACGGCTGTTACACTTTCTGGTGCTGGAGCAACTACTTACTCTTGGGATAACAGCGTAACAAATACAACTGCGTTTACTCCTGTATCTACTGCAACTTATACGGTTACAGGAACAGATGCTAACGGTTGTCAAAATACGGACCAAGTTACTGTTACTGTGAATACTCTTCCAACTGTTAATGCTGGCGCTGATCAAACTGTTTGTGCCAATACTGCTGTTACACTTTCTGGTGCTGGAGCAACTACTTACTCTTGGGATAACAGCGTAACAAATGCAACTGCGTTCACTCCTGCTTCTACTGCAACTTATACGGTTACAGGTACTGATGCAAATGGTTGTCAAAATACTGACCAAGTTACCGTTACTGTAAATGCTTTACCAACAGTTAACGCTGGTGCTGATCAAACTGTTTGTTCAGGTACATCAGTTACTTTAGCGGGTTCTGGTGCTAACACTTACACATGGGATAATGGAATAACTGATGCTGGTGCATTCACTGCAACTGCAACAACTACTTATACTGTAACAGGTACTGATGCCAATGGATGTCAAAACACAGACCAAGCAATAGTTACGGTTAATTCTTTACCAACTGTTAATGCTGGGGCTGATCAATCTGTTTGTGCAGGAACTGCTGTAACCCTTGCAGGTTCTGGAGCTACAACATATACTTGGGATAACGGTGTTGTTGATGCTGTTGCATTTACACCTGCAAATACAGCTACTTATACTGTGACAGGTACTGGTGCAAATGGTTGTGAAAACACAGACCAAGTTGTTGTAACGGTGAACAGCATTCCGGTTGCAACCGCAACTGATAACGGAGATGCTACTATCACAGCAAGTTCGGCTGCTACTTATCAATGGATTGATTGTGCTACAGGAACCGCAATCGCTGGAGCAACAAGTCAAACATTTACAGTTACAGCAAATGGAACATACGCAGTTATAGAATCTAATGGTTCTTGTAGCGATACTTCTGCTTGTGTGACAATAGATTACATGAAATTATCAGAAATGTCTGTAGATGCGATTGGAATCTATCCTAATCCAACAAGAGACAATGTTACTGTAACAATGACGAATGCTAATGCTTCTATTGAAGTAATTGATGCACAAGGAAAATTGTTGAAAGCAACTCAAGTTGTGAACGGTGATAAAATCGATTTATCGTCATACGAAACTGGTATGTACATCTTCAGAGTAACCACTGAAAATGGTACTTCAATTTTCAGAGTATCGAAAAACTAATTTCAGATCAACCAATCATAAAAGGCTGTCCATTGGGCAGCCTTTTTTTGTAATTAATGCAGATAATTTATTCCATTCAACAAGCCTTACCAAAGCTTATTGAGGAAGAAGCAAAAAATGGTAACATGGTAATAACAACAGGTGAAGAATTAAAAATTTACCATTCTGTTAAAACCATCATCATTAATTCTATCAAAAAAATAGACTATTCACGTATTTCGTATCGCGATCAAAAGAACAGCTTTAATATTCTGGTAGACGATAATCAGCGCAAACTTATTGCAAAAGTTACCTCTTCCAAAGATAAATACTTCATCGAAGTTGATGGAAAAGACAAAATCCCTGTTGACGATCTTAGCTGTATTGTTGCATTAAGCAAACAAATCGGAGAAATCACGAAAGGGTATTTGGCTGAATAAAAAGGATTAACAAAAAATTAAAAAGGGTGCACAAACCGCGCACCCTTTTTGTATTGATAATAAAAAACCTAACCTTATCAATACCCTTCAGAAGTTTTACTTAATGCATATTTTAAAGCTTGAAGCATCGTATGCATCAGGCTGTAAAATAAGTTGATAAACTCCTGGATCTACATTCAATTTTGAAAGTGTAATTTGTTCTGTTGCTTTCATTTGATTTGAATAAACCAAGGCTCCTTGCAAAGAATAAATTTGAACCGAAACGAATTCTACCTTATCATTCCGCAACTCAATTGTTAATTCTTGATCGGTAATTGGGTTTGGATAAATAATTGGTTGTGAAGATGGAGTTAATCCAACACATTTCTCTTGTACCGTTGCTAATAAATTCTCACTTCCATTAAAATCATATTGCCATAATTTGTAATACGCTCCTCTCGATCTTTCACTATCAACAAAAGCATAATCAATACGCTCCGCTGCATTTCCAGCTGCAGCAACTTTCGATAACATCGTCCATTTGATTCCATCAGTTGACTTTTCCACTTTGAAATAATCTGAATTATGTTCACTTGCCGTTGACCATTTTAAGTCTGTCGTATTTGTTTCGTTGCATGTTGCTGTGAAATCTAGAAATTCGACTGGAAGAGCAGTTCCACTATCCACTGCATAACCTTGTATCATCAATCCATAAATTCCTAAAGCGGATGAACTAAAGCCCCAACCGCCTGTAGAAGTTTGACCACTTGCATAATACCTGAATGTAATAGTTGTTCCTAAAGGTAAGTTTTGCAATGCTGCAATTGATGATAAATCAATCTGGGGTAAAATCAATGAAGTTGTTAAAATTGGTGATCCTATAAATGTAAAATTTATTCCATCTAAACTATAGGCAAATTGCGAACTTACGCCAGGTGCAGCTCTAAACGTACTTGTTCCAGCAAATTGAGCATCAATAGATGTTAACGACAACGTTGAGTTAAACGACATAATTTCAGTTTGAAAATAATCGGTGTTCGAAAGTGAAATTCCATCATTCTGAAATCCAAGTGTTCTAAATGAATTATTGGCAGAACTAGCTGTAGCTAATGCTCCGCGAATTAAATCTGGTTGATTAATCGCAGTGGACAAATAAACATCTGCCAACGAGTTGACAACTGCATTTTCACCTGTAAAATCCCAAGCAGCTAAAACTTGCGGGGCTTGCACAACAGTTAGGGTTTGATTTACATCTGTAGCCGGCAAATAACTTGCATTTCCAGACTGTGAAGCCGTGATTACCGTTGTACCTATACCAACTACATGAATTAAACCACTAACAATTGTTGCCACAGAAGGGTTGGAACTTGAATAACTAACAACTAGACCTGAACTAGCAGTTGCCCCTGGTGAATAATCTGCAACACCTACAATTTGATTAGTAAGCGCATTAAATGTTATTGTTTGTGAAACTGGCGTTGTGATGATTACGTTCCATTGCGCGTATAGAGTAACATTCGATGCACCCATCGCAAACAAAGAACCATCTGCATAAGCTGTTCCGGAACCATTAGAAGCGGTATTCCAACCAGCGAAAGTATAACCCGAATTCGTAAATGAATTTGATGTTAAATTTGCTGAGGTACCGTAAGCAATTGTTTGATTCACCATTGAACCAGAACCTGTATTTGCATCAAAAGATACTGTGTAATTGTTGGTTGTCCATTGGGCGTATAAAATTGTATTTGCCGCCGGCATAGAGAAAGTGCTTCCTGCCGCTTGAGCTGTTCCACTGCCATTCGCTGCTGTATTCCAACCAGAAAAAGTATTCCCTGTTTTTGCTAAAGATCCAGTATTTCCTAGCGTGGTAACAGTTGCTCCTGATGCATACGGGCTTGTTGGATCCAATGGAGCAGTACCAGAAGTGTTGCCATTGCCGTTGTATGTGAGTGAATAAGTAGGTGAGGAAGCATTTGCTGTAATGCTGAAATCATCAATGGCCAAACCTTGTGCATTTGTTGATCCTCCGTTACCTGTGTAAGTCCATCTTAAATAATAGGTTGTTCCATTAGCAATTGATAAACCTGTTATTGTGAATGACTTACTAACTGACTGAGCAGGATTGTAGATTGTTGTGTTAGCTGCGTCGGCAATATATAATTGATCTCCTGATGTAGCTGCTGTAGCTGCTGCTGATGTGTTTCCGTGAAAAAAGGTCCAAGCAAAAGCGCGTGAACCTGATCTATATTTTTCATAATTCCAAGAGACATTAAGTGAGGTAATCGTACTTCCTGTATTATTAGTAAATGCAAAAATGATGCTTCTAGGGCTTGTATAAGTTCCTGTAGATAAGAAACCCAATGCTCTTTCAGTAGATGTACCTGTAATTCCTTCAGCCCAGTTTATTGCTCCTCCAGTCGAAGTTGAAGTTACGGCGCCCGTTCCAGTATTTCCATATGCCAATGTAGTCACACTAGTTCCTGTGGACCAATCCGTTCCAATTTTAAAACCTGTTGGCAAGGTTGCTGCGGCAGTTGTACCAATAGCAAAGTTTTGAGTACTTGGTGTTCCCAATGAAACAATGCTCACTTGCCCCAAGCTCATCTTACTCACTAAAACACTCAAAAAAATGAGTACTGTAATTTTAAATTTCATCTTGATATTTATTAATTAACTTATCAATGGAGTGGCGCTAGAATACAAACACAAAAGTCATACTTAGAGATTAAGCATGTGTAAAGCCATTAATAAAAAATATAACGTTATGAAAATTTAATATTAGCCGAAAAGCAATTTGATTTTAATCGCATTAATGACAGAAATCGCTAATGCAAGAAGGGCCAAGTAAAAGGCCAGATTGCTTCTTTTACTGTAATTATTTGCCTTGTTTGCCATTTGGGATTAGAAAAAATAGCGGTAAAATTGCCAGTTCATTTTTGGAGTTTCCAGGTTTTTCTCGTTCGCGTTGAATTGTAGAGCATGGTTTTGGACAATTTGCTCTATCAATTGTTCTGTATCGTTGTTGTAATTGACATTCATCGCTTGTGAAAACTTAAGCCAATTGTACATAGCACGGTAATTAATTAAATCCAATTTTTTTAAAACAGTCACTCCCATACGTTTTAAGCTCTCAGCATTACATTGCTGTTCGAATTGATTTTCCATTGGAATCACCATTAACTTCTTCTTCAAAAACATTGCTTCAGCTGGTAATTCAAATCCAGCTCCTGTCAATACACCTGTGCAAGAAGCCAATTCCTTCAAGAACTGTTGGTTCTCCACGGGTAAAAAAGTCACATTGTCTTTCGTATATTTTGTTGTTGTATACTTAGAAAAAACCACCCAACGCGCAGAAAAATTCCATAAATACTGATACAAAACCTCATCATGATAAGCAGGTAAATAAACAACATAGTGCCCAAGATCACTTATTTCCAATTCGCGCACTTGTTTTCGAATCACCGGTGAAAAAATCGATTCAGCATAATTTTCAAAATGAAACCCATATTTCACAGTTGAAGGACAATAGTGGTTCAATACATAGTTGCCAAAATAATGTTTAATGTCTGGCTTTGGGCTATCTTTGTGCATCACGGCAGCTTGGTGACTCAATTGAACACATTTAACACTTCGGATAGCACAAGCCCAAGCAGATATTGGCTCATAATCACTGATCACAAGATTATAACGCTCAACATTCAATTTACGGATTTCACGGATTAATCTGAATAATTTAATATTCATTAACGATTTTAAAAAACTAATTCCACCAGATTTTGAAGCAACAAAACTCAATCCATGAAAACGATAATTGACTTCAAACGGAAATTCAACTTGCGATTGATTTCCAGAAATTAAAATATCAACTTCTCCATGTTGTTGTAGGATCGGAATAATTTCTAATGCACGGCTCAAATGTCCGTTACCTGTTCCTTGAATTGCATATAAAATTCTCATACTTGATCTAGTTTACGTTTGCCGCATGATTGATTACCTCTTTGAAAAGAGATTCATAGTTCAAAGCTTCTTTAAAGTTTTCTTTGTGATTTCGCAATTCGGAGTGGTTCTTTTTATACTCTTTTTCGTTGTAACGCTTTAATATCCAATTACCTTTATTGTATTCTAAGGATGTTAAATTTTCAATCCAATCGCCTGAATTCAAATACATAACTTTCCCTTGTTTCAGGCTTATTTCTTTCATTGCAGGTTGATGAATGTGACCACAAATCACAAAATCGTAGCCGTTTTCTATTGCAATTTCTGCTGCTGTTTCCTCAAAATTATTGACGTATTTTAAAACTCCTTTTACGCTATCTTTGACTTTTTTCGACAAGGAAACTCTGCCTCTACCAAATTTTTCACTTACCCAATTCACCATGGTGTTCAGCGCGATAAGTATATCGTAACCCTTACCGCCTAGCTTTGCTAACCATTTTGAATGTTTCATGGCTGTATCAAAGACATCTCCATGAAATAACCATGCTCTACCTGCATCAAGATTCAAAACCAATTTATTGACAATATAAAATTGGCCTAAAGAAAATCCATTGAACTTACGCAGCATTTCATCATGATTACCTGTGATATAATAAATCGTGGTTCCATTTGAGAGCATAGTCGTAATCGTTTTGATTACCTGCATATTAGATGTTGGAAAGTAATGTTTGTTAAATTGCCAAATGTCAATAAAGTCCCCATTCAATACTAAAGTTCTTGGATTAATTGAATTCAAATAGTTATTCAATTCTTCAGCACGTGAACCATATGTTCCTAAATGAACATCTGAAACAACAACCAATTCAACTTCTCTTTTTCCCTTTTGCATCAAGTCTTTATTTTAACTAATACAAAATTGATGCATTTAGATTGCGTGGTTTTTAATTCTATTTTAAATCTTCTTTATACATAAACATGGAAAAGTTGAAAAGAATAATTTCGCCCGTTTTCATTGACTTTTACAAAATGTATCTGATTGATATTTATCATTTCGTTAACTTGAATTTTACTCGTCGGTAATTTTTAGTGTTTTAATATCATAACGTTTCTAAATGGTCTACTTAACGGTTTAAATGGACATAACACTTTAATAATAAAAACAGATAACTTTAAATGGGCAATCCTTAAGTTGATAAATATGAAATAGTAATTGGTTAGTTTAAGAAGTTCTTAATTATACTAAAATACTATTCAAAAAAAAGGGTAGCCACTTGGTTACCTTTTTGTTTTATTTTCTCTTAACAAAGAACCATAAAATGGTCAATACAAACAAGACCAACAAAATTGGAGTAAAAACATCTCCGGTGAAATTATATGCTTGGCCATATATCATTCCTGCATTTTCAGTTCCAACAACAAAAAACATCCATATAAATGTAAAAATGTACATTAAATAGAGCTTTGGACGTTCTTTCGTCTGTTCCGGAAGAGCATCAAAGACTGCCATTACACCACACAAAAAAACGAATAGTTTTGAGAAAAAATATGTTCCTATTCCATAACTAAAGAAAATACTACTAAGTAAAAAAAGCCCTAATAGCGCGTTAACAATGCTTATAGTTTTATTGTGTTTTAATTGTGATTCTGAATTTTCCATGATATTATTTTAGAGTTCATATATTGAAAAATATTAATTGGACTTAAAAAATTACTCCGTTATCAGTGTTGAATCTTCAACCTTCGTTTCTTCTATTTTTAATTGATCAATTGTAAGGTCGCCCTTTAATAATTTATAAAGTTTCTTATGCTTAGGTGTTGCCAAACCTTTTTTATTGGCATATTCAAGTGATTTCTTGATTTCAGCTTCTTTCTCTTTTGGCACATAATTATCTACAAAATATTCCCATGATAAATAATCATCTCCTGATAAATTTTCCAAATCCTCAGTGACATCTTCCAAGGTGCTTTTTAATTGTTCTTCCTCAAAAAACTGAATGACCTTTTTACCATCTGAAGAGTTCTTCGTAAAATAATATTCGACTGATTCGGAATATTGTTTGTCGGAAACTGCTGATACACCATTCGTCGGGTCTTCAACTGTCCCCCAACCTTCATAAGTGTATAATAAACTGATACGTAAACATTTTATACCATCTATAGTGACAATTTTTCCTTCTACACCTGTGATTTGATGAGAATACTGTGAAGACACTTTCCACTCGCCAAAATGCAAGTCAATTTCTACCATCACAGCACCTGGAAACGATTCTCCCCCTCCCCAAGTACCACTGCTCTCACCAAAACTCCATGTGCCATCTTCATTCAGCTTAAATTTGTTCTTTTGTGGATTCGACCAAAATGGTGGTTTGTTAAAATCATGCATGTAACAAAATGTCCATTCACCAGCATATTTTGTTTGTTCTTTAGTAAGATTGGAACAAGATGAAGTGATGATTAAACTGATAGGAATAATAAATAAAAGTGCGTACTTCTTTAGCATACTGTAAGTTTTGAATTTAATATAGTGCAGGACGGTTTCTCGAAATAATACATGTTAACACCCAAGAAAATGCAGAATTGCCAGACTAGAAATTACCATCCAACAATCATTTTAATGAATATCGCTATTGCAATACAAAGGAAAAGAATGTTGCAAGAAGTTGAGGTTGAAATTGAGAGAAAGAAAGAGATTCTCCCAATTACAATTTTATCTTAGGGTTTAAATAAAAGAGCTTTATTCGTTTATCTTTATCTGATTTCTTTTCCATTATTACCTCATTCAGTGGAAGGTTAGAATGTTCTGATAATTTATTTCTAAGTTCTCGCATTTTAATCTCGCGTCGCTTTTTCAAGGCTTCAAAATTCGATTGACCATCATCCAATAGATTGTTCAAGGATGAAAGCTCTACACCTTCTTCTCCATTCGATAATAAAATATCACACATTTTAATTTCTAAATCTGAAAAAGCAACAGCATGAACTTTGACTTTTTTCATTAATCTTTTGATAAAAAAGAATAATCCGAAAACACTGGCAACAAGGATAAAAATGATCAAATAATTAAGATATTCCCGTTTTTCTGAAGTATATAAGACATATTCTTTATTAAGTTTTCCAAGAAAATTTTTTTTAGTAACTTGTTGAAACTGAATTTTACCATTTAGTTTACGTCTAGCAACTAAAAAGTTTCCTTTGCCGTCGCCAATGACGTCGATTATTCGTGAATAACTATCATTAATGTACTCGTAAACCCTATTTCGATCAGCTCGCAATTCTAAAAGATGAGGCCCAAATACCAGAAAACTTGTGGGGTGAGAACAATTAAAATTTACTCCTTGAAAAAATTGTTTTAATTCAGGGTTAATTGTGCCCAAATTTATCCAACAACATTGATTAAAATTATACATCCAAACATCGTTTTGGTATATTCCAATATTGTTTTCAGAATCTTCACCACCAATAATAAACAATTTGTTTTTTATTTTCTGATAATATACTCCAGCTCTTGGACTCGGTTTTGATTTATTTTTTGTGAATGTTAAAAACCATTCACCCTTTTGAAAATCATAATAGGTTAAAATATTCTTTGTTGTAAATAAACCATAACCTCCAAAAAAATAAGGCTGATTATTATGAAAAAAAACAGCTGAGCTATATTGATTTCTGTGGGCAAATGAATGGTCAATTCGAATAAATTTATGGTCTATGAAGTCATAGACCTCTCCACAACCCTTACTGATCAAATAATCTTTTTCTTCATTAGAAACGAGAAGATATTCTTCAGAAATCGTTTCTTTTTGTAGCTGTGAATCAAAACTAACAGTTTCTACCGTCCAAGTACCCTTTTTATTGCAGGCATATAATAAACTATCCTCCAAAATGCAAAATGCCTCTTTTGATTGACTGTAAAAATACATTGGCAAATTATCAAAATCCAATGTTTTAATTTGTGCCTCAACTTGATGAATAAAAACAAGAAAAGAAATTCCTAGCAGAACGAGTAATCGATTATTTCCCAAAATTTAAGTAGTTTTTGAACATATATGAACTTCCACACTTACAAATAGAATGAATTTATTCATATTTACAAAAGAACCTTCTTTCGAATGAAATACTCTAAAATATGAGCGAAAATAGACGAATCTCGTATTTATTTCCTTACTTCCCAATACAAAACTTACTAAAAATATTCCCTAGCAAATCTTCGGTAGAAATGTCGCCTGTGATCGTGCCCAAATCGTACATGGCTTGACGAATATCCATGGCAACGAAGTCGGCGGAAATGTTGTTGTCTAAATCGAATTTAGCTTTTTCGAGCGAAACTGCTGTGCGCACTAAGGCGTCGTAATGACGAATGTTCGAAACAATGGTATCGTTCGCTAAATTGAAATCACCCGTAACCAATTCAACCAATTTTTCACGTAAAATTTCCATACCTATTCCTTCCTTGGCTGAAATAGAAATGTATTCTTTTTCGCAAGATTCAATCTTTTCTTGAGAAATATCTTGTTTATTGGCAATTACCAACACTTTTTTATCTGGAAATTCCGTTTCGATTTCTGTCGCCCAGTTTGCTACTTCTTTCAAACTTAATGGCAATGAAGCATCGGCTAAACACAAGACAATTTGCGCTTGTTTGATTTTCTCTTTCGAACGTTCGATTCCCAAAGCTTCAATTTCTTCTGCTCCTTCGCGAATTCCAGCAGTATCGATTAAGCGGAATAATATTCCTTCAATATTCAACGTTTCTTCAATGACATCGCGTGTAGTTCCAGCTATGTTACTTACAATCGCTCGATCTTCACCCAACAACTGATTTAATAAGGTACTTTTTCCCGTATTTGGCGCACCAACAATTGCCACTGGAACTCCGTTCTTGATTGCATTTCCCAATTCGAATGATTTCGCTAAACGTTGAATGTAGTTTAACACATCTGTCACCAACTGCTTCAACTCTTTTCGATCTGCAAATTCAACATCTTCCTCTGCAAAATCAAGTTCCAATTCAACCAAAGAAGCAAAGTGAATTAACTTTTCTCGTAATTCTTTCAGCTCATTGGAAAAACCTCCGCGCAATTGTTTCAAGGCGATATCATGAGCACTTTTCGATTGCGATGCGATTAAATCTGCAACCGCTTCTGCTTGTGATAAATCCAATTTTCCATTCATGAACGCACGCATTGTGTATTCACCTGGTTCTGCCAAGCGACATCCTTTTTGCAATAACGCTTGAATAATTTGTTGTTGAATATACGGTGAGGCATGACAGGCGATTTCAGCACTTTCTTCGCCGGTGAAACTCTTCCCTTCAGCAAAAACAGTAATC
Organism: Bacteroidota bacterium; assembly: GCA_039804825.1. GTDB lineage: Bacteria > Bacteroidota > Bacteroidia > Flavobacteriales_D > Crocinitomicaceae > M0103. Next base: position 40,697 of record JBDLVK010000025.1, read on the forward strand.
AAGACCTCATCAATGAGTTCATTCTTCTCATTTTTTACAAATCCAAAATGAGCGCTGTGAGAAGCTTTGTCGCTTAAGTCTTTTGAAAAAATGCCAGAAACGATTTCCAAGGATTTACTTCCTGAAACACGTATCATTGCGATGGCTCCTACTCCATTCGGCGTTGCTAATGCACAAATTGTATCGTTTGCTTGTATCATTGAGTCACAAAGATAAACATAAGTTATTTGACTTCAGATTCCTTGGAGATAATCGTTTCTTCACATCATGTTAATAGTAGCTTTAAATGAAACTCATGAATTAGTGGTTCATTTGCCCAACCAAAAATCTCTAGATGATGAAAACACTTTTTTTATTGGCAACATTTGCATTGATTACTTCTTGTAATGTGCTTAAAGAATATGATACGAACGGTTTTACTATCACCTCCAATACCGTTTATTACGATAACATTCCAATGGCAGAATTAGTAGGATTAGAATTTGCTTACGACAATCGCAAGTTGGTGAAAGAATTAACCTTTAAAGTATTGGAAACAGCAGATAATAACAAAATCAACAATTTAATTGCCTTTTTGCACACAAAACATCCGGAATATGAAATTGAGGTTGAGATTCCGTTTGAGCACATTGAAAAATATAAAAACTAAAAAAAGGGCTGTCTTAATAGACAGCCCTTTCCATTTGTTAACTATTCCTATTAAAAACGGTATTGTACCCTGAACGTCAATACGTCATCTTTCAAATCAGTTGTATAACCAGTTAATGCTTTCGCGCTTTCATTTGTTACCATGTTGTAGTAAACCATGAATTTCACATTATCAGTCATGTAATAGTTGTACCCAACACCAAGCATTGTATATTTTAACTCAGCTTTAGTCATACCATTTGTCCCAACCAAATCAGCACCCGTCACTTTTGTATTTGGATCATACCATTCGTATTTAAGCGCTAACTCATGTTTTGTTTTACCAATTCGTTGAATGAAATACGCATAACCACCATTGAAATTACGAATAACTGCATCTGGTTTTGTTGGCAAAGAGTTCGGACTTTTATTTTCATCAACTGTACCAGTTTGTGTTCCAGTAATGTACTCGCCACGAATGGTTGTTGTTCCTAATTTAGATTTTACACTAAATTGAAGATCTCCACCGTAATATTTACGAGGTGCTTTTCCTCCTTTAAAAGTTGTTCCATTTGTTGTATCTGAAACTTGCCAAGAAACGACTCCTAACGAATCAGTTGCCAAAGTTGAGTATACTTTATTGCTTTGATAAACAACTCCACCGTTGTAATGAGAAACTCCAACACCCAACATAACTTTATCCTCTTTCCAACTTTTCTTGTAGTGCGCTCTACCAATGAAATCTTTGTAGCTATCAAAATCAACAACTCCAGCGCCGTTTAAACTTGTTGTTCCTGGCACAGCAATTCCAGTTCCATTGTAGAAACCTGCATCTACTTTCAAACCGTATAATTTTTTTCCTTTTACTGGCTGGAAAGTAATCATTGCGCCCAAGTCACGCTCATTTGGCAATAATACTTGCGTAAAACGTGCACGTTCTGGAGTTTCACGATCTTGCGAAGATTGTTGAATTTCAAAACCATATGGACGGTTCATAATACCGGCAGTTAATGAAAGTGATTTTGTCCAAGGATCAGTAACCTTTGCATAAAAGTCAACTACGTTTACACCTCTTTCCGTTGCATTTACTTGCAATACATATTGTCCAATTCCTTTTGTATAGGTGAATTTAATACGTCCTCGACGAATCATAAAACGACTGTTTGAATTGGCTAAGAAATCACCACCGTCAAATGTTTTAGCACCTTTTGTTTCTGTCCATTGGTATTGAGCTTGAATCCAACCTCCAATTTTTAAGTTTTTAAGTGCATCAACATCAGCTGTTAATGAATTCAAAGATTTTTTTAATGAATCTACCGTTGCCGTTTGATTTTGTCCAAACGCAGATAAGGTAAAGGTCATTAAAGCTAAGCTAGCAAATGAGCGTACAATCGTTTTCATTTTTTCGTTTTAAAAATTTGGACAAAGGTATAGGATTAACATTAGCTTAATATTGGGTTTTTATTGATTTAAGATTTTCTTAATTTTAGTAACATTTTGATAACATTGTTGGTTTTAGCTAAAAAAGCCTAACAGCCTGTTTTTCAACGCTTTTTTATTTTTAGCGGTTAGATTTGCTGTATATTCGATTAATATTCACTTAACATTAAGCGACTTACAAATACGTATCTTGTTGATTTTCAATAGTATTACAAAAAATAAATTCCCAAAACGGGACGTAAGGTTAACTTTACGTTAACAAACGTTCACACCTTGAATTGAAAAGAGATATTAAAATACATTTGCCAAAAAAAATTATACGATTATGGCATCAGGTATTTTAAAATTCTTTTTACCGAAGGACAGAGTGTTTTACACTTTATTTGAAAACGCTAGTAGCAATTTGGAATTGTTAGCAAAGAAATTAGTTGCATTGGTTAATGAATCAGACTTCAACAAGCGAGCAGTACTAATTAAAGAGATGGAAGATTTGGAGCACCAAAACGACCAATTAACACATGAAATTTTCGTTGAATTAGGAAGAAATTTTATTACTCCTTTCGACCGTGAGGATATTCACAGCTTAGCAACAGCATTGGATGATATTGCTGATACAATTTATGCTTCTGCTAAAAAAATCAACTTCTACAAAATTGAGCCAACAACAGATTCAGGAATTCAAAAATCTGCTGACGCTATTCAATTAGCAGTTTTAGCTGTAAATAGTGCAGTTGTTGAGTTGAGAAACTTGAAAAACACACAAAAAATTGTTGAGTGTATCATTAAAATCAACAGTGCAGAAAACAGTGCAGATGATTTATTTGATTTAAGCATCGAGAAATTGTTTGATTCTGACGTTGACGCAAAAGAATTAATCAAAAAACGTGAATTGTATATGGTTCTTGAAACAGTTACAGACAAGTGTGAAGACGCTGGTAACGTTATCGAGTCTATCGTTGTAAAATACGCTTAATCGCAATCATTCATTTAAATCTGTAACTATGTTTACATTATTAATAGTCGTTATTGCCATCGCCTTGATCTTTGACTTGGTGAATGGTTTCCACGATGCTGCAAACTCAATTGCAACAGTTGTGTCGACGAAAGTATTAACACCTTTCCAAGCAGTAGTTTGGGCTGCAGCATTTAACATTGTGGCTTTCTGGGTGTTCGATATGAGCGTTGGGAACACGGTTGCAAAAACAGTTCACGCAGATGCAATTGACCTTTGGGTAATCCTAGCAGGTTTATTAGCCGCTACTGCATGGAACTTGTTTACATGGTATTTAGGAATTCCTTCTTCTTCTTCACATACGTTGATTGGTGGATTTGCTGGTGCCGCAGTTGCTCACGGTGGATTTGACGTAATCGCTACTGGCGAAATCGTTAAAGTGGTTCTTTTCATTTTCTTGGCTCCTGTGATTGGTGGTATTATCGCCTTCCTGATTGCCTTGGTTACCATGAGTCGTAGATTCTTCTTAAAATTCTTACTAGTATTAGGCGGAACAGGTGGTATCTACTTGTTGATGGACTACATGGTTGAATTCATGGACATGAAACCTGAAATGATGTGGATTACAATGGGTATGATGGGAATTTTCCTTTTAGCATATATCTATTATATGTTGGTACATGGAAAACGTCAAACCGCTATGAAGGAATCAAACATGTACAAACGTCTTCAATTGTTGTCTTCGGCTGCCTTTTCTTTAGGTCATGGTGGTGCCGATTCTCAAAAAGTAATGGGAATTATCTGTGCAGCCTTGATGGTATATGGAAACATGCAACGTGATGTTCATCAAGAAGATAAAATCAACCCGAATTTCCAAATTTCAGAAGTAATGCAAATTGAGCATAACGATGAAACTGGTCACAAAAAGAAGTTTAAACCTGAATATGGTACAATTGAAGGAATTACCTTCTATGCAGATGGTGATGATATCATCGATGTTAAAACGCAAGAAGTTATTTTCCATGAGGAAAAATTGAACGACAAGTATCCAAATGCGGCGAAATTCAAAGACTTCAAGCAAGCAGATGAAGCATTAGAAAAATTACACATCTACACAAAAGGAGATGACATTTATGATGCAGCTGACAAAGAGTTAATCTTCAAGAAAAGTGAATTAGACACGTCTTATTCGAAAGCAGGAATGTTTGTTAACTATGTAGCTGAAGCTAAAAATGATGATGGTGAAGCAATTATTGAATTGAAAGAAGGTCACAAAATCAAAACAAAAGTAAACTCAGAAACGATGCCTTTCTGGATTTCTTTCGGATGTTATTTGATGATCGGAATTGGTACGTTATTCGGAGGTTGGAAAATTGTGAAAACAATGGGTACAAAAATCACGAAAGTGACGCCATTAGAAGGAGTTTGTGCTGAAACAGCAGGTGCATTAACATTGTTTACAGTATCTCAAATGGGTATTCCAGTTTCAACGACCCACACAATTACCGGTTCAATTATCGGTGTTGGAGCAACGAAACGTTTAAGTGCCGTTCGTTGGGGGGTAACAATTAACTTGCTTTGGGCATGGGTTCTTACAATTCCAGTAAGTGGATTGTTAGCAGCATTGTTCTATTATGCAATTTTGTTGTTCATCTAATCTGTAGAACAAAAGATAACGAAGGGAGCTTAACGGCTCCCTTTTTTATTTTCTTAACTTACATCAATAACAACAATCAATTGCTTTTGTATTTTTACTCTTTTTAAACAAAGGGTTATGAAGGATCAACTTCAACGACGTACATTTCTTCAACGATTTTCATTAGGTCTATCATCGCTGATAGCACTTCCGCTATTTAGTCAATCCACTTCAGATAAACATTCTATGGCAACAAAAAGCAACATTCTTCGCATTCGTCCACTTGGTTTTCAATGGGAAACAGCAGATCCATTCTTATTTTGTGTTCACCACGAAGACAAATATCCTAAGGGAAATGAGAAAATGGGTCCTGTTACTTCATTAGATGGCCGTTACCTTGGACAAGATTTTATCGTAAAAGACGGTTTTCGGATGTATCATGGAATGGAAGTTCCCGGTTTTCCTGGACATCCGCATCGTGGCTTCGAAACCATTACTGTTGTTCGTGAAGGATTGGTAGATCACGCCGATTCAACAGGAGCAGCAGGTCGTTACGGAAATGGCGATGTGCAATGGATGACAGCAGGTAAAGGTGTTCAACATTCTGAAATGTTTCCTTTGTTGCATACGGATAAAGAAAATCCAATGGAATTGTTTCAAATTTGGTTGAATCTTCCTGCAAAAAGCAAAATGGTTGATCCTCATTTTAAAATGATTTGGAATGAAGATGTTCCACGTTTCACTGAAAAAGATATAAATGATAAAGCAATTGAAGTGGAAGTGTTGGTTGGAAAATTAGGAACACATACGGCATCTACTCCTCCACCTAATTCATGGGCTGCCGATGATAAAAATGCCGTAGCAATTTACAACATTCAATTGGAGCCTAATGCAGAGTGGGCATTGCCAGCGACAGTTGAAGGAATTAATCGAACAATTTATTATTACGAAGGAACTGGTTTAAGGGCAGATACTGAAGAAATTCCTCATTATCACGCTGCAGAAGTAAATCCAATTTCACCAATTGTATTGAAAAACGGTGCTGAACGTTCAAAAGTATTGGTGCTTCAAGGTCGACCAATTAACGAACCTATTGTTCAACACGGACCATTTGTGATGAATACAAAAGCGGAGATTTATCAAGCATTCCAAGATTACCAAAATACGCAATTTGGTGGTTGGCCTTGGCCAAAAACCGATCAGGTTCACGCACGAGAATTAGGTCGTTTTGCCAAACATTCAGATGGACGAGAAGAAATTAAAGGTTAGCAGTAGGGACAGATTGCATCTATCCACACATAGCACCAAGAAAACAAACAAATTCGAATGGAAAGTAAGGGACATGTTGTGACCTGTCCGTTTAAATCGCTACCTACCCTATTCTGTCATTTTCGTTTATTTTGAAAGAATTGTAACATAATTTCTGAACATTCTTTTTCTAAAACACCATTCACAACCAATGTTTTTGGATGATACAAGTCGTTTTTGAAGCGCCCAGCTCCACGTTTTTCATCCCTCGTACCAAACACAACTTTATCAACTTGCGACCAATACAATGCCCCTGCACACATAACGCACGGTTCTACCGTAACGTATAATGTGCATCCTTTTAAATACTTTCCTCCCAAAAATTCTGCAGCAGCTGTGATAGCTTGAATTTCAGCATGCGCCGTAACATCATTTAAATGTTCGGTAAAATTGTGCGAACGAGCAATGATTTGATTGTTTGCCACAACAATTGCTCCAACTGGAACCTCATCTTGTTCATAGGCTTTGTAGGCTTCTTGAAGCGCTTGCTTCATAAAATATTCATCGTTGTATGGAGTTATCACACTAATTCTCTTTAATAGTTTAATCTAAATTAATGCTATTTTATAGGTTTCAAACAGATTTAACCATTAACTCTTGATAATTCCTTTTTCATTGTCAAATCCTTGCAGTTTAAAATTATAAATTTGACTATGAACACAACAATTCCATACTTAGAAAAAGGTGATTTAATTTATATCGCTGCACCCGCTAAAGCAATTGAGGCGATTCACGTTGATTATGCAAAAAACTTTTTTGAAGAACAAGGTTTTAAGGTATTGATTGGCGAACACTGTTTGGGTCAACACCACTATTTTTCAGGCACTGATGCTGAAAGGTTGGCTGATTTCCAATATGGAATTGATCATCCTGATGTGAAAGCAATTGTGTGCGCACGCGGAGGTTATGGCTGTGTACGTATCGTTGATTCCATTCAATGGGCTGCACAATTGCGTCACCCAAAATGGATTATTGGCTTTAGTGATGTCACCGTTTTTCATCAACGCATGCAACGCTTTGAATTGCCGAGTATACACGCTTCAATGGTCTTGAATTTTAAAGATAACTCTCAAGAATCTCTGCAAACGATGATTGATGCAATGACAGGAAAGTTAACATCCATGAGTTGTGAAGCTTCTTTAGCCAATAAAATCGGAGTGGCCGACGGAAAATTGGTTGGCGGAAATTTGAGTATTTTATATAGTTTATTGGGTACAAACGACCAAATTGATTACTCCAATACTATTTTATTCATAGAAGATTTAGCGGAACACTTGTATCATTTAGATCGCATGTTATACGCTTTTTCAAAAGCAGGAATCTTTGATAAAATCAAAGGATTAATTGTTGGTGGAATGACAGACATGGAAGATACAGCAATACCTTTTGGTAAGACAATAGAAGAAATTATTTGTGAGCATTTCACGTATCGCCAAATTCCAATCGCTTTCAATTTTCCTGCTGGGCATATTGATGACAATCGCGCTTTAACTTTAGGTACGAACTGCAAATTAGAAGTAAACGCAAACGGAACGCTGCTCAAATACCTCTAGAATTTATGTGAGACAGGTTACATTCAACACCAACAATTGACAATAACTTCCTTAAAACAATTGGATATGAAAACAACATAGGCCATCGTAATCGCTTTGATTTTAGCGCACTTTGCAATTGGAATCTATTTCTTAATTTAAAAACTTGGCAAGAAATAATCACAGAACGATGAATTTTTTCATTGTTCGTTGCTCGTGATATATAATTGAGCAAACAAAAGATCCCAAGGGTAAATCTGTCAATTCAACTTTACCACTCTCACCAATTTCCCAAGTTCCAACATACGTTCCTTCAAGGCTGTAAACAGTCACTTTTGTTCCTTTTTGACCTTCCACAAACAAATTTCCTTGTGATGGATTCGGATAAACAGCAACATCATAAGTCATTAAACGTCTATTTTCTTCGATTTTTTCAATTGAATTTGAGTTAGGAGAAGCCTCAATTTCAGTTCCTTTTAAGTGATTTTGTTCTTGTGCAAAATAAGCCCCGCTTATCCCGATACACGCTACTAAGGCAATTGTTTTCATTTGTTCTAGTTTCCCATAAAACAACTTGTTAGAAAAACGTTACATATTACCCACAAAACAGTAATAATTAACAGTTATGTAAAATCAATCTAAATAAGAACCAAACCTCGATTGCTTTGTTCTAACTATTAAATTTGTAACCGTTAACAAAAATTATACTATGAGTAATTCTACATTTCTAAAGTCTTCCATTGCAAAGAAAGTTGCGATGGCACTTTCAGGACTTTTTTTGATTTCATTCTTATCACTCCATTTTTTCATCAATTTTATGTCAGTATTTAGTGCCGATGTTTTTAATTCGATGTCACACTTCATGGGGTATAATCCTGTAATTCAATTCTTAATGCAACCTATTTTAATTGTCGGTGTAATTTTCCACTTTGTTATGGGTTTTGTATTAGAAATTAAAAACAGAAACGCGCGTACAGTTGCTTATGTGAAATACAATGGAGCAGCGAATGCATCGTGGGCTTCAAGAAACATGATTATTTCAGGTTTAGTTGTTTTAGCATTCTTAGGATTACACATGTATGATTTTTGGGCACATGAAATTGTCTACAAATATGTTGAATCTAATACAGTTGATAGCACACGTTATTACGGTGAACTAGTTGCTAAATTTGAAAGTCCAGTTCGTACAGGATTGTATTCATTGGCTTTTGTTTTGCTTTCATTACACTTATGGCACGGATTCAATTCTTCGTTTCAATCAGTTGGATTTAACAATAAATTCTCGAAAAAACTACATAAATTAGGATATGGATTTGCAATTATAGTTCCACTTGGATTTATTTTCATTGCATTGTTTCATCATTTCAATAATTAATATTTCTAAAAATGAATTGAGCATTACTTAGTTGATTATTAAGAAATGCGCATTACATCAAGACGATTAAATACAGATCAAAATATGAAATTAGATTCTAAAATACCAGAAGGTCACATTTCACAGAAATGGACAGACTATAAAGATCATTTAAAACTAGTTGCGCCAAACAACCGTCCAAAAATTGACATTATTGTTGTTGGAACAGGATTAGCAGGAGCATCTGCTGCTGCATCACTTGGAGAAATGGGATACAATGTTAAAGCATTTTGTTTCCAGGATTCACCTCGTCGTGCTCACTCAATTGCTGCACAAGGGGGGATCAATGCTGCAAAAAATTACCAAAATGACGGTGATTCAATTTTCCGTTTATTTTACGATACAATTAAAGGAGGTGACTACCGTGCACGTGAAGCGAACGTTCATCGTTTAGCAGAAGTGTCTGGAAACATCATCGACCAATGTGTTGCGCAAGGTGTTCCTTTTGCACGTGAATATGGTGGTTTGTTAGATAACCGTTCATTCGGTGGAACGCAAGTTCAACGTACATTCTACGCAGCTGGACAAACAGGCCAACAGTTGTTGTTAGGAGCTTATTCAGCTTTATCTCGTCAAATTGGTTTAGGACGTGTGAAAATGTACAACCGTCACGAAATGTTGGACATTGTAAAAGTAGATGGTAAAGCTCGAGGAATTATCGCTCGTAACTTGGTAACAGGTGAACTTGAGCGTCATTCAGCACATGCGGTAATCATTGCTTCTGGAGGTTACGGAAACGTATACTTCTTATCTACAAATGCCATGGGATCAAACGTAACTGCTGCTTGGAAGGTTCACAAAAAAGGAGCTTACTTTGCAAATCCTTGTTACGTACAAATCCACCCTACTTGTATTCCTGTTCACGGAACAAACCAATCGAAATTGACATTAATGTCAGAATCATTGCGTAACTCTGGACGTATTTGGGTACCGAAGAAAAAAGAAGATGCTGAAGCAATCAGAGCTGGTAAATTGAAACCAACTCAAATTGCTGAAGAAGATAGAGATTATTACTTAGAAAGAAGATACCCTGCGTTTGGTAACTTGGTTCCACGTGACGTTGCTTCGCGTGCTGCTAAAGAGCGTTGTGATGCTGGTTTCGGAATCGAAGCAAATGATACAAACGAAGGAGTTTACTTAGATTTCTCTTCAGAAATTAAAGCGAAAGGAAAACAAGCCGCTTATGCTGCTGGTGATCACAATCCTTCTGAGGCAAAAATCATTGAGTTAGGTAAAAAATGGGTTGAAAGTAAATACGGTAACTTGTTCCAGATGTATGAAAAAATTACAGATGAGAACCCGTATGAAACGCCTATGAAAATTTATCCAGCTGTTCACTACACAATGGGTGGTGTTTGGGTTGACTACAACTTACAATCAACAATTCCAGGATGTTTCGTTGCTGGAGAAGCAAACTTCTCAGATCACGGAGCAAATCGTTTAGGAGCATCTGCATTGATGCAAGGTTTAGCGGATGGATACTTTGTTTTACCATATACTGTATCAGATTATTTAGCAGATGATATTCGTACAGGTACAATTTCAACAGATTTACCAGAATTCGTTGAAGCTGAAAACAGCGTTAAATCTTTAATTGATAAATTCTTAAACAACAATGGAACGAAATCAGTTGATCACTTCCACAAACGTTTAGGATTAATCATGTGGAACAAAGTTGGAATGGGTCGTAATGAGCAAGGATTGAAAGAAGCAATTGAAGAAATTGCTGCACTTCGTGACGAGTTCTACAAAGATGTATTTGTTCCAGGTGATGCAAATGAGATGAATCCTGAGTTAGAGAAAGCACTTCGTGTTGCCGACTTTATGGAATTAGGTCAATTGATGGCTAAAGATGCATTGCAACGTAACGAATCTTGTGGTGGTCACTTCAGAGAAGAATACCAAGATGCAGAAGGTGAAACATTGAGAGATGATGAAAACTTCAAATTCGTTGGAGCTTGGGAATACAAAGGAGAAGACATTAATCAGTCTGAATTACACAAAGAAGCATTGAACTATGAGTTCATTAAAATCGCTGCACGTAACTACAAATAATTAGAGCTGAACATTTAAAAACATTTGATATGGCATCAAAAACAATCAATATCACCCTTAAAATCTGGCGTCAGAAAAATGCTAACGCGAAGGGAAGTATGGAAACATACAAATTGGATAACGTTTCTACGGATAGTTCATTCTTAGAAATGTTAGATCAATTGAACGAACAATTAGTGAACGAACGTAAAGAACCTATCGCTTTTGATCACGACTGTCGTGAAGGAATTTGTGGAATGTGTTCTTTGTACATCAATGGTGAAGCTCACGGACCTGATCGCGCTGTTACTACTTGTCAGTTGCACATGCGTAAATTCAAAGACGGTGAGACAATTTACATCGAGCCATGGAGAGCAAAAGCTTTCCCTGTAATCAAAGACTTAGTTGTTGACAGAAGTGCATTCGATCGCATTCAACAAGCTGGTGGATTCGTTTCTGTGAATACATCAGGTAGAACAATGGATGCGAATGCTATTCCTATCGCAAAAGTTGATGCTGACAAAGCCTTCGAAGCAGCTACTTGTATTGGATGTGGAGCATGTGTTGCTACTTGTAAAAATTCTTCTGCAATGTTATTTGTTTCAGCGAAAGTTTCTCAATTGGCCCTCTTACCACAAGGAAAAGTTGAGGCAACACAGCGTGTCTTGAACATGGTAAAACAAATGGATGAAGAAGGTTTTGGTAACTGTACAAACACAGGGGCTTGTGAAGTTGAATGTCCAAAAGAAATTTCCTTAGAGAACATTGCTCGCATGAATCGTGAATATCTGAAAGCTTCTATGAAGTCTTAATACAAAATATGTCACCTATTTTAAAACCGTTCAGCATTTGTTGGACGGTTTTTTTATGGATAAACCAACGAATAACTATAATAATTCGTTCTGAAGGATATACAATAATGAATTTTGTATTATTTTTAGTGCAAATTAATTTTAAGCTTATGAAAAAATTATTACTTGGAGTAGTTGCTTCCTTCTTTGCTTTAGAGGTAGTAGCTCAAGTTGTAGTTGCAGGTATTTCACCGGCAGCAATACAACGCAATTTTGATTATGGCGTTCAAGCCAATGAAGGTGGATGGCCAGGAGAGACAGATGATGGAACATGGGCAATGGCCTTAGATTTCAACATTGACGGTACTCATATTCAAGGAGAATTAGTATTGGTTGACGATGGAACTGCAGGTACAAATGCTACTTACGGAAATCTATTGTCTGAAGAAGGTTGTAACCCTTCACCAGCAGGAGCTTATGCTGGAAAAATTGCGGTTATTCGCCGTAACACTTGTAACTTCTCTTTAAAAATGTTGAATGCACAAAATGCTGGAGCAATTGGTGTAATCATTGTAAACAGAGAAGATGCTTCTATTGGTATGACTGCTGGTACTGATGGTGTAAACGTTACTATCCCAGGAGTTATTTTGAGCAAAACTGACGGTAACCAGTTGATTGCAGAAATGCAAAATGGTCCAGTTGTTATGTTCATCGGTAACAAATTTGGTATTAACACAAATGACGTAGGTTCAGATCCTGCTAGTATTATCATTGCTAACCAAGCATCTACACCAGCTATTTTAGCTCAAAATGGTGGTGAATTTAACTTCACACCTGGAATTCAATTGGTAAACTATGGTACTGCTACACAAACTGGTGTTACTGTAACAGCTACAATCGCTGCACCAGGTAACCCAACGGCTTATACAAGTACAGTTGGTCCTTTGACAATGGCTTACAAAGATACTGTAGGTATTTTCGCGGGTAACCCTGAATCATTCTCTTTATTTGCTTTACCAACTTATCCAGCTGGTGAGTACACATTAACATATACAGTTTCTTTAGGTTCTAACACAGATGAAGGTCCTGGAGATAACGTATTTAGTTCTAAATTCTATGTAACTGACGATGTATATTCTTACGCAAAATACAACGCTGTTGACGGAGAGCCTGCAGTAAATTCATACCCTAAAAACCACACTTCAACTTACAAATCTTGTATTCGTTTCACGAATGCTAACGCAAGTCGTGCTGGAGTTTTAGGATTGTACACAGCTGTTAAAGTTGATACTTCTTTATACGATTTACAAGCACAAGAAATCAACTTGTATGCTTATGAGTGGAATGACGCTGCAACTACTTTCAGTGCAACACCAACTTATGATTCTTATGTAGAAGTTGCTTTTGGACAATTCTATCCACCTGCATCTTACGTTAATGGTGATGAAGTATTGGTTAACTTCAACACTCCTTTCATCATGGTTGACAACCAAAACTACTTATTCTGTGTTGAAACTCAAACTGTTGAGCCAGCATTCGGATACGATGGTTCTTTGAACTACAACGCTAACCAAAACATTCTTGATACAGTTATTTTCCCAATTAACATTGATAATACAACTTGGTATTCAGGTGGTTGGAACGGTAATCCAGCTCCATCAATTGGTTTGAAATTATTCCCAGCTGCTGAGTTAGGAATCATGGAAAACAATACAGTTTTTGGAACTGCTTATCCTAACCCAACTAACGATAACGTAACTGTTACGTTAAACGAAAAAGGAAACGGTACTATTGTTGTAACAGATCTTACTGGAAAAGTTGTTATGAACAACGCTCTTTCATTAATGAATGGTCAAGCAACTGTTAACATGAGTAATTTACAATCAGGAATGTACATTTTCAATGTAACTCTTGAGAACGGTAAAACATCTCAATTTAACGTTGTTAAAAAATAATTATCATTTTTGATAATGAAAAGCCCCGCAGTTGCGGGGCTTTTTTTATGCATCTACTTTTGAATAGAGAATTCATTTTACAAACACATAATACAATTCATTAAGTTACGTCTTGATGGTTACTGTTGATTATTTCAACATATCTAAGAATAATCAATGTGAATTTTCACGTGAAACAATTATGAATAAAAAAATGCTGATCCTTTCGAGACCAGCATTTTTCTTTCTTGCTTATGTTACTACTTACCTAAAAGTTTAATGATAATCCAAATGTTAGAGGATACACTTCAGTTGTTTTTGCTGTATCGAACAATGGTAACAAACTGTAGCTAGCAAATGCGCCCCAAGATCCATAACCCAAACGAACTGTTCCGTCTAATTTGAAAGAATTCAATCCGTATGTTCCCTTTTGAATTTGCTCAAATTGTTTTCCGTCAAATTCTCCCACTCGTTTCACACGAGAAGCAATTCTGACACCTCCTACAACACCAGCTGCTAAATAGAAGCTTTTATCTTCATCCGCATTTGTACAGAATTCCAACAATACTGGAACCGTCAAATAAGCCGCTCTAAGCTTGTTTTTTGAATAAGTGCTTACCGTATCAATTGTTGCGAATAAAGTGTCTCCAGCAGCTTGTAAAAGGTAATTATCTTTAAATGCAACCTGGGTGAAACTAAACCCTAAACCGGTTGTTACGCCAAAGTATTGTTTTGCAATTGCAAATTTATGTTCCATAAGGTTTAAATTCCACGTCATTGAACGAGCTGGATCGTTTTTCCAATATGGATAACTATCGAAATTTGTCGTCATATCCTTGTTCATCAACAAACTGAAACCCATGTCTAGCCCAGCCCAATGTGCTTCGAATTTTTCTTTTTCTTCTTCATCAGGAATTGCGTCAAGTGTGTCAAGGTCTGTTTCATCCATCTCTTCATCTCCACTGTGATCAATCAAAATGATTTCCATTTTACCCATGTTCACACGTGTCGTATCAGGGTTTCCTTCTTCTTGTCCGAACAATGTTGTGCTCAGTAAGAAAATTGATGTGTAAATTATTGTTTTCATAACTTTTGATTTTAAGTTGTTTTAATGCGTTTTATCCTTTTTTTGAGGTAAGACCCACAACTTAAATAAAAGTTACAGTAGAATGTGAAAAAAATATAAAATTCGGCTAATCCCAGTCTTCCAAGAAGTCGTCAATTTCTCTACGGTCCTTTTTAGAAGGCTTTCCACTACCGTTTTGGCGATATACTTGTTGTGATAATTGGTAGGTTTTGAACTTTTCTATTTCTTCAAGAGGAGTTGTGTCAATAAGATAATCTGCAACCAATTTGGCACCAACTCTTTTATCCAATAATTGAATTACTCTAAATGAAAAAGTAGCAGTGTTTTTAGAAATGCTAATTACATCTCCAACTTTGGGTTCTTTTGCTGGTTTAGTTTGAATTCCATTAATTTTAATTCGTCCCTTTGAAAGTTCTTCAGACGCTTGAGATCTTGTTTTCGCTAATCGAACAGACCAAATATATTTATCCCATCTCAAGCTCATTTCTAACTTTTTTAGGTAAAGAGTTATAAATAATAGAATATGAATGGTCAATCAGTTCAAGAATTAATTCGTCAGTCACATCATCAATTACTGACACAGTGTTCCAATGTGTTTTATTCATGTGCCAACCCGGTTGAATTCCCATATAACGCTCTCTCAATTCAACTGACTTTTCAGGATCAGCCTTCAAATTTATTCCGGTAAAATCATCGATGTCACTCAACGCGAACATTTTTCCACCAACTTTGAGTACGTGAGTTGTGGCATCAAAAGGAAAGCCTTCCGTCACAAAAGGCTTTCTTAAACAATATTCTCGGTAAAATTCAAACGTCATTTTAATCAGTGCATTGCTGGAGCATTATCAAAATTTCCCAATTGGTATAGCATTTTTGTGTGGTCTGATAAAGCTTGACCAAAAGTGCGGTAAGAATGGTAAGGTAAATTATATTCTTCCGCTGTTGCCTTTACAATTTTAGAAATTGAACTATAATGAATGTGGCAAATGTTTGGAAATAAATGATGTTCAACTTGATAGTTAAGACCACCAACATACCATGAAAACAATTTAGCTCCAGGTGCAAAATTTGCAGTGTTGTACAATTGACTTACAGCCCAATCTGCATCAATATTTCCAGAATCATCTGGCATAGGATAGTCAGAAGTCGGAACAACATGAGCCGGTTGGAAAATAATACCTAAGATAAAACCAGCGATAAATTGCATTGTTAAAAAGCCTAAAATTGTAAAATACCATGGCATTGGAGAAAGCCACATTGGTAATCCGAAAATCATTCCGGCATATAAAATTTTAGATACAACAATACGCACCATTAGGTTTGTGTAGGTTAATTTTTGAGTACCTATTAAACCCATTCGTTTATAACGTGCTGCTTGCTTATAATCTTTAGTGACAAACCACATCAAAGTCATCATTCCGTAAAGAAAATAGGCATAGATGTGTTGATATTTGTGTAGAACTCTTCTTTTTTCATGGGGTGTAAAGCGCATTACTGGACCAGGATTAATGTCTTCATCAAAGCCCGTAACATTTGTATACGTATGATGTAAAATATTGTGTTGAATTCTCCAGTTGACATCACATCCGCCTAAAAAATACAAAATTGACCCAACCAAAGTGTTGACACCTTCTTTATTTGAATAAGCACCATGATTTGCATCATGCATAACGGAAAGACCAATACCAGCCATTCCAAAACCCATCAAAAGCCACATTCCGAAAAACAACCACGTGTTTGAAACGAGGGTTAACATTAAAATGAAAGGAACAAAATAAAGCAAGAACATAAAAACCGTTTTGAAAACCATTTTCGAATTTGCATAACGCGTAATATTTCGTTCTTTGAAGTACTCATTCACACGTTGGCGCAGTACTTTGTAAAATTCTTCGTTGTGGTTTCTTGCGAATTTTATATCTGAAAAATTCATAGATCTAACATTTTTATTTTTTCAAATTTAACAAAATATTAACGGAAAAACGCGTTTTACATGATTATCAACGGAATGCTGTCATAAACTTCATTTTGCAAATCCAATCAAAACATTTTAATCTCTACCTTTGTTTAAGTAGATAAGAATATAATTTTTCAGACTAACTTCCTATGGTAGAAGCAAATAAGAATTTAAACTATTGCGTAAATCAATTTAAACGAGAACGATTAACAACAGTTGAGGTTTCAATCGGATCATTAAAATTGGGTGCAACCAATCCCATTCGTGTTCAATCGATGACCACTACAGACACCATGAACACAGAACTGTCTGTTGCTCAATCCATTAGAATGATCGACGCTGGTTGTGAGTTAGTTCGATTAACAGCACCGAGTAAAAATGAAGCTGAAAACCTAAAAGAAATTAAGTCGAAACTGGTTGAAAAAGGATACTCTACACCTTTAGTTGCCGATATCCATTTTACTCCGAATGCAGCAGAAATTGCCGCAAAAATAGTTGAAAAAGTTCGCGTTAACCCGGGAAATTATGCGGACAAAAAGAAATTCGAAGAAATCGATTTCACGGAAGACAGCTATCAATTGGAATTAAAACGTATAGAGGAAAAATTCACACCATTAATTCAAATTTGCAAAGAACATAATACCGCCATGCGCATTGGAACCAATCACGGTTCTCTTTCTGATCGCATCTTAAGTAAATACGGCGATACTCCGGAAGGAATGGTTGAATCAGCTATGGAATTTATCCGTATTTGCGAAAAAAATGACTTTTACAACTTAGTTATTTCAATGAAAGCAAGTAACACACTGGTAATGGTTCAAGCCTACCGATTACTTGCAGCAACGATGATGCAAAACGGACGTTGTTACCCTTTACACCTTGGTGTAACCGAAGCGGGAGATGGGGAAGACGGAAGAATTAAATCAGCTGTTGGAATTGGAGCACTCTTAGAAGATGGGCTAGGAGATACCATTCGCGTTTCTTTGACAGAAGAACCTGAGTTTGAAATGCCTGTTGCACGAAAACTAATTGAAAAGTTTCACGGAAATAAATCAAATTTCGAACTACCTGAAATTGAAATCCAACGTCCTTATTCTCCATTTCACTATGAACGCAGACATTCAACAGAAAGCCATAACATTGGTGGTAAGCATGTCCCTGTTGTCGTTGCTGATTTTTCTCAGAAAGAAAACATTACTCCAGCCAACTTTTATGGTTTTGGATACAATTATTCTGTTCAATTAGACAAATGGAATTTACAAGACCAAGCTGCAGATTATGTATTCATTGGTGACAAACAAATCGATTTTGAAGTACCGGGTACATTAGGAGTTATTTGTAGTTTACAAAATTGGCAAAACAACTATTCGAACAAACAAGGATTTTACCCACATGTCAATTTAAATGACTTAGAAGCTCTTTCACAAAACCAAATGTGTTTTGTTACTGTTGATCCTAGCCAAGAGAATAACTACTTAAAGCTTGTTAATCACCCAAAAGCAGTTGTTTTATTAGAAACAGAATATTCAAACAAAACACAATTATACCGCTATATTTATTTTATTTTTGCGGAATTAAATATAAACAATCCTGTTATTTTTAAAATAAACGATAGCGCAACAGACCCAGAAAACTACCAATTAAACGTTTCGAGTTCTGCTGGGTCATTGTTTATAGATGGATTTGGAGACGGATTAATGTTAACCGGATCTCAACCACAAACGTTAATCAACTCTACAGCCTTTGGAATACTTCAAGCAACACGTACTCGAATTTCTAAAACAGAATATATTTCATGTCCTTCTTGTGGCAGAACATTGTTTGATTTACAAGAAACGACAGCTAAGATTCGAAAAGAAACTTCGCATTTAAAAGGAATAAAGATTGGAATTATGGGTTGTATAGTTAACGGACCAGGAGAAATGGCAGATGCAGATTATGGTTATGTTGGAACTGGACCAGGAAAAATTAATCTATACAAAGAAAAAACGGTTGTAAAAAAGAACGTTCCTGAAGATGATGCGGTTCATCAGCTCATCGAACTAATCAAAGAAAATGGTGATTGGATAGCTCCAAAAGAAGCATAAAAAAAGGTCCGAAATTAAGTTTCGGACCTTTTTTATTTCATATAAGTTCCACGTGGAACTATTCGTATTATCTTCCTAAATGAATCAATAAAACGGTAATATCACTCGGGGAAACACCACTTACACGCGCAGCTTGACCAATAGTTACAGGTCGAATAGTAGATAATTTCTCTTTTGCCTCCGAACTCAAACTCTTTAAAGCTCGGTAATCAATGGAATCCGGAATCTTAACTTCTTCCATGCGTCCCATTTTCTTAGCTTGTTCTTCCTCACGTTCAATATAACCTTCATATTTCAACTGAATCTCAGCCTGAGAAACAACATCTGGATGTAACACGTTTAACTCAGAAGCAAGTTCATTAATTTCAACCGACATCTGTAACACATCATTCATATCAATTTGTGGACGCGTAATTAAACTACTCAACTTAACCTGTTGAGTTATTTCAGAACTTTCTTTAGCAATTAATATAGGATTCGCCATGGAAGGCGTTACCCCAATTGATTTTAATGAACGTTTAAATTGATCCGTTCCTGCCACTTTTTTATTTACACGCTCCAACATTTCATCATCCGCCAAACCAATTTCATGTCCTATTGGCGTTAAACGAACATCTGCATTATCTTGTCTTAATAAAATTCTATATTCAGCACGACTAGTAAACATACGATACGGTTCTTTCGTTCCCTTCGTAATCAAATCATCAATCAACACACCAATATAAGCATCACTTCTATTCAAAATAATTGGCGACAATTCACGCACTTTTCGATGTGCGTTTATTCCAGCCATTAACCCTTGACAAGCAGCTTCTTCATAACCAGTTGTCCCATTAATTTGTCCTGCGAAGTACAAACCAGAAATCAACTTTGTTTCCAACGTATGTTTTAACTGAGTAGGAGGGAAGTAATCATATTCGATTGCATAACCTGGTCGAAACATTTTCGCATTTTCAAATCCAGGAATTGTTCGCATCGCTTTCAATTGAACATCTTCTGGCAAGGAAGTACTAAACCCATTCACATAAATCTCAACAGTGTTCCAACCTTCTGGTTCCACAAAAATTTGATGGCGATCTCGGTCTGCGAAACGATTAATCTTATCTTCAATACTCGGACAATATCTTGGACCTGTACTTTTGATTGATCCATTAAACATTGGAGAACGATCAAAACCAGTCCTCAATAAATCATGCGTATCCTCATTCGTATACGTAATATGACAAGCATGTTGTTTTTGCAAAGCAAGAGTATTTCCAAAACTAAACTTTGATGGATTCGAATCGCCTTCCTGAATTTCCATTTTTGTGTAATCCAATGAACGACCATCAACTCGAGGCGGTGTTCCAGTTTTCATTCTTCCCGCTTCAAAACCCAAACGAATTAAATCTTCCGTAATTCCAGTTGAAGCTCTTTCAGCAGCGCGACCACCTCCAAATTGTTTTTCACCCAAGTGAATTAAACCATTCAAAAAAGTACCATTTGTCAAAACAACAGCCTTCGAAAACACATCAATTCCAAGCGAAGTTTTAACACCTCGAATTACATCTCTCTCAACAATCAACCCGGTACACATGTCTTGCCAAAAATCAACATTTGGATTCCTTTCTAACAACAGTCTCCACTCCTCAGCAAACAACATTCGATCATTCTGAGTTCTTGGCGACCACATTGCAGGACCTTTTGAAAGATTCAACATTCGAAACTGAATTGCACTTCGATCACTCACAATTCCAGAACCACCACCCAACGCATCAATTTCACGAACAATTTGACCTTTTGCAACACCACCCATTGCAGGATTGCAACTCATCTGAGCAATTGTATTCATGTTCATTGTAATCAACAACACACTGCTTCCCATTCGAGCAGCAGCATTTGCAGCTTCACAGCCCGCATGTCCACCCCCAACAACTATAACATCATACTCTTTTAACATACCTCAATGTTTCACGTGGAACAAAATTACAACCATTCGATTAGATTATGTTTCACGTGAAACATATTTCTGAAGATAAAAATCCTCCTTTGAACGCATCTCCATTTCATCAATGTCAGACTTATCCTTGTATCCACATAAGTGTAAAACTCCATGTACACACACACGCTTCAGTTCTGAATCATAACTAGTTTTTAATTCAATCGAATTATCCACAACGCGATCAATTGAAATAAACAAATCACCACTTACAACACCATCTTCAGAATAATCAAACGTGATAATATCTGTATAATAATCATGTTGCAAAAACTCTATGTTCATTTTAAGCAAAGACTCATCAGAACAAAAAATTAAATTAATATCTCCAAGCACAAAACCCTCAGACAAAACAACCTGTTCCAGCCATAAAGCAAAATGTTCCGAGTCAAGACCCGGAACATCTACATTTTCTAACGAAAATTCTATCATCTATTTCGTAAAATAAATATTTACACTCGTTCCTGCATCTTCATAAACAACTTCATCAGCCAAGTTCTTCATTAAGAAAATACCACGACCGTTTTCCTTCAATATGTTCTCAGGAGCAGTAGGGTCGGGTAAGTGGTCAAAATCAAAACCTCTTCCTTGATCTTTAACGTTAAAACAGAACTCAGAAGGATTATCTCCTACAGCCACTCTTACTTCAGTAGTTATAACCTTACCATTACCATGTTCAATCGCGTTGTTAACAGCTTCTGTAACCGCAATCAAAACATTTCCATAGAAGTCTTCATTTACACCCAATTGATTACACACACGGTCAACAAGCATTTCAACTTGAGAGACCGCCTCAAAATCAGATGGGATGGATAGGGTATCAATAATTGTAAATCCTTCTTTCATATCAACTTATCATAGTTAAATTAACTACAAACTCTGATTGAAATATTCGTTCGCTTTATCCTTATAATACTTTCTATAAACAGGGTCAACCGTACGTAACAATTCAATTTGATTGAGTTTTTGCTTGTTATACTCATCAAAACGAATTTTGTTACCATAATTTTCATTTTTTCCAGATGTTGATTCTCTTTTTTCTTCGAAACCTCGTTCCATTAAGGCTTTTTCACTCTCCAATAATCGTGTCAATATATCCTTTTGACGTTTCACTAAGTCTTTTGAGAAATTCTTATTGATTAAGTCCTTTTCCTGCTCTTCTAATTCCTTTATTAATGGATTCAATTGATTTCCCTTGCCTTTTCCATCTTTATTCATTTCATTACGCATCTGCTCCAAGCGTTGGCGAATTGCAGTTTGTTCAGCTGCCATTTTTGCAATTTCTTTGTTACCTAAACCTGGCATTCCCATACCACCTTGACCTGTTTGACCCGGTTTCTGACCTGGCTGATCTCCCGGCTTTTCACCACCAGGATTAGGACCTTTTTCCATCTGCTGCAATTGCTTTTTCAACATTTGTTTCATGTCTCCTGGATTCATAGAAGAACCCGGTTTAGGTTTACCTTTACCCCCAGGGTTATTGCAGCTCCCAGAACCCTCCATTTTGCTCTTCATTTGACTCTGCATGCTTTGCAAACTTTCATTAAGTAACAAAGCTAAATTATTGTAGGCCGTCATTACAGACTGCTGTCTCAAGCCTAGTTCACGTTTACGATGTTCATCAATATCTTCTAATGCAAGCGCGTGATTTTCTTTAATCACAACCAATTCCTTATCCACAAAAGAGGCAATTTTTGGTTGACGTTTAGCCAATGCTAGCAGACTGTCTCGAACAATTCTCGTATCATCAACAATCGTTCGTTGTTTACGACCATATCGACGATAAGCAGGGTCCGAATCGTTAATTCTTGAAAAACGAAGCATCAAATCCTCTTGATCAAAACTCAAAACCATAAGACTTTCTAGAATGTTTCTTAAACTATTAATATCCTCTTCTTCCTGCTGTTTGTTTGCTTCTTGTTGCTGACTATCAAGCTTTTCTGCTAACTGCTCCATTTCCTCAGCCGCACTCTTTTGACTTTCACCAGCCTTCTTAGATTTACCAGAATCTAAACTTTCTTTTGAATCATTTAAATCCTGTTGAATATTCTCTTGCTCTTCTTTCGTGTCATCAATATTCATTGGCTTCTCTAAAGACTTATTCAATTCGTTCATTTCATTTAAATCCTTTTTCAAGTCTTCAAACTTCTTGTTAATTTCTTCTTGCTTTTTCAGACCTTCATCTTTACTTAATGCTTGCTTTTCTAACTGATCTTTCAGTTCCTTTTGCTCTTTTGCAAGCGATTTCAACTCTTTTTCGATATCATCTATCTTCTCGTTCACTTGAAGTCGTTTAAGCATCTCTAAAGATCGATCTAACTGTTTATTCATGTCCTCAGAAGATTGCTCAATTTCATCAAGTTTATCCTTCATTTCTTCCTTGTTGTTCTTTTCAAGCAACTTCTCCAACTGATCCAATAAATCACGCAACTCATCATCCATCAACTCTTCTAAAAGCTTCTCGATCATGTCCTGCTTCTCTATCAATTCCTTGTCCATCTCAGAAAGCTGGTTCTTCTCTTGGGTACTTTGCTCCATCAACTGCTGCATATTTTCCAAAGACTCTAAAATGCTCTTTTGCTCTTCTTTTAATTGATTAATTTGATTTGTCTTATTCCAATCGCTTTTCTTACTGTTTAATACATCTTTCTTAAGCTTATCAACATCTTTTTGGAAATCCTTCGTGCGCTTTAACAGGTCGGATAAATCTTCATTTATCTCCGTTTGATCTTCTTCTCGCTTCTCATTCAATTCCTCTAACGACGGAAGTTTATAGGTATAAACTTGACTTCTCGTTGTTTTAGATCCATTCACACCATCATTATCAGCAACAACAAAATAATACTCAATACGGTCATTCAATTTAACGTTTTCTCGTCTGAAATCAACACCAAAATCAAACGTTTGACTTGTACCAATCACTCGCTGAACAGACATACGCTCTTCACGTTTGTTACCGTTTTCTGAAATAATAGTATAAACGAAATTTAAACTATTCAAGCCATAATCATCTGAAACTTGACCTTTGAAATAACGCACACCTTCAGAAACCGTATCGTTTATTTCCTCAACTTGAATAGCTGGATAAGCATCTTTTATCACACTTATTCCGTAAGAAACAGAATCAATTTTTGACGAATAGCGATTACCCAAAATCAATCCAAGCTTTGAACTCTGAAGCAATTTTTTTGAGAATTTTAACCCTTCCGTAGTATAATGTTTCTTAGAACCATTGAACAGAACTTCTATAAAACGCGTGTTTTTTGCTACTAAACTCCACTCAATTTCTGTTCCTTCTGGAACTGTTAAATCACCAGAATTAGTAATAATTTCATCCGTTTTACCTAAATAGTTAGGATATACTAAACGCGCTTCAAATTTTCCTACAGTTGCTTTACCAAACACTTTCATTTCATACAAATCGCTCACAAATTCATTCGCTTCAAAGCTAAATATTCCTGATTTCTTTGGTTTTTTAATAACTCCAGAGAACGAGTTTTTACCCGTTTTCTTCATCAAAAACTTTCCGTTCTCACTGATTAGATAAACCTGTTCAGGCAACTCTTTACCTTTCAAAACAACTTCAACAGGTAAATCATCACCTTCTTCAACTACAAATTTTCCATCAGAAAGAATAAATTCAAAAGGTGCTTCTTCTTTGTATTCTTTTGAATAGTTAATCACACGTTCAGTACTATCGGTGAACCAATTCGGTGAGGCAACCGCAATTGCAATGAACACTGAAAAAACAGGAAGAAGATACTTAACGTATCTACGGTTGCTCTTAAAATCAATTGCTGAACTAAAAGGAACAACGCTTAATGTGTTAGAACGCTGAGCAACACTAGCTCTTAATAACTCAATATTTCCTTCATTGTTCGTTAACGCATCGTTCAATTGTAAAGTGTTTTTTAAACGATCAGAAACAGTTGGAAAAAAAGTACCAATGATTTCAGAAGCTTGATAACGGTTAATTCGCTTACCAAAAGAATACAACTTCATTAAAGGAATAATCAAAAATTTTCCAAGTATGAAGAGGTTCACACCAATAAATGTGAAAAATAGAATAGCTCTTGTTATGCTCCCAAAACGACCAAAGTACTCGAGTGTCGTAGTAATTAAAAATGAAACCAACAGAACACCCACAAAAAGTAGTGCTCCTTTTATCATTTGATTCTTGTAATACTTGCGTATAAAAGCATCAATTTGTTCCAATAAACGATCAAAAGAATTCACCATAATTTAGCTTGTGTATTGCTTAACCTACTAAAGTAAAACATATCTATCAAAACGCGTAATTATTAAAGTTATTTAACGATACAATCTTACTTTCTGAGTGTTCAATTCCATGCGAAGGATAAAATATCAGAATCAGATTTTCAATACTTTAATTCTACTTATCTTTGCAGCAAAATTCAAACAATGTCTGATAAACCATTAAGAGTAAGATTTGCTCCATCGCCAACAGGACCATTACACATGGGAGGAGTGCGTACAGCGTTATACAATTATCTTTTTGCAAAGAAAAACAACGGTACATTTTTAATTCGTATTGAAGATACCGATCAAACTCGTTTTGTTCCAGGAGCGCAAGATTATATCATGGATGCGCTTAAATGGTGTGGAATCATGCCTACAGAAGGCCCTGGTTTAGGAGGAGAATACGGTCCATACGTGCAATCTGAACGTAAAGCAATGTATCAACCTTACGCTGAACAATTGGTGAAAGAAGACAAAGCATACTACGCTTTTGATACTGCAGAGGAATTAGAAACTATGCGCGAACGTGCAAAGCAAATGGGTATGCCTAACTGGCAATACAACCATGTTACACGTACATCTTTAAAGAATTCTTTAACACTTCCACAAGATCAAGTTGAAGAATTACTTGCAAATAATACACCTTATGTCATTCGAATGAAAATGCCTCGAAATAGAGACATTCGCTTCGAAGATATGATCAGAGGATGGGTTACAGTAAATACAAACAACCTAGACGACAAAGTTTTATTCAAAAGTGACGGAATGCCTACTTATCACTTGGCAAATATCGTTGATGATCATTTAATGAAAATTAGTCATGTTATTCGCGGAGAAGAATGGTTACCATCAGCTCCGTTACATGTGATGTTGTACGAAGCATTCGGCTGGGATTGTCCACAATTTGCACATCTACCATTGTTATTAAGACCAGACGGTAACGGTAAATTATCAAAAAGAGATGGAGATCGTTTAGGTTTCCCTGTTTTCCCTACAGATTGGACAACAGCAGAAGGAGAATTGTATTCAGGTTATCGTGAAAAAGGATACCATCATCAAGCTTTCATCAACATGTTGGCTTTCTTAGGATGGAACCCAGGAACACATCAAGAAATTTTCTCGTTAGAAGAATTATGTGAAGCCTTTACATTGGATCGCGTTTCTAAAGCAGGAGCAAAATTCGACCCAGACAAAACAAAATGGTTCCAACAACAATATTTACGTTCAACTCCAAACGAAGAATTGGCTATTCAACTTTCAGAAGTTCTTGAAAACAAATACGATGTTTCACGTTTAACGACGGTTTGTCATTTGATGAAAGAACGTGCAACGTTTATACAAGACATTGCAACTGAAGGAGCTTATCTTTTGGAACGACCAACTTCATACGACGAACAGACAGTTTCTAAAAAATGGAAAGAGGAAACTGGTGCCTTGATGATGGAATGGAAAACTAATTTAGAAGCGCTTTCAACATTTGATCATGATTCTGTAGAAAATGCATTTAAATCTTTCTTGGAAGAGAAAGGAATGGGAATTGGTGCTGTTTTACCAAATTTTAGACTTTTAATCACAGGAACTGGAATGGGTCCAAGTATGTTCGAAATAGCAGCTTTCTTAGGTAAAGAAGAATGCTTAGAACGTATGAATCAAGGACTTACAAAAATTGAAGCGCTTAAAAACCAAGCATGAAACATACAATTGAGGTCAATGGCATAAAAATTTACGCCTTTCACGGTTGCTTGCCAGAAGAAGGAGAAATTGGTGGCCATTACAGTGTTGATGTTATGTTAAATACAAACTTCACTGAAGCGGCACAAACAGACGAATTAAAAAAAACTGTTGACTATGTCGATGTGAATAGAATTGTATGTGAGGAAATGGCCATTCGATCTAAGTTGATTGAACATGTAGGTCAACGAATCATCAATCGATTAAAAATAGAAATTGACAACATTGATTTTGTAAAATTGAAAGTGACGAAAATTTGTCCTCCAATAAATGGAGATGTTGACAATGTTGCAATTATCATAGAAGAATAAAAAAAAGGGGAAAAATTAATTTCCCCTTTTTTTATTTACAACTTATTGATTTTCGTATTCGATATTAGTTCCATTGTTTCCAAATCGCTAACTTCCAATATATACATACCCGATCGCAATTCCTTCAAATCAAGAACTATTTCAGTTTGATTAGTATTATCTATAAAAAGCATAAACACTTCTTTACCATTCAAATCACGGATTTTGATAGCAGGTGATCGCGTATCCTTTTTATCCAACTGTACAACAATCGTATTTTCAAATGGATTTGGAAATACCGAAACATCTGGTGTTTTACAGGACACAAAAATCACATCTGTTTGATCGGAATGTCCGTCAAAATCAACTTGTTTCAAACGATAATATGCACCCAATTCACTTGAAACTCTCACTTTATAATTCAATTCAGATGAACTTGTTCCAGCACCATCAACTTGTGCAACCTCCACAAAATCTACTCCATTCTTACTTTGTTCCAATAAGAAATAATCATTATTTAATTCGCTTGCTGTAGACCATTTTAACTCACTCATATTATCCGTACAAGCCCCATAAAAACTTGTCATTTCAATAGGTAAAGTAACACAACCACTGCCAGTTGGAGTCAATGTTAAATTACTTATTGAAATATATTGAGCAGCTGGATGGGTACCAGCGCTGTAATACGCATTAGAAATACTAGTCCCATAACCTGGTCTATACTTTATTGTTATAGACTTTAAAGCCACGCCTGTTGGTGGTGTAATTGTTACAGTTGTATTGTTACACGGACTTGATGAAAAAGAACCTGTTGTTTCTTGCGTGCTATTGTGTCCAACAATTCTTCGAACTGATCCAGAAGTTGTTTGTGCTGTTGAAGCAGGTAAAGAAGCAACAATATTCGCAACTGGAATAGCAGCATTGTTTCCATCAATAGCTGCAATCTCAATCACATCTAAAAAATCCGTAAACGATTCACCAGAATTAATATCCTTAATAGAAAATTGTACACTACTACATGTTCCATTTGTTGTTCCCCCTGATGTAAAATTCATAGATACAGTAACATGAGAATTTGAAGCAGCTGTATAACTATTAAAAAAAGCTGTATACAGGGCTAAACTTCCTGCTGTGTAACAAGGAGTACCCGGATTTGATCCATAATATTTAGGTGTTGCAGCACCACTTCCATCAGACATTGTAACATTATTCTTGGTTACTGTAGCCGTCATTACGCCAGCAGTATATGTTGTTCCACTTGTCGGAAAACCCGACCATGAAATTGTTTGAGCAGTTAGCTCAAACGAAAAGATTAATGAAAGATAAATAAGAGTGGTTTTCATACTAACAATTTATGTTTAACACTAAACTGTAGCGCAACATATTCTTGTCATGGTTCACTGCAAAAATAAGTACGTGTATATTGATTTATAGATGTGCTAGCCCCTCAAAATGAAACACTTGTTTACAAAATTCATTTTCACAAAAAACTTAGGAGTAATTTCTAATTTTTTTACTTACTTTTGCATTCCTTGATTGAATAAATCAAGTTGTTGGTCTCGTGGCCGAGCGGCTAGGCACCGGTCTGCAAAACCGTCTACTCCGGTTCGAATCCGGACGAGACCTCACTTCAAATCCTTCAGCAATCTTGTTGAAGGATTTTTTTTAATTTAAAATCAACACATGTTATTTGGTCAAGATTTCGATAAAATCAGCATTACACTTGGTAATTACCACATATTAGAACCAAACGTTTTTATTACAGATACAATAATGGCCGGCGTCAGCTTACTATTGTCGTTCTATTTACTTCAGAAGAAAAGCAAAACAGAATTCTCACGTTATTGGTTTTTGTTCTTTTTTGTTTACGGAATAAGCTCTTTTGTTGGTGGTTTAGGCCATGCGTTATTTTATTACTTCGGTGTTCCTGGAAAATTTTTCACGTGGATAACAGGTATCATTTCAATCTATTTCATTGAACGCGCAATGATTGCTGTAATTAAAGAAGAACGTTTGTATTCTTTGTTAAAAAGATTGGCTTTTAGCAAACTTTTATTTGTTTTTGCGGTTTTCTCTTTAGTTTGTATCACTCAACCTATTGTAGAAAAACCCTCAATCGGCTTTTTACCCGTTGCCATCAATACAATTATTGGCGTTATTTTATCTGCAGGAATATTGGGATATCGCTTTTCGAAACGTATCCATAAGGATTTTAAATACTTCTATTACGGTGTATTAATCATGGTTCCAAGTGCCGTTATTTTTTTAGCCAAAATTAACCCACATCCTTGGTTCGACAAAAATGATTTAAGCCATGTTTTACTGACAATCGGCATTATTTATTTCTACGTTGGAATAGAAAAAACACGAGAATTAGTTCGTTAATATTAACGTTCTGTTGTAATTCTTAAAGACTGAGATTTAGAAATCATTTTACCTTCTGAATCCTTGGCAGTCAAGTAGTACAAATAATTTCCATCCTTCACTTTTTCATTTGAAAGATTCATCCCGTCCCATTTGAAATTAGCATCCGTTGTTTGATAAACAGGTTTACCATTCATGTCTAACACAACAAGACTAAAATCTGTCAAACCATTGCTTTTGATTTCAAAATAATCATTCGCTCCATCGTTATTTGGTGTGAATACATTCGGTAATTCTAAATCAACTTTTACAATTTCTGGCAGAGGTGTTGAATTTGAGAAATTATCTACGTTTTCAGTTGAATGATCTACTTGAATTCCTATATTTTCTTGTTTTGGCTCTTCAACAGATTCTGGTAAATTTGTTTCAGCCAGTTGAATAGTAGGAATAGGTAATTCTTTATTCTCTAAAAGTAAATCAATAAAGTCTTCAGTAGTTGGTAATACAAAATCAGAAATCGATGGTACAAACGACTGATTTATCGAACTACCGTTATTTTTATTCGCATTTCTCTGAATCTTTTCATTCGCTGTATTAGAAGAAGTTACAACATTGTTTTCTTTCGAAATAGATTTGTCTGCATTAACTTGTGTATCATTTTTATCAGCTTGTTGATGCTCTTTATTCCAAGCGAAATAACCTAATCCACTCAAAGCAGCGGCAACGGATACACCAATAATTGTTTTAGTGAAGAGTGAAACACCTGTAGAAACAGTTGTAACTGTTGTAGTTGCTCCAATTTGAGAAGCAATATTGGACCAAAGTTCAGGGCGCACCGAAGATTCAAAGTTGCCCAACTTTTCACTAAACAGATCCTTTATTTTGTCATTATGTTCCACTTTCAATTCTTTTCTAAGCGTTCTCTTAAATAAGCTCTTGCTCTTGAATACTGAGATTTCGACGTGTTTTCACTGATACCTAATGTATCAGCAATTTCACTGTGCGAATAGCCCTCAATGGCAAACATGTTGAAAACAACCTTGTAACCATCTGGCATTGCTTGAACCATTTTCATTAAATCTTCAGCCATCATATTTTCAACAATAAAATCATTGTTTTCAATCTTGTAGCCTACATCATCAATGTTCGTGTCTCCCAATTGTTTATTGTTCTTACGAATTTGATCCAATGCTGTGTTTACCATGATTCGTCGTATCCATCCTTCCAAAGAGCCTTCACTTTTAAAGTCTTTTAGTTTTCCGAATACTTTTACAAAACCATCTTGTAACACATCCTCAGCTTGCTCTTCATTTTTAGCGTAGCGCAAACAGACACTAAACATTTTCCGAGCAAATTTGTCAAACAACAAGCGCTGCGCACGGGGATTCCCATTAACACATTCTATTATCAATGTTGCATCATCCATAAGCGCTTAAAACCAAAGACAGATATTTTTCAAAAAAGGTTGCATTTCAGCTAAAGTTACTTCAAAAAAGCATTATTTTCGCTTTCCAAAGATAAACGTACATGCTTAAAATACTCAGCTGTGGTTGGTTTTTACTAATTTCAGTATCGCTCTATAGTCAGAAATCAGCGCTTCCAAAGTTAAAAACGGGCAGTTGGACAGGTAATTTGCAATTAGCAGAAAACGCAATACTTCCTTTTAAGTTTGTTATTTCTAAAACTGGAAATGGGTACTCATATTCTGTTTTTAATGAACAAGAAGAAATTATTCTAACAAATCCAAGTTTCAAAAAAGATACGTTAACTATTGAATTTCCTACGTTCAATTCCAAATTAGTATTAAAACCAAGTAAAAAAAAGCAATTAACAGGTTATTGGCAAAACTTAAACAAAGGAGTTAATTATAAAATTCCATGTACGATCAAAGAAGGTTACAACCACCGTTTTGATAACATGAAATTATATGTTAGTAATACATACTTACCAAGTGATTTCAATGGTAAATGGGAAAGTACTTTTGAGCCAAATACAGAGGATGCTTACAAAGCTGTTGGCTTATTCAAACAAAATTCAACAGCAATAAGCGGAACATTTCTGACAGAAACAGGCGATTATCGTTTCTTAGATGGAACCGTTGTGGAAGATAGTTTGTTTTTATCTTGTTTTGATGGTTCTCACGCATTTTTATTTACGGGTAAATTAAGCAATGATAAAATTGATGGTAAATTTTACAGTGGTAAACATTGGCAAACAGATTGGATTGCAACAAGAAACGATCTATTTGAATTAACGCACCCAGATTCGTTGACACATGTTGTAAATTCAGATCCATTCACTATTCAACTGAAAGATTTAAAAGGTCAAGATTTTACATTTCCAACGGAACAATACAAAGGAAAAGTAACAATCATTCAAATCATGGGAACATGGTGTCCGAATTGTATGGACGAAACACGTTATTTTAAAGATTTATATGCCCGTTACCACAACCAAGGATTAGAAATTATTTCTGTTGGATATGAAGTTGGAAATACATTTGAAGAATATGCAGCCAAAATTAGTACCTTAAAAACACGCTTAAATCTGGATTATACATTATTAGTTGGTGGTTCAGCAAATAAAGGTCTTGCTTCTGAACAATTTAAAATGTTGAATCAAATTATTTCTTTTCCAACAGCAATTTTTATTGGAAAAGATGGAACCATCAAGAAAGTGCACACAGGATTTAATGGACCAGGAACAGGCCAATATTATACAGACTACGTAAAAGAAACAGAAGCCTTTATTCAGGAATTATTGAAAGAGTAATTGCTTAGCTACAAGCAATTTTGTTGACACGGTTTTGGTGTCTTCCGCCTTCAAAAGTTGTCGATAAAAACACATCCACCATTTCAAGACCATCCTCTTCGGAAATAAAACGAGCAGGTAATGCAATTATGTTTGCATCGTTGTGCTGACGCGCTAATTCAGCAATTTCTTTTTTCCAACACAAAGCAGAACGAATGCCTTGGTGTTTATTCGCTGTCATGTTAATTCCGTTTCCAGAACCACAAATTACAATTCCCAACATGTTTTCGTTTTCTTCCACCATTGATGCTACAGGATGCGCGTAATCTGGATAATCGATGCTTTCTTCAGAATAACAACCGAAGTCTTTAACTTCATATCCTTTTGCCTCTAAATGTGCTTTTACTCGTTCTTTTAATTGAAATCCGGCGTGATCGGCACCAATTGGAATAATAACTTTGCTCATAGTGTGAATTTGAAAAACAAAGGTAAACTATATGAACAAGTGAATCAAGTTTTAAACATTCAAGAAATCAACCGTTTTATAAACAGTTAATTTTAAAGGATTCCTACCAATAACTTTTACACACTAGAATCTACTATAAATGTTAATTAGCGTGAATAAGTTCTAAAAGTATTTTCTTGCTTTATTCAATTTTATTTCCAAACCAGATTGTTTTTGAATTGTGCAAGCAAAGTTTTGGTGATTTGTTGTTTTTCTTTCACTATAGTTTGACACAATTTTAATCGTGAGTTCACTATTTAGTTATACACAATTTACCTTATTCACAACATTGTTAATATCTAGCTAATCAATTAAAAACAAAGGATTAAAACCAGATTGATTGTGTTGATAAGCATCACTAAAAACGTAATAAGTTAAAATAGCAATGAAAATCAAGAAGATTTTCTAACATATTAACACAACTAATAAAAAGGAATAAATAATCTTTTTAAAAAATTTCTTTAATTATTCTTTTATCTCTTTCCTGTAAACGACCAAATTTGATTTTTACAAATAATAAACTAGCTTTAATGGAGGGCGCGGTGGCTGTTATAAGTAAATTACTAGTAATCAAGTGTGAACGTTTTTTATTACATCAAGAATTCGCATCTTTACAAAGTTAAAGTAAACGACGAAAAACAAGGAAGGGTTTTCTTTCTTTTAACATGATAAATTTCTACAACATAGTACATTTTACAAATTCTTCTAAAAAGGAGTTCAAACCGTATTATGAAAAAGAAAATGATTTTAATCGACTAGCTCTATTGTATGGAATTGCAGGAATGATTATTAGTCCAATTTTTTGTTTTTTAATTTATCAAACGGCTGTTCCCGTCATCTATTTTCAAATTGGTTTATCGTTCACTTTGTTATTTCCAGTTTACATTGCCTTGAGTTATTTCATTCAATGGCTCAATAATAAATTAATTTACTTTTTTGTAGTTCATTTTTTCATAGTCACTTACTTAGCTTTTATTTCCAATTTAGATAGTAATTTTGAGTTAATTCATACTTTTTGCTTTTATGCCTTATTCACTGTAATTCTGTTTGTTTTACAACGGTTATATCCAGCAATTCTCTATAATTTCTTCGTTTTATCATTGTTGATTTATGCTTACAATCAGGTGAAAAATCCTGATATACCTGTTTTGGGAACAATGGGTATATTTTCGGTCATTTCGCTTTGTTCTGTTTTGGTGCTTGTATCACGTAAACGGTTGATTACAAGTGTGGAAGATTATTCGGAATACTTAAGTACAATCGTAAACAATCCTGGAATTGGATATGTCTTATTGAAATTCTCCAGTACGAAAGAACAAGTAATTGATTTCAATAATGAATCTTACCGCTTATTGAATTGTAAGAAAGAGCAATTGCCAGCGATTCTTTTCGCACATTTTTCAAAAGAAGAGCAACAGCAAATGTTCAACTTAAAAATTGGAAATGAGTTCGTTAAAACAGTCCATTTAGATGTAACTGGAAAAACACGTTTTTTAGAATTGGATGTAACCATTTTACCACTTAAAAGTGGAATGTATTGGTTGTTGAGAATTGTTGATATTACATTGAAAAATGCTGAAAAACAAGCACTCGAGCGCAACCGACAAAGTTTTAAATCAATCCTCGAAAACACACCTGAAGGAATTCTAATTATTCACCAAAATGAATTGTTGTATACCAACAAAGGAATGCACGGAATCATTGAGCGCGAGGTTACCACGATAGATGATTTATTCATACCGATTGATCAACAGCAGTTTTTAACGATTGTAGAAGAACAGCGCAAACATAAAACAATTTATCAGCAGCAGCTCCGCTTAAAAACATCTTCCAAAAATGAACTGACAGTTGATGTTACCTTGGTTTCAACCTTGTTTGAGAATAAAGAATCAACCCTTGTGATTATAAAAGATATTTCGCTTCAGCATCAGCTTTCTCGCGAAATGTTGCGTGCCGAAATAGCAGAAGAAACGAATAAGAAACTGGCAACTGAAATCAAGGAACGTATTCGAACAGAAAAACTACTACAAGAGCAATTTTTAAGAAGCAATGCGATTTTTGACAGTTCTTCAAATACTTTATTGTTGACGTTGGACACCGATTTCAAAATTTCTTCGTTCAACACCCATTGTCAAAATTACTTTTCCTATTTGATTGACAAAAAGATGGAAGTAAATGATTCTTTCAATTACTTTTTTAATCAAGTCTACGATGCCAAACAAATTCGCTATTTCCGTTTCATCTTAAACGCTGTAAAAAAGGGAGAATCAAAACAAATGGAATCGTATTTTAATTCGAAAGGAAGTGTGCGATGGATTGAGTTATTTATTAACCCAATTGTAGATATTGAAGGACAAGTAACCGAAATTTCATTGGTTGGTCACGACATTACAGAGAAAAAACTTTCTGAAAAAGAAATTGTAGAATCATTGAAAGAGAAAGAGGTTTTGCTAAAAGAAATCCATCACCGAGTTAAAAACAATTTGCAGGTAATTTCGAGTATTTTAAACCTTCAAAGTTCGTTTGTGAAGGATGAAAAAACACTTGAAATATTGGATGAAAGTAGAAACCGCATTCGTTCAATGGCCATCATTCACGAAAATTTATACCGAACAACGAATTTTTCTTCCATTGATTTTACGAGTTACTTGCAAAACTTATGTACCAATTTGATTTCATCATACCATGTTTATTCTGGAATAGTTGAATTCAAGGATGAAATGGAAAAAATTGATTTGGTGTTGGATCAAGCGATACCTTGTGGCTTGTTGGTAAATGAATTAATAACCAACTCCATTAAATATGCTTTTCCAAGTAAACAAGAGGGACAAATTACCGTCGGTTTGGAGGAAAAAGATGAAACAATTTACTTGCGAATTGAAGATAATGGAATCGGTTTACCAAAAGATTTCGACATGATGAAAACCGACACTCTTGGTTTACAACTTGTTTCAACATTGGTTGAACAATTGGATGGAGAAATTAAAGTTCGCAATCACCAAGGAACGAAATATTTGATTACATTTGGGAAAGTCAAACTCTAAATAGCTCTATGTCAAAAACCAATATTCTTGTGGTAGAGGACGAGTCAATCGTTTCAAAAGACATTCAACATAGCTTGAATAAATTAGGCTACAATGTTGTGGGAGCAGCATCAACTGGTGAAAAAGCATTGGAACTAGCGCGTAGCGAACGTCCAGACATCGTTTTGATGGACATCATGCTGAAAGGAGATATGAATGGAATTGAAACAGCGGAAATCATTCGAACAGAATTAGCTGTGCCAGTTGTTTTCTTAACCGCCTATGCAGATGAGTCGACTTTATCGAAAGCAAAAGTCACAGAACCATACGGTTACATTATAAAACCATTTAAAGAAATCGATTTACACACGTCGATCGAAATGGCAATTTATAAGCACGGTAAAGAACAAGAAATTATTCGTGAACGTGATTTGTTGTATTCAATAGTTGAAAACAAAGAAGCTTCTGCTGATTTCATTTTTGTGAAGTCAAATAGCAAATTAGTGAAGCTGAAAACAATCGATATATTCTACATTGAAGCCTTGAAGGATTACGTGGTAATCCATACGGCGGATACGCGTTATACGATTCATTCGACAATGAAAGACATTGAAAACAAAATGGGAACAGCGGAGTTTATTCGTGTCCACCGTTCCTTTATTGTTCGTCTCGATAAAATTGCTTCAATTGAATTTCCAAACCTGACATTGGAACACGATAAGAAAGTAATTCCAATCGGAGGTTCTTACCGCGATGATTTGAATAATCGCATCAAAATGGTGTAACTTAAACCCTACGCAACAAATTTCTGAGTTGTTACTTTGTGTTGAATTGAAATCGTCAATTTTGTCGCTTTTTCAAATAGTTCAATCAGTTCTAATTGGTCTTCATCTTCATCATAACACACCCAATTTATTTCAAGTGCTAAGCCTTTCTTTGGAATAAAGCGCGTCATTTTTAGCAAACACATCAAGCGTGATGAAGTTTGTGTATTAAAATATTCTAAATCGATGTTGAGTACAGTTTTCTCTTTTGGATTTCTGAGGTAACCCATGTACCAAATAAACAATCCATCCCAAAAGTGATCTTTTTCGAAAAAAATCGACTTTCCCGTTAAACTCATTTCGCCAGTGGTTCCATTAAAATCAATCTTTGGTGTTAGGTTGGTGCCGTTAATTCTAAATGTTCTCATACCTACATAATTGATGAAGCAAACATACAGTGCTTTTTGGGCCACCAAAACAAAAACATCCAACAAGAACTTAAAATAGGTTGTTCACACTAAGTAAGGATACGTTAAAACACGTAAAAGAGCCTTTAAAAGGAGGAAAAAGGTCAAACAATGTAACTCTTTTTAATCCACCACCAACTCTAAATCGATCTGGCGTTTGCGCGGATGAACTTCGTAAATGCGCACTCGGACTTTATCTCCGAAATTGTATTCTTTCTTCGTTTTTCCACCAATGATGCGGTATTTTTCAGCATCGAAATAGAAACGGTCGCCAGGAATGTCATTCATTGGAACCATGCCTTCACAATAGTTTTCGTCCATCTTCACAAACAAACCAAATTCCGCAATTCCAGAAACAGTTCCTGTAAATTCTTCACCGATGTGGTCTTGTACAAACAAGGTTTGGAAGTATTTGGTTGATTCACGTTCTGCTTCAACAGCTTTACGCTCCATACGCGAAATGCGTTTACACACATCGTCCAATTCTTTTCCGTATCGGTGTTTTTTATGCGTTAATTCTTCTTGTAAAATGCGGTGAACAACTAAATCTGCATAGCGACGAATTGGAGACGTAAAATGCGTGTAGAAATCAAATGCCAATCCGTAGTGACCAATGTTTGTTGTTTCATACGTTGCTTTTGCCATCGAACGAATCGCCATTGTTTGAATCAAGGAATACTCATTTTTTAAACGAATATCATCCAACAAACGATTGATGCTTCCAGCAATTTGATCCGGTGTTGTGAAGTCTAATTTGTAACCAAATTTATCGATAAAGACATTGAACAATGCAATTTTCGCAACATCTGGTTTATCGTGCACACGGAAAACAAAAGGAACAGGATCTCTTCCTTTTTTTGGTTCAGCAACAAACATCGCCACTTTTTTGTTCGCCAATAACATGAACTCTTCAATCAACTTGTGTGCGTCTTTTGATGTCTTAATAATCACTTCTGATGGGTGACCAGTTTCATCCAATTTGAAACGCATTTCTTCTGATTCAATACTCAACGCTCCGTGTTTTAAGCGCGCTTTTCGCAAAATTTTAGCGATTTTATCGAGAATAAGAATTTCTTCTTTGAAATCTCCATCTTTTCCTTCAATGATTTCTTGCGCTTCTTCATAGCTAAAACGACGATCTGAATGGATCACAGTTTTTCCAAACCATTGGTTGTACACCTTTCCGTTTTCATCCATTTCAAAGACGGCAGAGAAACTAAATTTGTCTTCATTCGGACGCAACGAACACGCCATGTTCGATAATTGTTCTGGCAACATGGGAACAACACGATCGACCAAGTAAACAGAATTCGAACGCTTCAAAGCTTCTTTATCCATTTCACTTCCTGGCCGCACATAATAACTTACATCCGCAATGTGAACACCAATTTCAATGTGTCCATTTTCCAAACGTTTGAATGACAAAGCATCATCAAAATCGCGTGCATCAACAGGGTCAATCGTAAAGGTTGTTATGTTTCTAAAGTCGCG
>JBDLVK010000026.1:0-9744 GCA_039804825.1 Bacteroidota bacterium
TAATTGGATCTGAAACTTTCATCATCGTTGCTTTCATGTGCAATGAAAACAATACGTCTTGATTTTTCGCATCAGCAACTTCTTTTTTCAAGAAATCGACCAATTTGTTTTTGCTCATGAATGTTGCGTCGATAATTTCACCCGCTTTCAAAGGGGCTTCGCTTTTCAATACAGTTGTTGCACCAGTCACGTCAGTAAATTCAATTTTAAATGTTCCAGCGTCTTTTATAGTGATTGATTGCTCGTTGTGAAAGAAATCTCCTTCTGGCATGTGCGCAACGTGTGATTTAGAATCTGCTGTCCATTTACCCATTGAATGTGGATGCTTACGCGCATAATTTTTAACCGAAAGTGGTGCGCGACGATCAGAATTACCTTCACGTAAAACTGGATTCACAGCACTACCTTTAATTTTATCGTATTTAGCTTTCGCTTCTTTCTCTTTTTCGTTTGTTGGTTCTTCGGGATAACTTGGAATTGCATATCCTTGGCTTTGTAATTCTGCAATTGCTGCTTTTAATTGTGGAACCGAAGCACTAATGTTTGGTGTTTTGATAATGTTTGCCTCAGGAGTTGTTGCCATTTGCCCCAATTCCAATAATGCATTTCCAATTTTTTGATCTTCATTTAAATACTCTGGAAAAACTGCAAGAATACGTCCAGCTAAGGAAATATCTTTTGTTTCGATTTCAATACCAGCTGTTTCAGTGAACGCTTTAACAATTGGTAAAAACGAATAAGTTGCCAACGCTGGAGCTTCGTCCGTAAGCGTGTAAGTAATTTTTGAAGTTGAACTCATTTTAATGGATTTTAGTATTGCTTGAATATCCGAAAAAGGATATAGACAAATGTACTTATTTTTTGGTTTTATAGGAGTGAAAAGAAGTGTATTATTTTACACTTAATCGACTTTTTTTGTTGTTAAAAATGCGATCATTTTTTCAAGTGCACGAGCACGGTGACTCATTTTGTTTTTCTCGTCTAAGCTCATCTCAGCGAATGTTTTACCGCAATTTTCGGGTTCAAATATTGGATCATATCCAAAACCTTCATCACCTGATTTTTCCGTGCGTATTGTTCCTTTTACAATTCCTTCGAACAAATGCTTTTCACCTTCCCAATATAAAGCGATGGCCGTGCGAAATTGTGCATTTCTGTTTTCGATTCCGTTCAGTTTTTCTAGTACCAAATCCATGTTTTGATTTGAATCGCGTTGTTCACCAGCATAGCGCGCTGAAATAACACCAGGTTCTCCGTTCAAAGCCTCAATTTCCAAGCCTGTATCGTCAGCAAAAACATTCAAATTGAATTGATTGACAATGTATTCCGCTTTTTGAATGGCGTTTCCTTCCAAGGTTGGAGCTGTTTCTGGAATATCTTCGTTGCATTTTAAATCGTCTAAGGTTACAATGGTAATTCCTTCTGGAACAAGTGCCTGAATTTCTTTTGCTTTGTTGTGATTGTGTGTCGCGAAAACAAGTTTCATGGATGTCATTTTTTAGAAGGTAAATTTAATTTTAAATAAGAGAATAACCATTTATTCAACGCAGAGTTTTTAGAGATGGCTGAGTGCGCGGAGATTATGAATAGAAAATAGGATTAAATGGATTAAAAGAAATCTTCCTTTGCGAAACTCTGCGCTCTTCGTGCCTTAGCGTTAAAAATAAAATTATCTTAAAGAAGTCGCAATCTAATCACAAAACAACTTCAAATACGTTGATTTTAGTGCATTCACCGAAAAACGTTTTTCAATCGTTTGTTTACCGGCTTTGCCAAGACGGACACGTAAGTCTTTATTTTCGAGAAGCAAACTGAGTTTTTCTTTCCATTCTTCAGGGCTACTCGCTAAAAATCCGTTAACACCATCGTCGACAATTGTTGTGTTTACTCCAACTGGCGACATCACAGAGGCAATCTCCAAAGACATGTATTGCAATCCTTTGAAGCCACATTTACCTTCCGACCAAATGTCATGATTCAATGGCATCACACCGATGTTCATTTTTGCCAAATCTTCGATTTCCGTTTCCTTCTTCCATTTGATGAACTGTAAGGACTTCAATTCAAAGTTCGGTGCTTCATTTGAAATCACTAAGAAGGTAAAAGCATGTGTTTGTTCTAATTCTTGTAATACTGGAATCAATTCATTCAGGTAATGCATTGTTGTATGCGTTCCAGTCCAACCAATTACCATCTTGTCTTGTGCTTGATCACACATTTCATTGTGATGGTTCACTGTGTCAATAGTCGTTGGAATAATCGAAACAGATGCATTGTATTGACGCGCGTAACTTGCCAAATATTCATTTCCAGCAGTTACATGTGAAGCCCATTTCATACAATAATTGACTTTCCAATAGGCTTTTAAGCGTTGGAACTTTGCATTCGTTTCGCTATAATTCGCTAACCAAATAGCATCATCAAAATCATAAATGAATTTTCTTCTCAATACTTTGGCAACAATCCATTCAAACACTGGCGGACCAATCTGCGCCATTTCACGGTGAACAAAAATATAATCGGCACGACGTAATTTGAACAATAGAAAAAATCGGCGCATGAAACTTCCCAGTAAACCTGAAATCTTAAGAAAAGTTTTTCCAGGAGCATACAAGGTCTTCCACGTTTTGTCATTCAAGAAGGGATACAATTCAACAATATAACCATTTTCTTCCAAGTCGGGTATATACTGCTCGAACCGAAAACGCTGAGATGGCGCTTCTCCTTTCGGATAGGGAACAAGGAAGTAAATTGTTTTTGACATGGATAGTTATTTGAATATTCGAAAATTTGATTGATTTGAGAATTAGACTGAATTAGTTAATTAATGTTTGGTAAACAAATAAATAGCGCTGAACCCCAACTTCCAATCCATAAAACTCATGAGAACCTTTCATCGTTGAAGTTCGATCGTAACATGAATCATTAATGAGAGAATTACGATAGTTTGTTTCATTCATTTCGTCAATTACAATTCCAGCGTTGTATTGCTTTACTACCAAATCCGTATCACCAACACCTGCATTGCAAACCAATGGAATTCCCATCGCCATAATTTCACCTTGTTTTGTTGGTGAAGAGGCTTTCTTGGAATAACTCGGACGAATGAAGAAGATAGAAGCAGAAAATAAACTAATGTTCAATGGAACTTCAGCGTGACGACAAGAAGTGATAATAATCGAATCCGCATCAATTCCTTT
Organism: Bacteroidota bacterium; assembly: GCA_039804825.1. Classification (GTDB taxonomy): domain Bacteria; phylum Bacteroidota; class Bacteroidia; order Flavobacteriales_D; family Crocinitomicaceae; genus M0103. The sequence goes on from JBDLVK010000026.1 coordinate 3,201, forward strand.
TTCACTGGCTTTTGTCAAAATGGTCGATGGATTTTCACCGGTTACGAATAAAAATTTTGCGTTGGAATTGCTTTCCTTCAGAACTTTAAAATAATCCAACATTTCCGGAAGCATGTACCACGTTCCAATCGAACCAACATAGCCAAGAATAAAATCCGATGCTTGTATGTTCAATTGTTTACGCAATTCGTTTTGCTTTGTTTCTGAAATGGTAGTTGGGTCAAATAAGTTTAAATCAACACAACAAGGAATGACTTCGATTTTCGGCGGATTGGATTTAAAGGCTGGCCAACTTTCGATTTCATTTTTTCCATTGTGTGTTAAGGAAACGGTGTAATCTGCTTGTGAGAAAAACTGCAATTCTTTCTTTTTGAAATAGTTGTAGACAGTTTTAAATACAGGGTTTTTCAGACTCCAAATGTTTCCATCAATGCGTTCATTTGCCCAAAATCCGCGCATATCGAACAAGAATTTCGTGCCAAATCGTTTTTTCATGCCCAATCCAACAAGTGCTGAAATATAACTGCGACAATGAATAATTTTAAACGAATGTTCTTTGTGTAAACGATGCGCCAAACGTTTCATGCGTTGTACATCGTAAATTGTCGAAAGCAACGGCGGTTTTTTGGTATAACTCAAGGGGTGCCAACTAATTCCATGCTGATCACAAATCGCTTGAATGTGTTCACGATGCAAGGCAAATTTTTCCTCCTTCTCAAAGCTGATCAAATGAAAATGAAATCCTTCTTTGGATAAACCACCCAAATACGGCAACACTTGCGATTGCCCCAGCGGATCTGTCATCCCATCGTATGATATGTACAGTATCTTATTCAATGTCTTTAATTCCTTGCTCTTTGTTCATTGCTCCTCTCGGTTATCGGTTCTCAATTCTCGGTTCTCATATCATCCACTTCCCATACCACATCTGGAACATCAGCAAATACCACAATTTCACATCAAATTCTTTTTTGCCACCAAAGAAATCTGCTTTCAACTTTGCAACAAATTCCCAGTTGAAAAGTCCTTGTTCTCGTATGTTCTTTTCTGATAGATGTGCTTCAACCAATTCACGCAAATCATTCTGTAACCAATGAGAGATTGGAATTGCAAAGCCCATTTTTGGTCGATCCATTAGTTCTTTCGGAATGTAATCGTGCACAATTTCTTTCAAAATATATTTCTTTTCACCATTGTGATATTTGAAATCATCCGGCAAAGTTGCAGCCCATTCAATTACGCGATGATCCAAAAACGGTTCGCGTCCTTCCAAACTTGCTGTCATCGTTGCGCGATCTACTTTTTGTAAAATGTCGTCCAATAAATACGTTTGATAATCAATCGCCATCATGTAAGCCAAAGGCGTTGAAAATTCAGCTTTCAGTTCTTTTGATTTATAATGAGTTGACAATGCATCGAAATTCGCGTTTGTCAAAACGGCTTTCAATTGTTCGTCGGTGTATTGCTGACTTAAACTCAGCATGATTTGTTCCGAAGAAGGATTGCGAAGAATGCCTTTTAATTTCTCGTATCGATTGTGAAAATTGTATTTGTTTTTCAGAACTGGAATTTTTTCAGATGGAATTAAGTCCATCATTCCAGCCATTGATTTGCGCACGAATCCAGGAAGTTGTTCCATTTTCTTTCCGTAACGCATCAAATAATCGTAGCGATTGTATCCAGCGAAAACTTCATCTCCTGCATCTGCACTCAACGCAACAGTCACATGTTTACGCGCCATGATACTCACCAAAGTTGTTGGAATGGCGCTGCTATCTGCAAATGGTTCATCGTAATAGAATGGTAAATCGACAATTAAATCGGTCGCATCTTTTTGCGTGCACTCAATTTCAGTGTGATCTGTACCTAGGTGTTTCGCAACATCTTTAGCGTAAGGCGCTTCGTTCAAACCAATATCTGGAACAGCAATGGTAAACGTTTTTAGTTTCTCTGTTCGGTTTTTCTGCAACAATGAAGTTACACAAGCACTATCATAGCCGCCACTCAAGAATACGCCAACAGGAACATCTGCAACCATTCGATATTCGCAGGCTGAAGTCAGAATTTTCTCTGTTTCTAATTTTGCTTCATCAAATGAAATTGAAGTTTTTTGTTGATTGTATGCATCGTACACGTTCCAATATTGTTCATGTTGAATGGAATGATTTTCCAAATTCAATGTAATGGCATGTCCTGGTTCTAACTTAAAGCAATCTTCGAAAACACAGTGTGGCGTAGGAACATTTCCATATTGCATGAAGGCACCAACAGCTGCAAGATTAATTTTCTTTTGAAATTTTGGATGCTCGTGAAAAGCTTTCAACTCAGATGCAAACAAGAACAAATCATCTTTCTTGTAATAGAAAAATGGTTTCACACCTGCTCGGTCACGCACACAGAAAATAGTATTTGCTTTTGTATCGTACAGCACAATTGCAAACATTCCAATGAACTTTTCAATACACGCTTTTCCCCATTGAGCATAGGCGTGAAGAATCATTTCAGTGTCAGAACCACCTATAAACGAATGACCGAGTGCACTCAATTCATCCTTAATTTCTTGGTAATTATAAATTTCTCCGTTGAAGCAAATCCAAAGATGTTCGAATTGCATTGGCTGCGTACCATGTTCACTTAAATCAATGATGGAAAGTCGTCGGTGACCAAAGCCAATCTGTGCTTTTTCTTCGTTTAACAATTGAATTCCACTTCCGTCTGGTCCTCGATGGAAAAGGGTGTTCGTCATCCTTTCCAATGTATTTTCAGAAGAAGACCTAGCAAAATCAATGAATCCGGTTATTCCGCACATAGTACGAAGATAACAATTCTTCTAAAAGTGGAATTTTGTTTCATAAAAAAGTAATTATTTTTTAAAGTTTAGTGTAACTTCATGGTCAATTGAGCCTTTTATAGAGTCGGTTGTATTGATGCACATGAAAATGAAAACAAAATCTCTCCTTACTGTTTCTTTTATCGTTGGTACATTTCTATGTGGCTCATTATTGAATTCTTGCGATAGTTCGAGTTCAACTAAATCAGAGAGTATAAACAAACAAGATTCCGACAAAGTAATTCCAAGTATTCAGGTAAAAAATGAATTAGTGGAAAGTGAACTGCTGCTGGAAGGTAAAATCGATTATCGAACAGTGAAGGATCTGACTTTTTCGGTTGGCGGAATACTCGAAGCGGGTGATGTTGCACTCAAATCTGGATCGGAATTCAAGTTCAATGAGTTATTGTTCAAGCTGAACTTAAAAGATGCTTTTGCCTTATTGAGCGCAAAAAAGAAAGATCTGGCAAGTTCTTTTACTTCTTTTATTCGCGATTTAAACAAGTCGGGAACGTCAAGTCAACAAGGAGAATTGATAAATAGTGACAAATGGGAAACCTTTACGGCACAAATAAAACCTGAGAAACGTCTTCCGAAACTCCCGATTTTTAAATCAAAAACAGAAGAGAATTTGTTGTTAGAGAATAATTTGTTTGTACAATACGATGAAGTTCACCAGTTAGAGCAAGAGATCGAGCATTATTTTTATCTAGCGCCATTCGATGGAATTGTTCTTTCAATAAAAAGTAAAGTCGGAAATCGCATCAAACCAAATCAACATATTGCGCGAATTGCGAAAAAAGGAGAATATAAACTTGTTGCTCGTGTAGAAGCAAACCAAGCAAATCCAAGTTCTAGCCTTGAGTTGTTCAATGATGCAAAAGAATCGATTGGACGTGCTACTTTACTTTCAGCGAAAAAAGTCGGTAATCAAAAAGAATTGAGTTTTTCGTTCAAAATGAATAAAGGTGTACGACCAGAAATTGGTCAATCTGTTTATTTAGAAGCCAACCTTAACAATCAAAAAGCATGTTATTTGCCAAAATCTGCAGTTGATAAAAATTCAGTGAATGTTTGGCAAAATGGAGAGAAGCTTAACAAGAGCATTCTCGTTTTGAAAGAGGAAGAAAATCGTTTTTTAGTATCAGGATTAAAAGATGGTGAAGTGGTGCTCTTGGACAACTAATTTCCGTGCTTTCCTCAACTACAGTCACTTAGATTTAGTTGCATTTTTTGTTCTTCACAATCATTTAATTCAAGTTTAAAATTGCGTGCAATTTATTGTGAAATGCTTGGTGTACCTTTGTTTCAAAGAAAAACAAAATGTTAGCTGAATTGAAGAAACCGCAAGAAGCTGACCTGACTACTTACATTGAAAGTTTAAATTACGCACAAATAATTCAGCACGGATTATTGCCCAAGAAACGTCATTTTAAGCGTTTGTTTGAAGATTATTTTGTGATTTATAAACCCTTAAACATACTTTCAGGTGATTTTTATTGGATTGGAAAAAAAGATCATTTGACCTATTTTGCTGTGGGTGATTGCACAGGGCACGGCGTTCCAGGAGCCTTGCTTTCTGTTCTAGCATCAAGTATTTTGGAATATTCCATCATGAACAAAGGACTGAACAAAACGAATAAAATTCTTCAAGAAGTTGACAAGAAATTCATTGAAAGTTTCTCTGGGTCAAAGGAAGATTTCTTCAACAACGATTGGGTCGATATTGCGCTTGTGTGCATTGATAACAAAGAAAACAAAATCTATTTCTCTTCTGCAAATCGCAAAATCTGTATTGTAAATTCGAAAGCTGAGATAGATGTATTGGCTGGAAGTCCTTATCCAATTGGAGGATGGCAAGTTGAACAACACCGTAAGTTTGAATCACGTTCGTATGCCTTTAAAAAAGGAGATTGTTTGTACATTGGATCGGATGGATTTCAAGACCAGATTGGTGGACCAAAAAACAAAAAATACTCCTCGAAACGTTTACATGAATTGTTTGGACAAATCGGGGAGAAGGGAATGAGCGATCAAGAAAGCTTATTAGAAAATGAGTTCATGGATTGGAAAGGAGCGAACGATCAAATTGATGATGTGTGTATTGTTGGAATACGATTGTAACGAAAAGAGTATATTAATCGAAGATGATTTTTCTCAATTTATACTGAACAGCTTGCAAGTCTTTCAAAGCATCTTTTTGATTCATAATCAAGAAAATGTATTTCCATTTAGATCCTGTTCTTCGCAGGTATCGCGCAAAAGTATGAGCAAGAATTCCTGATACGGGCAAGCTGATAAAATAAAGAATCTTCAACCAAAGTGCAGGTTCAAACAAATGATTGAAGCCTATCAAGAAAAAAGTATATACTAGCGGATACAAAACGAAACCGATCAAAACACCCAATGCGGCATAATATTCCACGTATTTCGTCATTCGCTGTACAAGGAAATCTGTGAGTTTGTATTGAATAAAATTGTGCACCAGTCCAAAGATGAAAATCGGTAAAGCGAGAAATAAAAACAAAATCGAAAGGGTCAATTGCATCTGGTACAAGCGAGATCGGAAGCGACGATGAATAAAATCAGCATGGATTTCCAATTTCTTCGATTGCCATTGAATGGTAGTAACCAATTGCTGAATTTCTTCAAATAAATAGGGTTGAACCAACTGAATTTCTTCCATACGATCCTTGATGCGCTTCATGAAACTAACCTCATGTTCGACGTCTCGTTCGCGCTCAATTCCCCATAAAATATGAAAGGTATCTTCCAATAGTTTTTCTTGTTCAGGGCTTTCCGTAGTAACCAATACGCGCTCCAAATGCATGCGAAATTTCTCGGTCAATTTCTTTGCAGTCAAAGAGGCATTTTCACGATACGCTTCCAAATAATCTGTTACAAACAATCCTTGTTCAACCGAAACCAAGACCGAACTTCTGAACTTTTCTGCTTCGGAATAAAACAAGCCCATCGGAACGACTTTTAAATTCAGTTTACCATTGTTTCTGTTTTCAGCTTCGAGTGCAATTCGTGCTGTTCCCGATTTCAATTCACGCAATTGTCGTTCGGGGAAACTATTTCCTTCTGGAAAAATTACCAAGGTTTTACCTTCTTCCAAAATTTTATAACAGGCAGCAAATGAATCTTCATTGCTAATTCCTTTGATGTTTCCATCTACCTTTCGATTGATAGGAATCATATTTAAACTCTGTAGAATACGGCGTTTCAATGGGGAACTAAAAAAAGTTCCTTTCGCCATGTAATAAATCGGCTGCTGACAAACATTTCCAACGAGCCATGCATCCATTAGCGTATTTGGGTGATTCGCAATGATAATCATTGGTCCATCATGCTTCAAGAAATGCGCATTCTTTACCTTGGTTTCGCTGTAATACAAGCGAATCCCAAGGCCAACAATAAGTTTAAGTATGCGATATAACATTTCTCAATTTGGAGTTCGAAGATAATGAAAAATTGAAAGCGGTGGCTTCTAGAGCCTAGTTCGGTTACCTTCGATGGCTTCGGTTCGGTTACCTTCGATGGCTTCGGTTCCGTTGCCTTCGAGAGCCTCAGTCAACGGAACTAGGTGGCTGAGCATTCTAAGATAAAACCAAATTTTTAAGCAACTAATTTTACAAAAGGTTCATCTCTTTTTGCAACAGCAAAAATTCTAAGAACAATTTTGTTTGCAACAGCATTTAGAACTGATAA
>JBDLVK010000027.1:0-25406 GCA_039804825.1 Bacteroidota bacterium
GCTGGAGGTGTAAAATTTGAATTTATCAAGAAATGATTATAGGTATTTGCGGCGGTAGCGGTTCAGGGAAAACAACTTTACTCAAACGAATTTCGAAAGAATTGAAGCATTTAGAGCCTTCTATTTTTTCGATGGATAATTATTATTTACCGATTCACAAACAACAAAAGGATGCCAATGGGGAAATCAATTTCGATTTGCCAACAGCCTTGGATCAAACGAAATTAGTGCAAGATTTACACGATTTAATGAACGGTTTACCCATCGAAGTTAAAGAGTATCATTTCAACGCACCACCTGATAAAAACACCCTAATTACAATTCATCCTTCCAAATTAATCATCGTTGAAGGCTTGTTTCTTTTTCACTATGAAGAAGTACGAAAACTCATTGATTTTTCAATTTTTATGGAAGTAGATCCTACAACTCAGTTGGATCGTCGCTTGTACCGTGACCAAGAAACTCGTGGTTATTCGCGTGAGGCGATTTTGTACCAATGGGATAATCATGTTTTACCTTGTTTTCAGCAGTTTTTATTGCCATACGAGCACGAAGCAGATTTCCGTTTCCACAATGATTCCCGCGCCGACGATGAATTTGAGCGTTTAATGTATGATTTAAACATGTTAATTGCTCAACAAGAAGTATGTTAAAAGAGCGGCTGGTAAAATATCGTTATATTCTGCTAGCCACCTGTGTTTCGCTTTTATTTGCTTTTTACTATTCGCACCTTTTCAAAGTTGATTTTGCAGAACAAACACAAGCATTTCAATCAAAATTTACGGAACAAGAACAACAACTTTCCACTTTTCTTGCAACGAACAAACAGAAGCTAGAAAAGGAAAAGTCATTCAATCCATCTCATTTCTTCAATGAATCGACTGGTTTTAATTTGCACATTTACCGCAACGATTCGCTCCTTTTTTGGAATACCAACAAATTACCAATCAGACAATTTGCTGACATTCATTATCCAGCTGAAGGCATTGTGCACTTACAAAATGGTTGGTATTTCGCACAACTCGTTCATGTAAAAAACTACACACTTTGTGGTTCTTTTCTCATCAAACATGATTTTCCGTATGAAAATAAGGACTTGAAAAACGAGTTTGTGGCACCAATGGACGTTGAGTTTGAAGCAAGTATTTCGCTGGAACAAATTCCACACACATCGATATTTTCTTCTAAAAAGGCCTTTTTGTTTTCATTAAGTCCAAATGAAGTTCAAACAGCGAGTGAATTTGAATCACAAATGCTCTTGTTTCTGCTTGTCACTTCTCTGATTTTATGGGTAATTGCACTCTACAAAACGTGCTTTTTTGCGAACAAAAAATGGTCTTGGCTCATTCCGTTCTCAATTGTCATCATTCGTGTTGTGAGCTTGAAATTCAATTGGTTTGGCTTTATGAGTGAAACGCAAGCTTTTCAAGCGACACTGTATGGAACAAATGAATGGTTGCCTAACTTTTTTGAGTACCTGTTCAACTGCATCTTGCTTGTTTACTTCACTTTTAGCCTCAAACGCTTTTTAGAAAATCGCACATTTTCAGCACGATGGAAATGGCCATTCTTGTTCTTTTATGTCGTCAATCCTTTATTCTGGGCATTGATTGTTTATTTGAGCAAAGGATTAATTGAAAACTCTTCTATTCCACTTACGATTGAGCGTTTGTTCAGTTTGAATTTCTATTCAATCCTTGGAATTGTTAGCATTGGCGCATTGTTCTATAGCTTTTACATCTTAAGTCTTGAACTTGGTCGCACCGTGAAGCGCAGTGGTTTTTCACAACTTTTAGTAAGTGTTTGGACCATTGTTTTCAGTGGCATTTATTTCTGCTACGAGAATTTTTGGGGACATCATTTATTTGTAGGAGCGCTGTTTCCATTGATTTACAATAGCCTTCTGCTCTTTTTTATTTTTCGTCCAGGAAAATCCGTTCAACTTGGAATGGGAATTACCTTCCTTTTTCTGTTTTCAGCTATTTCGGCAATTAATCTATCAGAATTCAATCAGCGAAAAGAGAAAAGTGAGCGTGAACTATTTGCCAATCAACTTGCTACTGAACAAGACATTGTGACGGAAGTTGAATTTTCGATGTTGCACGACAAAATCAACTCGGATAAAATCATACAGAACATCATTCATTCGCCGGGAAATATCAAAACCTCGGACTTCGAAGCTGGGATGGAACGCCGTATTTTCAATGGCTTTTGGGAACGCTACGACATCAACTTTAACTTATTTGATACGTGCGGAACTTCCTTGATTGACGTTGGAAATGTACAAAACAACGAAATTGACGATTATGATGAGATCATTCTAAATCACGGTGTTGTTACTGAAATTGATCCAAACATGCACTTTATCAGCGACAATACTGGACAATACAGTTATATTGTTCGTCTTCCAATTACCGAAAATGATACAACAAAAGCATTGTTGTATTGTACTTTAAAATCAAAGAAAATACCTGAAGGAATTGGATTCCCGCGCTTATTAATTTCCGAGAAAGCTCAAGTTTTTGCCTCACTTGAAAATTACTCCATTGCAAAATACCACAATCGAAAATTGGTCAATCACTTCGGGAAATTTGATTTTCCTTCTAGTTCAAAGCCAATAAAAAAGTGGAAAAAAACGAGCAAAAATTATTACGATTACGATGGTTACAATCATTACGTGCTGCAAAAGTCGAAACGTGACTTAATTGTACTTTCCGCAAAAAACGTCACTTGGGTTGAACTCATCACTTCCTTTTCGTACTTATTCAGTTTTTACGGCATTTTGTTGATTCCATTTTTATTTCAATTCAATTACACGCCATTTTTCAAACGCACACTCAGTTTAGCGGTAAAAATTCAATTGGTCTTGATTGGCCTGGTTTTCGTTTCATTGCTTGCTTTTGGTTGGGGAAGTGGAGTTTTCGTTAAAAATCAATACAGTGAATTTACGGACCATGTGATTCGTGAGAAATTGAGTTCGGTTGAACTTGAATTACGCGGAAAATTAGGAGGCGAAAATTCGTTGAGTGTAACGCGCAATGGAAATTATACAGAAGCGTTATTGGCTAAGTTTTCCAAGGTATTTGTTACAGATATCAATTTGTACGACAAAAAAGGGTTCATGTTGGCAAGTTCGCGCCCGAAAGTATTTAATTACGGACTCTTAAGTGAACAAATCAATCCAGAAGCTTATAAAGCATTGAAGCTAGAAAGTAAAAGTGAATATGTCCACGATGAACAAATCGGAGAATTGCGTTATGCGTCTGCCTATTTACCTTTTTACAGTCATGATGGTGGTTTATTGGGTTATATCAATCTGCAACATTTTGGTCAGCAGGATGAAATTGAAAATCAGATTCAACAATTCTTGGTTGCCATTATCAATGTCTTCATGCTCTTGCTTGCAATTTCCATTGTCTTGGCCATTTTTATTTCCAATTGGGTTACAGCGCCTTTGCGTTTGCTTCAAGAGAATTTTGCGAATATCCGCTTTGGAAAACACAACCAACAAATTTCGTATGATAAGGATGATGAAATTGGCGCCTTGGTAAAAGACTACAATCAGAAATTAGAGGAATTAGAATTTACGGCGCAACAATTGGCGCAAAGTGAACGTGAATCGGCCTGGCGTGAAATGGCGAAACAGGTTGCTCACGAGATCAAAAACCCGCTTACACCCATGAAATTGAGTATTCAGCAATTGTTGCGCGTTTATGATCCAAACGATCCGAATGCGGAGCAAAAAGTACAAAAAGTAGCGAATTCGATCATTGAACAAATTGATGCTTTAACCAAAATTGCCAATGAATTTTCGAATTTTGCCAAGATGCCTCGTCCAGATGAAATTGCAATGGATATTATTCCAGTCATTGAAAATGTCATTGAAGTGTTTAAAGACGAAGTGAATTGCACGTTTGTTTGGAAGAAAGACTTGGAAAAAGCCATGGTTTTTGCCGACAAAGATCAGATGGTTCGCACTTTCAATAACTTGATAAAAAATGCCATTCAAGCGATTCCTGAAGAACGTCAAGGTCACATTTTGATATCAATAGATCAGCTTGAAAATAATGTGCGCATTCGCATTTCAGATAATGGAAGTGGAATTCCAGATGACAAACGAATGAATATTTTTGTTCCTTATTTCACCACAAAATCTACTGGAACAGGACTTGGTTTAGCGATGGTGAAACAAATCATTGATAATCACAATGGTCTCATTTATTTTGAAGCAAATCAACTACAAGGAACCACATTTATTGTAGAATTACCAATTGTTCAAGCATAAAAAAACCGGACGCTTGAGAGAACATCCGGCTCGATTTGAGAAAACCATTTTGTCTCGTTTGACAAAAATGATGTACGTTATGTTGGAGAATTACGCCAAAGTATAATACAGAATTAAAAACAAGTCAAGACTGACAGACACTATTGCTGCTGACATAATCCAACGCATTGGCGAAACAGCCAATAATAAACTCAAAGTTGCCATGGTTGGAATAATAACAGCAGTTAATGCCATAACATTGTTAATTGCTCCTAACCCAACTGCAATTCCTCCTAAACAACCTACGATAGTTAGGATGACACAAATCAATCCAAATCGGTTGAATTCTGAATCGTTAATTAATCGTTCAAATTTATTCTGTGGTTGTGCTTTAACTTCCATAATTGTTTCTTTTTTAAAGTAATAGGACAAAGTTGAAGATTGGAAGAGACTGAAAAAATGAGTTCAATTAGCAGAAAAACTGATTTTTGTCAAGAAAAAAACTGACATTACTGATTTTCAGTAGTTTATGACTTTTCCAATCGAACAGAATCGGTCCTTCGTCGATTTTCCAAATCAAAAATTCAAATAAATTGATACATTTGTCTCAGAAGGGAATGGAAGATTCAAAAAAAATAGCCGTTATCGGAGGTGGAAGCTGGGCTACCGCTTTGGTAAAGATTTTGTGCAACAATTTGTCTTCTGTAAATTGGTGGATGCGTAATGAAGGAGCTGTAGCTCATATTTTGAAGTATCGTCACAATCCAAATTACCTTCAATCCGTTGAATTCGATTTAAATAAAATCAATGTAAGCACAGATTTAGAAGAGATTATTCGTCCGGCTGACATTGTGATTATCGCTAATCCATCTGCTTTTTTAACCAAGATTTTTGAGAATTTCCCAAAGGATGTTATGAAAGACAAAATCGTCTTTTCAGCCGTGAAGGGAATTATTCCAGAATACAACGCAATTCCTGCTCGCTTCATTCATAAAACATTTGGTACTCCTTACGATAACATTGGAATTATCTGTGGACCGTGTCATGCTGAAGAAGTAGCGCTAGAACGTTTATCGTATCTAACAATTGCTGGTCAAGACGAGGAAATTGCGGAAGAAATGGCTGAATTATTGGCTTGTCGCTACATCAAAACGACCGTTTCGGATGATTTGTTTGGTACTGAGCTTTCGGCCGTTTTGAAAAATGTATATGCACTCGCTTCTGGAATTTGTTCTGGTTTGGGTTATGGTGATAATTTTCAAGCCGTACTGATTTCTAACGCTATTCAGGAAATTGAGAACTTTATCGATGAAGTAAGTCCAATACACCGCGATGTGAAATCAAGTGCCTACTTGGGAGATTTATTGGTAACGGCTTATTCTCAATTTTCGCGCAATCGCACCTTCGGCTACATGATTGGTAAAGGTTATTCCGTAAAAACTGCTCAGCTGGAAATGGATATGATCGCTGAAGGCTATTACGCGACAAAATGCGTGATGGAAATCAACAAGAAATTTCAAGTTGAAATGCCGATTGTTGAAGCGGTTTACAATATTTTGTATGAGCGCATCTCTCCTGTTATTGAAATGCGCATTTTAACAGACAAATTGAGTTAAGGTTTTACTTCTTCCTCTTTTTTATATCCCAAGTAAACAATTTTATAGGAATAATCAGGATGTGTTCCATCCATTGTTGGAGCAATTGGAGATAATTTTCCCGAACTTGACGTCATAAGTATTTGCGTGAAGCTTGACACTGGAACTTGCGTGTTTTCATTCGCTACAGTTGAATAAAACTCAATTTTATACCAATGACGATTGTTTTTAAATAGTTTCATGGTTGATTTTTTCAATCCACTTATTTCAAAACTAATGGCATCCGTTTCATAATTAATTGCTTGCGCGCCTTCTTTGGAATAATTGTCTGTAAATCCTTCAAATCCAGTCACTGCTTCATGATGATACACATCATTGTAAACTCTAGGAATACATGCATACTCATTGAAATCATACGGAAAACCATCTTTATCGACAGCAAAATAACATGGTTTACTTTCAGCTGTTGTACTGGTAATTAAATGATTCATGCACTCATTTGTTTGTCCTAAATTGCGCCAATAATAACTTGCATTATGCACCCAACCTACAACTTGATCTTTGGATTCGTTCACCAAAGCAAAATTTTCAATTAAGCGATTTTTACGCGCAAATTCGGATCCATCAAACGCCAATTCATTGTTTTCCCATTTTTGAGGTTGAAACTGACCACTTCGCAAATCAACACCTTCAAAAAACTGCGCCAAAGGTTTCAAATCCTTGTAATAGCCGAAATCGTGAATTCCACCGTCCCACCACCAATCCATTCCAGTTCCAAAATCACCCATCATTGCGGTTGACCAAATGCTGTTGTGGTATTCAATTCCCGAACAGCAGTACATCGCGATTTTGCTTGGCCCCATTTCTTCCATCATCACTGGCTTATGGTATTTCACCCAGAATTTCTCAACTTGATCGTATCTCTTTTTGTAGTTGATGTCTTTCGTTTCACCATAACTGTGAAGTGCAACAACATCAGACAATTCAAAAAATCCTCCTTTACCTTTCAATTCGCGGTCGTACGGAGTAGCATGTGAATGAACGAATAGCGTATGCTCGTTCAGCGCTGAATCAATGAAGATTTGTTGATCGGCAATCCATTTTATCAGCATCGAAGCCGCATCCTCTTCAGACATTGTTCCACCATCCTTAAAATCAGCTCCATCCTCACTATCCGCCATCAACTTTGAATACCAACGATCCACTTCAGAATAACTGTAAAACGCCATATTAGGACTATATCCCCAGCGAGCAAACAAGTATCTCAAATTGTTTCGTTGCCATTTTAATACTTCTTCATTTGTAAAGTACTCCTCCACCGATTTCAAATCAAACGCAATTCTGTACGGATTTGTTGACCATTTTATCGGGTCCCATTCATTCAAATCGCTCACTTCAACATGGTGACGAAATAAGGTAAAATAAACGCCATTCTTTTCACATTCCTCCAACATGCGATCAAACCCAATCATTTCATCCATTTTACCGATGTAATTATCATGGATTGGCCAATCTGGTAATGCTGCTTGACCGGCTAATTCAAAACGAGTAAAATTTCCACCCGCTGCAATCAGTTCTTTCAATCCTTGAACATGTCTGTTCACTTGTGATGGTAAATACGTGCAAGCTCCGGCACTTGAAATGTTGTTTGTGACTGCAAAAAATGGCTCTTTGGTTTCACTATAATACATCCAACGATCTTGATCTGTTCCCGTTGAAGAAATCATTAGATAACCTTTGTGATCTGATTTGACACAAGCGAACTCCATGCCAGACAATAATTGATACGTTTTATCAGCTTGTATCACTTCTACATCCATTTTCCAAGTACCTTCAAGATTTGGTGCAAAACGAACATGCCATGGAAAATTGGTAGTGTCTGCACGAAATTCATTTACATACTTGGAAGGTTCAAGACCTGCCGTTCTTAAAACAGGTTTAAACGCTTGATAATAAAATCCGTAACAAGTGATTTTTTCACCAGTTGGCGAAGTAAAATGCACGCGAAAGTCTAGTTGATCTGGATCGAAAGGATTAATCCCTGATTTTGCTCCGATGAAAAAATTTTCCACCCTTGTTGTTAGCACGCTCGGTAATTTGAACGCATATTCCAGTCGTTTGTATTTTTCGATTTGACCTGTTTCCCCGTTATTGTCAACCCGGTAAAAACTAAAATCTGGGTACTCTTGGGCGACAACATTTGTAATTGTGTTAGCAAATACCACTGAAAGTAAAAAAACTACAACGCGCATTTTATGGATTTTAAGTCCTCCAAAGAAACAATAAATTACGCTAAAACACCGAAAATAAAATTTCACTTATTCACTTTTAATCATTGATAAAATGAACGACTTAACTGTAGTATAATTACTAATTTTACCAAAAAATCGAGTTCATGAAAGTTTTCAAATTTGGTGGTGCTTCTGTGAAAGACGCTAATGCCGTTCGCAATGTTTCAGATATCCTTTCTTTGTTTGAAGGAGAAAAGATTACCGTTGTAGTTTCTGCAATGGGCAAAACAACAAATAAATTGGAAGAAGTTGTAAAAGCTTCTGCTAATCGCGATCGAAAAATGTACATGGCTTTATTGGATGATTTGTATGATTTTCACATCAAATTATTGGGTGAGGTATTTCTTGAAAAACACTATGCAATTTACAATTCCATTGAGGATATTTTTGAAAAACTCCGCGATCGTTATACGGAAACATTTTCGGATAATTACAGCTTTGAATATGATCAAATTGTGAGTTTAGGAGAGGTAATTTCTTCACACATTTTAGCAGCATTTTTATTTGAAAAAGGGCATTCAGCCGGTTGGGCAGATGCACGTAAACTGATACGAACAAACAATCTCTACCAAGAAGGAAATGTTGATTGGGCGAAAACAGAAGAATTAATTAATACACGTTTTTTGCCTATTTTCAAAGATTTTGATATTCAAGTAACTCAAGGATTTATTGGTCATACTGCCGAAGGATTTACTACAACCTTGGGTCGTGAAGGATCGGATTATACAGCTGGAATTTTTGCTTATTGCACAGATGCAGAAAGTGTAACGATTTGGAAAGATGTTCCAGGAATGTTGAATGCCGATCCAAAATGGTTTGATAATACGATTAAATTGGATAGCATTTCGTTCAAAGAGGCGATTGAATTATCCTATTATGGTGCTTCGGTTATTCACCCAAAAACAATCAAGCCCCTTCAGAATAAAGGAATTCCCTTGTATGTTAAATCCTTCATTAATCCGCACGCTGAAGGTACGACCATTCAAGCTTCAACGGCTAAAGATCATTTGATTCCTTCTTTTATTTTTAAAATGGATCAAGTGTTATTCTCATTTACAACAAAGGATTTTTCGTTTATTGTTGAGGAAAATTTAAGTGATATTTTCAATCGTTTGTCGAGCATCAATGCCAAAATTAACTTGATGCAAAATTCAGCCTTGGATTTTTCAATTTTGTTAGACCGCAGCAAAGTGAATCCTGAACACATTATCGAATTGTTCAAAGACACTTACATTGTGAAATACAATGAAGGTTTGGAGCTGGTAACAATTCGTCATTATGATCAAGAAACGCTTGACAGAGTAACAGATAACAAAGATATTTTGTTGGAACAAAAAACGCGTCAAACTGCACGTTTGGTCATGAAAGACAGAGGTTAAAATTTCTTTAGAATCATTCTAAAATACCACAAAAGAGGTACTGATAAACTACCTGAAAACTGCTATTTTTGCTCACTTAATTATGAGCAAAGCATTATCGATCATAAAACCTGGACAGTTAGTTACTGTTGCATCCATTCAAGATTCGGCCTTGAAACCGAAATTAATGGAAATGGGGCTTATTGCAGGAAAGGAAATTCGTGTTCTTTTTCGTGCGCCCTTTGGTGATCCAATTGCCATTGATGTTCATGGTTATGTGCTTTCATTGCGCCTTGACGAAGCTGGATTAATTCAGGTCACCGAATCAATTGGTTCGGAAGTTTTTGCCTAATTTTATACCATGAAAATTGCGCTTCTAGGAAATCCCAATACTGGTAAAAGTTCCGTCTTCAATATGTTGACAGGCTTACGACAACAAGTGGGCAATTTTCCGGGCGTTACCGTTGACAAAAAATTTGGTGTTTTCAGTTTAGCAAACGAAGAACATACATTAATTGATTTTCCTGGAACGTATAGCATTTATCCACGTTCGAAAGATGAACAAGTGGTGTATGACGTCTTGAAAAATGAAGAACATCCTGATTTTCCAGATTTAGCAATTGTTGTTGCGGACGAATCAAATCTTGAACGAAATCTATTCTTGTTCACACAAGTTTATGATTTACAGATCCCTGTTATTTTAGTACTTAACATGGCCGATTTGGCGAAAAAAAATGGAAAATCAATTAATATTCCTGCATTAGAAATAGCCTTTCCGGGTGCCAAAATTGTTGAAACAACCGCTCGCGTTGGCCTTGGAAAAGATCGTTTAATTCAGGATATTCAATCCATTTCGAAAGAAAAACATACCGATCGTTTTTATACTTCCGCCAAAATTTGTTCGTTAGACGATTCTAAAGGTCAAGAAATTGAAGCGACTGAACGTTACACCTTAATTAACGATGTTTTAATACGCGTTCAAACAACAAGTACAACGAAAACCGAAGCATCTTCAAATAAATTAGATCGTATTCTTGTGCATCCGATTTTTGGTTATATAATCTTTGGAGCCATCCTAATGATTATTTTCCAATTCATTTTTGCGTTTGCTGCATATCCAATGGATTTCATTGATGGCATTTTCGCAGATTTTAGCGCTTGGTTAAGTCAAGAATTGCCAGCAGGATTGTTTTCAGATTTAATAAGTCAGGGAATTGTTCCCGGTATTGGCGGTGTATTGGTTTTTATTCCTCAAATCGCATTATTGTTTTTCTTCATTGCTTTGCTGGAAGAATCTGGCTATTTAGCACGTGTTGTGTTTATCATGGATCGAATTATGCGTCCACTTGGTTTGAATGGAAAAAGCGTTGTCCCTTTACTTTCAAGTGTTGCTTGTGCGATTCCAGGAGTTATGGCTACACGCACAATTTCCGATTGGAAAGAACGAATGATTACCATTCTTGTGGCACCACTTATGAGTTGTAGCGCCCGCATTCCAGTTTATACTTTGTTGATTGCTTTGGTCATTCCAAAACAGACAGTTCTCGGATTTTTGAATTTACAAGGATTGGTTTTGTTTGGGTTGTATACACTTGGTTTGGTTGCAGCTCTATTGATTGCTGCCATGCTGAAACTACTGATCAAAACACGTGAAAAAGGTTTCTTGCTTTTGGAATTACCCAGCTACAAATCGCCACGTTGGGGAAATGTTGGTATTACGGTTTGGGAAAAGGTTCGTGTTTTTGTGTGGGATGCAGGAAAGGTTATTTTAGCCATTTCAATTATTCTGTGGGCATTGGCAACATTTGGTCCTGGTGATCGCATGGAAAAAGCGGCTTTGAAAGCTGAAAATCATGCGAAAGAACTAAAATTGTCAAATGAAGATTCGGAACGATTTGTTGCTTCTGCAAAATTAGAGAATTCCTACATCGGTATTATGGGGAAAGGTATAGAACCAGTTATCAAACCATTGGGCTATGATTGGAAAATTGGAATTTCATTGATTACCTCTTTTGCTGCACGTGAAGTCTTTGTTGGTTCCTTAGCGACAATTTATGCGGTACAAGAAGACGGAGGTGAAAACAAGCGATTAATAGATCGCATGCGTTCGGAAAAACGATTTGATGGCACTCCAGTTTATACCTTGGCATCAGGCGCTTCTTTGATGGTCTTCTATGTATTTGCTATGCAATGCATGGCAACACTTGCAGTTGTGAAGCGCGAAACAAAAAGTTGGAAATGGCCACTGATTCAAATGACATTCATGGGAACCTTGGCTTATTTAGGAGCATTTATAACCTATCTAATTTTAAGCTAATGCAAGTAGTTCTCGTAATCGTTTGCATTCTAGCAGCCGCATCTTATTTAGGATGGCAATTCTATCAACGCTTTTTCAAATCAGATGGAAAATGTGATGGCTGCGCTATTGGAAAAAATGCAAATTAAAATTGACATCAATCAATGACCTCCTCCACTCGCTTCATCGAATGCAATATCTTGTTTTTTCAAAATTGAACGAACATATAATGCAAAAAATGCTAAGTATGCGAAACAAATTGCTCCAACAACAAACGACTCTTGAATACCGATAACATCCGATAATTTTCCTTGGATCGGAGGAATAATTGCACCACCCAAAATCATCATCACTAAGAAAGCTGAACCTTGCGATTGGTATTTACCTAAACCTGCCAATGACAAAGAGAAGATTGCTGGCCACATAATTGAGCAAAACAATCCAGCGCTTAAGAAGGCATATACAGCAATCAGTCCGTTTGACATCAAACCAACGAGCATAGCTGCAATTCCTAATATGCCAAATACACCTAAAGTTAATGCTGGTTTGTCATTCGTAACGTAAAACGCAATAATTTGAATCACTACACACAGGATATACCAATAAAGCGGCGAGACATTGTATCCTGCCAAACGAGTAAAACCAAGCACCAAACCAAACGCAATCAAAGGAACAATAAAACGTAAAATCTGTTTAGTTTGCTGTGTTAGATTAAACGCATTGATAGCTCCTGCCCAACGTCCAATCATCAAACTTCCCCAGAACATAGCGATAAATGGTGCAATTTGAGAAGAGCCGTAACCACCAAATTCCTTTTGTTTTAATAGTTCTCCCAGATTACTTCCAATCGCTACTTCTACGCCAACATAAACAAAAATGGCTAACATCCCCAAGGTTAACTGCGGGTATTGCATGGCGCCCCAACCTTTCTTTTGTTTTTTACCGAGGAAGAATACGGTTAACAGTCCACCAACGATTACTACTAAACCACCGCTCAGCCACAACATTCTGTTTTGCTCAAGTGGTTTGCGTATCGTATCAATTTCTTTCGTGATTGCCTTTTCTGTATCTTTTTGTTGAACCGAAAGTTTTTCTAATTTCTTGCCATTTTCATCCAAAGAAACTTGTTCTAAGTCAGCAGATAACTGCACTAAATCTTTGGCTGCATTACTTTTGTAACTACTGAAAACTGGGACAAAACACATCCCAACTAAGAGCGTAATGATAACTAAAGAACTCAAAGCTTTCTTCGCAGAAGATGTGTTTTCTTCTGAATCAACTTTTTGATTTGAACTTGTCACATCAGCATCTAAAATGTCTGCTCGATTATCAATAACCTCGCTTGTAATTTCCTCATTTTGACCAATCTTTCCGGCAGGTACTTTTTTCGAAAAACCAAATAAAGCTGCAACCCCCAAAAACAATGCACCAACACAAGCATATAAAATAATCACTTTTGTTAATGAAAGTGCTTTAATCATGTCATCACTGATTGCTGAAGCTGTTCCAAACAAAGCCAAGGCAACAATCAAAGGACCAATGGTTGTTCCCAAACTATTGATTCCACCGCCTAAATTGATTCGATTACTTCCTGTTTTTTCATCGCCCAATAAAATCATAAAGGGATTGGCCGATGTTTGCTGTAAAGAGAATCCAAGCGCCACAATAAATAAACCGACCAACATTCCGGTGAAAACACCTTGATATACAGAAATAATCATCGCAACTGCTCCTAAAGCGGAAAAAAGCAAACCGTAAACGATACTTTTCTTGTAGCCCCAATGCCCAACAATGTCCTTTCCAATTGCTGTACTAAAAATGAAAAGTCCGAGCGCTCCAATGTAATAAGCCAAATAAAAAGCAAAGTCAATCAACTGGCTTTGAAATTGATCTAAATGAAAGTAGTTTTTACAAAAAGGAATGAATACACTGTTTCCTGCGGCAATGAAGCCCCAAAAGAAAAACACGGTAGTTAACGTCGTTAATGCTCCGTAATTCGTTGATTTTTGCTGGTTTTCTGACATAATTTAGCTTTAGAATAGCCAAATTAAGAGAATTTACTGCTTAAATTGCGTTTTTAGAAAGATTATTTGAACTATCAACTATTGAAAACATTGATTTAATCGTTTTCGCAATCGAATTTGCATCAAATCCACAATCTGCCCACAATTCTTCTTGTGTTCCGTGGTGAACATATTCATCTGGAATTCCCAAACGAACAACTTCAGCAGCATATTTTTGATCAATCATGAACTCGATAACAGCAGAACCAAATCCACCCATCAAGCAACCATCTTCAACAGTAATAACTTTCTTGAATTTCGAGAACACTTCATGCAACATTACCTCATCGATTGGTTTAACGAAACGCATATCATAGTGAGCTACAGAAAGTCCAGATTCTTTTAATTGTCCAATTGCCTCTTGGGCGAAATTTCCTGGGTGACCAATGGTTAAAATTGCAACATCTTCACCAGAAGTAACTTTACGTCCAGTTCCAATACGCATTGGTTTCATAACCGTTTTCCATTCTGTCATAGTACCATTACCACGTGGGTAGCGAATAGAGAATGGGCCGACGTTTTCTTGCTGTGCGGTGTACATCATGTCACGCAATTCCGCCTCATTCATTGGAGCCGCTACAATCATATTTGGAATATGTCGCATATACGCTAAATCGTAAGCACCGTGATGCGTTGCACCGTCAGCACCAACCAATCCTCCGCGATCTAAACAGAAAACAACGTTTAATTTTTGTAAAGCTACATCGTGCAAAACTTGATCGTATGCACGCTGCATGAACGATGAATAAATATTGCAGAAAGGAACCATTCCTTGCGTTGCTAATCCAGCTGAGAATGTTACGGCGTGCTGTTCAGCAATACCAACATCAAACGCACGGTCTGGCATTGCCGCCATCATAATGTTCAATGAACAACCTGAAGGCATTGCAGGTGTAACACCCATAATTTTATCGTTCTTCTCAGCTAATTCAACGATTGTGTGACCAAAAACATCTTGGTATTTCGGTGGCTGAGGAGATTTAGGAACAATCTTAACTATTTCCCCTGTTTCTTTATTGAAAACTCCTGGTGCATGCCATTTCGTTGGATTTCCTTCCTCAGAATATTTGTATCCAGCACCTTTACGTGTGATACAATGCAAGATTTTTGGTCCAGGAATATCTTTTAAATCTTCTAATACTTTTGCTAATCCAACGACATCGTGACCATCAACCGGGCCGAAATAACGGAAATTTAGTGATTCAAATAAGTTACTTTGTTTCAGTAACGAACCTTTCAAGGCATGCGATATTTTCGAAGCAACCGTTTGTGCATCAGGTCCGAATTTTGAAACTTTTCCTAACAATTTCCAAACCTCATCTTTTACCTTATTGTAGGTGTGAGAAGTTGTGATATCTGTTAAATATTCTTTTAAAGCTCCAACATTCGGGTCAATCGACATACAATTGTCATTCAAAACCACCAATAGATTCGCATCTTTTTCAAATCCTGCATGGTTCATTCCTTCGAATGCTAAGCCAGCTGTCATCGCTCCATCACCAATAACAGCAATGTGATGACGATCTTTTTCTCCTTTGTATTTACTTGCTACTGCCATTCCAAGAGCAGCAGAAATTGACGTTGATGAGTGACCAACACCAAAGGTATCGAATTCACTTTCAGAACGTTTTGGGAAACCAGAGATTCCACCTTTCAAACGATTTGTATGGAAACGATCACGTCTTCCGGTAAGAATTTTATGACCATAAGCTTGGTGACCAACGTCCCAAACCAACTGATCGTAAGGCGTATTGAACACATAATGCAAAGCAACCGTTAATTCCACAACACCAAGGCTAGCACCAAAATGGCTATTTCCTATTTCGGAAATAACATCCACGATATACTGACGTACTTCATCTGAAATTTCAGGTAAGTCATTCACCGTGAACTTTTCTCGCATATCAGATGGAATCTGAATTTGCTCTAATTTTGGACCTGCTTTATATTCTGCCATACGTTATCTCTGAAAGCAAATTTATTGCTTATTGTTCTGTAAACAAACAAACAAGACGTTTATTTTGTTCGCATTAGATCTTTTTTATTTTTTTAGCAAAAACAACCTTCACAAAACCTTTTCGTCATTCGTTTAACTAACTAAGGAATATGAAACTATCAATCATACTTTTACTTTTCACTGCTTCTTTTGCTTTTGCTCAACCATCCGGAACAATTAACGCTGTTTCACCTGTCTGTACAAACATGCCATCTCCTGTAACTTTTACTGGTTCAAATGGAACAGCACCCTATACCTTCACATACAGCATCAATGGTGGTTCTCCCCAAACAATTACAACTGTTTCAGGAAATTCAATTGACTTAAATCCCTTTAATATCGCACCTGGCAGCTTCAATTATACACTCATTTCTGTAGAGGATGCGACAACAGCCATAGCAACAATCAATTCAAGTGTTACAGTTTTTGTCATGCCTCCTCCAGTAATTTCAGCAGGAGCGGATCAAACAATTTGTGAAGGAAATTCAATTATTTTAACTGGAAGTGGTGGAGTAACTTATTATTGGGACAATGGTATACAAAACGGAATTCCTTTTCAACCAGCAATTGGAACTATGCTCATTACGGTAACAGGCATAAATAGTGCGGGATGCATGGGAACAGATCAAGTGGTAATTACCACTGTTCCTTTACCTGTTGATCCTGGTGCTGCTATTGACAGTGCATATTGTAACAATGGAACAATCATAATAAATCAAACCGCTCAAACAGCAGGTTATACTTTTATGTGGAATAACGGAAGTACAACAGCTTCATTAACCGGATTGTCAGCTGGTCCATACATTTGTTATGTCTACGACCAAAACGGTTGTTCTAATCAATTTACGTATGTTGTCCCAAACACAACACAAACTGCAAATTGTGCTCAAATCAATGGTTCTGTCTTTTTTGATAATGATGAAAATTGTACACTAAGCTCAGGCGATTATCCTGTTGCAAACCGCATCGTTATGGCGACTCCAGGAAACTATTTAGCAGTAACAGATCAAAATGGAAATTACACTTTTCATCTTCCAACAGGAACTTACAGTGTTTTTGAGGTATTCAATTCATCAACTTACGGGAACTATTGTAACGTAAATTATAACGTAACACTTGCCAATTCAACAGACATTTCCAATAACAACGATTTCTTAGATACGATCAATGGAATAGTTGATTTACAAGCTTCGATTTACAATACAGTGGTTTTACCCGGATTCAATTTTGTTGTACAACCGTATTACAATAGTGTAAACTTAACAGGAAGTTTATTGAATTCTGATGCTTGGTTTACCATTCCGACCGGTGTTACAATGTTATCATGGGCTTATCCACATACAGTTTCAAATGATACCGTTTATTTCACCATCAACACACCTCAATCGTTTACGAGTGCAATTCCATTCAATGCAACAACTTCATTGCCGCTTGGTTCCGTTGTAACTTTTTGCGCTGGGATTACACAACATCCAATGGAATTAATTACAAGTAACAATACTTCTTGTCATTCTGTTATTGCGATTGGATCATATGACCCAAATGATAAAACAACTTTTGTGAATGGCGTTCAGAACGATTCAACACTGTTGTTATCAGAACAAAAGTTAGAATATGTGATTCGTTTTCAAAATACAGGTACTGCCCCAGCACAGAATATTTACATTTTGGATACGATTCAATCAACTCTTGAATTAAGTTCCTTTGAATTCGTTGCATCTAGTCACCCATGCACTGTTTCAATCTTGGAGGGAAATGTGTTAAAATTCAATTTTGCATCAATCATGTTACCCGACTCGAGTTCAAATGAGCCGCAAAGTCATGGTTTTGTGCATTATAAAATCAATCAATCGGCACTAAACCAAATTGGTGATATCCTTTTGAATACCGCTTATATTTATTTTGATTTCAATGTTCCCGTTGTGACAAATACCACTTTTGACGAAATAGTTGAGGATAACTTAGGGCTAAATCAGTCCCAATTTGATCAATTGAAACTTTATCCTAATCCAAGTGAATCATTGGTGAACATTGAAAGCGAAGAAATGATAAATCAATTTGAAGTAATGGATTTGAATGGAAGAGTGATTACTACAAATCAAGAAGTCCTTTCTAAAAAGGTCGTTCTTGATTTTAGTTCTTATCAAAATGGAATTTATTTGGTTCGACTTACAATCGGTCATCAACAAATTGTAAAACGGATTTCAATTCAATAAACCATTTTTTCAAAATTCATGTAACTTTTTCTTGTTTCATCAAACTTACACAAAGAACACCGACTTTTGTGGTAGAGAAAAATTAAAAACAAAAAAGCCACAGAAACATCTGTGGCTTTTTCAATTATTGAAAAAAATTAAATATTCTCAAAGAAATCATTCCCTTTGTCGTCCGTAATAATGAACGCTGGGAAATTCTTAATGGTAATTTTTCGTACTGCCTCCATTCCCATTTCTTCAAAGTCAACCACTTCAACAGAAGTAATATTTTCTTTCGCCAAAATCGCAGCAGGACCACCAACTGAACCTAAATAGAATCCGCCGTATTTCTGACAGGCGTTTTTCACATCTTTCGAACGGTTTCCTTTTGCTAGCATAATCATACTTCCGCCCATCGACTGGAATAAATCAACATATGAATCCATTCGACCTGCCGTTGTTGGACCAAAACTTCCTGAAGGCATTCCTTCTGGTGTTTTTGCCGGACCTGCGTAATAAACAGGATGGTTTTTGAAGTATTCTGGCATTGGTTTTCCAGCGTCGATCAATTCCTTGATTTTCGCATGTGCCATATCGCGTGCAACAATCAATGTTCCGTTTAATTTCAAACGTGTTTTGATTGGATATTTACTCAATTCAGCCAACACTTCATTCATCGGACGATCCAAATCAATTTCTACTGCTGGAACCAAATGTGGCGGAACCTCTGGTAATAATTGACGTGGATTTTTCTCCAATTGCTCAACAAACAATCCTTCTTTCGTGATTTTTGCTTTAATGTTTCTATCTGCTGAACAAGAAACTCCCAATCCAACTGGACAAGAAGCAGCGTGACGTGGTAAACGAATTACGCGTACATCATGTGTAAAGTATTTTCCACCAAACTGTGCTCCAATTTGACTTTCTTGACAAATTAACTGAACACGTTTTTCCCATTCCAAATCACGGAAAGCTTGACCTGCCATGTTTCCTTCAGTTGGTAATTCATCGAAATATCCAGCAGATGCCTTTTTCACCGTTGCAAGGTTTGCTTCCGCAGATGTTCCACCAATTACCAACGCTAAATGGTATGGAGGACAAGCAGCAGTTCCTAAATCTTTAATTTTTTCACGCACAAATTTCTCTAATGAAGCATCGTTCAACAAAGATTTTGTTTGTTGGTACAAGAACGTTTTATTCGCAGAACCTCCTCCTTTTGCTAAGAAAAGGAACTCATACGAAGCACCTTTTTTCGCATAAATATCAATCTGAGCAGGCAAGTTAGAACCCGAATTTTTCTCTTCAAACATATCCAAGGCAACTACCTGAGAAAAACGCAAGTTTCGCTCTTGGTAGGTGTTGTAAATTCCTTTCGAAAGTGGCTCAGCGTCGTCAATTCCTGTATAACAATCCTCGCCTTTTTTTGCCATTACAATTGCTGTTCCAGTATCTTGACACGATGGTAATTGACCTTCCGCGGCAACAACTGCATTTTGCAATAAATTATAAGCCACAAATCGATCGTTATCTGTTGCCTCAGGATCTTGCAATATATTGTTCAGCATTTGCAAATGCGTTTTTCTTAAGTAGAAAGACACATCCGACATTGCCTCTTGAGCGATAACTTCCAATGCCTTTGGGTCAATGTTTAAAATTTCGCGATTTCCAACTTTCACTACTTCAACGTAGTCTGAAGAAATTTTGCGGTATTCCGTTTTATCTCGTTGGATTGGATACGGATCTTGGTAAAAAAATTCTGCCATAACAGTTCAATTTTGGAACCGTAAAGTTAACGAATAGTGAGCAGTTGAAACTTGAATTTTCATTATTTTTTATAGATCAAAATGCAAATTTTAAACCAAGGGGATTGATCATGTTAAAAGTTTAGAAAAATTCGAAATTGCAACCTTTTAAGATGTTCATCGTTCAAGTCGTGTACGTTAAAACGATTTGAGAAAGAGTATGCGTAAACTTTTTAAAAGCAAATGGATTAGAATCCCCTATTTTGTTGGATTATATTCATTTGCAGCCTATGGCGCCTTGTTGACTTTGACCTATTTTGCGATGAAATATGGTTGGACAAATGAAAGTGGACAAATTGATGCAAACAACCGTCATTTTCAAGAAATGCATGACAAATACAATCAATCATTCAAAGTTGATAGTGTTTCAATGATCAAACACCGTTATGAGGTAATCAATCGCATTATTGTTTTGAATGATTTCTATCCACAAAATGCGCAACACATTCTTTCAGTTTACACGAAAAATAGGGATGAAAAATTAGCCCTTCAGATGCTCGATGCGGTTGATTTACGCTTGATGAATAACCGAAAATACCAAGCGGCAGTTGATAAAATGTATGAAAAACTGAGGAAAAAATCCAAAACAACAGGTCTTAGTGTTTTTGAATGGATGAATATATCCGAATGGAAAGATTTCAAAATAGCAGTTTCTAAAGATAAGTATTACATTGATTCAGTTGCTAAAGTTACGGGTGTTGAACCGCGACTAATTGTTGCTTGTTTGGTTGGAGAACAAATTCGTCTGTTTAATTCGAGTCGTGAATCGTACAAGCGTTACATCGGACCAATGAAGGTTCTTGCTTTAGAAAACAACCTTTCATATGGTGTAACAGGGATCAAAGAAAATACTGCAATTAACATTGAACGTTATCTAAAAGATTCAACGTGTGTGTATTACCTCGGAAGAAAATACGCTCATTTATTGGACTACGATTCCACGCAAAACTTCAAAAATGGAGGAAATGACACTTTGAATGTGCGCTTGAGTCGCTTGGTTCAATTTAAAAATCATTACTATTCCTATCTATATGCAGCGATTTTCTTGAAACAAATGAAAATGCAGTGGGAACGAGCTGGGTATCCAATCGATGATCGACCTGAGATTTTAGCATCGTTATTTAACCTTGGTTATCAGCGTTCGAAGCCGAAGAAAAATCCTGCTGTAGGTGGTGCAACATATGACATTAAAGGAACAGATTACACCTTCGGTTCAGTTGCATTTGAGTTCTATTATTCTGGCGAACTCGCCGATATTTTCCCTTACAAAAAGAAACGTTTCGATTACGACGAATAATTCTGAGAACTTTTTAACTTTTTCTTGGTTTTTTCTGACTTCTTTCCTCCTTTTTAAAGGGCGCGATAAATCTATTTTTACTATCTTCGCGCATTCATTTTATCAAGGAATCATGACAAATAACTATCCGGTATACAAAGGATTGAATTTGCCAAATGTGGCGAAAACGGTGTTGGAAAAGTGGCAAGCAGATAATGTCTTCGAACAATCGATTGCAACGCGTGAAGGAAAAACACCTTACATTTTCTTTGAGGGTCCACCATCTGCAAATGGTTTACCTGGAATTCACCACGTTATGGCGCGTTCAATCAAGGATATTTTTTGTCGTTACAAAACTCTCAAAGGATTTCAAGTAAAACGCAAAGCTGGTTGGGACACACACGGTCTACCTGTTGAACTTGGCGTTGAAAAAGAATTGGGAATTACCAAAGAAGATATTGGAACAAAAATCAGTGTTGAAGATTACAACAAAGCGTGTAAAGAAGCTGTCATGCGTTACACGGATATTTGGAACGATCTAACCCTGAAAATGGGATATTGGGTAGATATGGAAAATCCTTACATCACTTACGATTCAAAATACATGGAATCAGTTTGGTGGTTGTTGGGACAATTGTACGCCAAAAACTTGATGTACAAAGGTTACACCATTCAACCGTATTCTCCAGCTGCTGGAACAGGATTGTCATCTCACGAATTGAATCAGCCAGGATGTTATCGCGATGTAACCGATACGACAGTTGTTGCACAATTCAAAGTAAAAGAGGGTCAGAAATTGCCATTTGATGTGAATGAAACAGTTCACTTTCTAGCTTGGACAACAACTCCTTGGACCTTGCCATCGAATACTGCCTTGTGTGTGGGTCCAAAAATCGAATACGTTTTGGTTCAATCATTCAACCAATATACATTCGAGCCAATCAACGTAATTCTTGCTAAGAATTTAGTAGGTTATCAATTTAGCAAAGGATTCAAAGCGGTTGAAACAGTTGATGAATTAACAACTTATTCTTCTGGTGATAAAGTAATTCCTTATTTCATTGCCGGTGAATGCAAAGGTGCAGCCTTAATCGGTATCAACTACGAACAATTGTTGCCATTTACCCTTCCAGCAGAATCGCCTGAACAAGCATTCCGTGTGATTGGTGGAGATTTTGTTACTACCGAAGATGGAACAGGAATCGTACACATCGCTCCAACATTTGGTGCTGATGATGCGCGCGTTGCTGCTGATGCAGGTGTTCCAGGTATGTTAGTGAAAGACGACAAAGGAAACTTGGTTCCATTGGTGGATTTACAAGGGAAATTCAGACCAGAGATGGGCGAATACGCTGGAATGTATGTGAAAAATGAATATTACGACGCAGATCAAGCGCCAGATCGTTCAGCAGATGTGCAACTTGCTATTCAGTTAAAAACAGAAAACAAAGCCTTTAAGGTTGAAAAATACGTTCACAGTTACCCGCATTGTTGGAGAACAGATAAACCAGTTTTATATTATCCATTGGATTCATGGTTTATTCGTGTGACAGATGTGAAAGACCGTATGATCGACTTGAACAACACCATTAACTGGAAACCAGAATCAACAGGTTCAGGACGTTTTGGAAAATGGTTGGAAAATGCAAACGATTGGAACCTTTCCCGCTCACGTTATTGGGGAATTCCGATTCCAATTTGGACAAGTGAAGATGGAGACGAACGCATTTGTATTTCATCCGTTGAGCAACTAAAAGCAGAAACGGAAAAAGCTGTTCAAGCTGGTTTCATGAGCGAAAATCCTCTGGCAAATTACCAAGTTGGTGATATGTCGAAAGAGAATTATTCATTAGTTGATTTACACAAAAATTATGTAGATCAAATTACCTTGGTTTCGCCTTCTGGAAAACCAATGAAACGTGAAGCTGATTTGATTGACGTTTGGTTTGATTCAGGTGCAATGCCTTATGCACAATGGCATTATCCGTTTGAAAATAAAGATTTAATCGATAATCAAACAGGTTATCCTGGTGATTTTATTGCTGAAGGAGTTGATCAAACACGCGGATGGTTCTATACCTTACATGCGATTGCAACAATGGTTTTTGATTCAGTTGCGTATAAAAATGTAGTTTCGAATGGCCTTGTTTTGGATAAAAACGGTCAAAAAATGTCGAAGCGACTTGGAAATGCTGTAGATCCATTTTCAACACTTGAAACCTATGGAGCAGATGCTACACGCTGGTACATGATTACCAATGCACAGCCATGGGACAACTTGAAATTTGATTTAGATGGTGTAACTGAAGTACAACGTAAGTTCTTCGGAACGCTTTACAATACTTATTCATTCTTTGCTTTGTATGCAAACATCGATGGATTTGATTATTCAGCAAAGGAAATTGCTTTAAATGAGCGTCCTGAAATAGATCGTTGGATTTTATCAAAGTTACATTCATTGATTCAAGATGTTGATACAGCATACAACGATTACGAACCAACAAAAGCTGGACGTTTAATCCAAGATTTTGTGAGCGATCAATTGTCAAATTGGTATGTGCGCTTGTGTCGTCGTCGCTTCTGGAAAAGTGATGATGCAACGGATAAAACATCTGCTTATCAAACATTGTATACGTGTTTGGAAACAGTTGCACTTTTGGGATCGCCAATTGCACCCTTCTTCATGGATCAATTGTTCACTGATTTAAATTCAGTGTCAAAACGTTATGCTGTAAATTCTGTTCACTTAGCAGATTTCCCTGTTGTTGACCAAAGTTTCATCAACGAAGCATTAGAAGCACAAATGGACATTGCGCAACGCACTTCTTCACTTGTACTAGCATTACGTAAGAAAGAGAAAATCCGTGTTCGTCAACCATTGCAAAAAATCATGGTTCCGGTATTGAACAATACGTTTGCTGATAACATCTTGCATGTCAAAGAATTGATTCTTTCAGAAGTGAATGTGAAAGAATTGGAATTGATGGAAGAAGGCAATGGCATGTTGGTGAAAAGCATCAAACCGAATTTCAAAACTATTGGTCCAAAATACGGGAAACAAATGAAGGCAATTGCCTCAATGGTCGCTCAACTTACTAACGATCAAATTGCTGAAATTGAAAAAAACAATGGTTGGAAAGGTGATGTTGAAGGTGAGTACATTGAATTGGAATTAAGTGACTTCGAAATTGCAGCACAAGATATTCCAGGTTGGTTAGTCGCTACTGAAGGAACATTGACCGTTGCATTGGATATTACCATTTCTGAAACCTTAAAAGCAGAAGGGATTGCCAGAGAATTGATTAATCGCGTTCAAAACTTGAGAAAAGACTCAGGCTTAGAAGTAACCGATCGAATTCTGTTGAAAGTGGATACCAATGAATTGGTTCAACAAGCAATTCGCGATAACAAAGAATACGTTTGCAATGAGGTATTGGCAAACGAAATTTCATTTGAAACGCTTGGAGCGGATGCATTAACAACGGATTTAGAAATGGAAGGTGATGCAAAAATTGGTTTGAGTAAAGCTTAATTTGAGCATCGAACATGGAAAATGGAGCATTGACTTTTAATTAATAAGAATAAACTTAACATATGTATAGATCACACACGTGCGGAGAATTACGCATTTCAGATGTTGGAAAAACAGTAACGTTAGCTGGATGGGTACAACGTTCACGCGATTTAGGAGGAATGACTTTCGTCGATTTACGTGACCGTTATGGAATCACTCAATTAGCTTTCAATATGGAAGACAATGCTGAATTGGGAGCACAAGCCAATAAATTGGGTCGTGAATTTGTGATTCAAGCGACTGGAACAGTCATCGAACGTTCAAGTAAAAACAAGAACATTCCAACGGGTGAAATTGAAATCGTTGTAAGTGAATTGAAATTGTTAAATGCGGCGAAATTGCCTCCATTCACGATTGAAGATGAAACAGATGGTGGTGATGAGTTGCGCATGCAATACCGTTACTTGGATTTAAGAAGAAACCCAGTTCAACAAAAACTACGTTTGCGCAATCAGGTAGCTTTAGAAACGAGAATTTACTTGAATTCGAAAGATTTCTTGGATGTTGAAACGCCTGTTTTAATTAAATCAACTCCTGAAGGAGCAAGAGATTTCGTGGTTCCAAGTCGTATGAATGAAGGACAATTTTACGCCTTGCCACAATCACCACAAACGTTTAAGCAATTGTTGATGGTTTCAGGTTTCGATCGTTACTACCAAATTGTAAAATGTTTCCGTGACGAAGATTTACGTGCTG
>JBDLVK010000028.1:0-41918 GCA_039804825.1 Bacteroidota bacterium
TGTTTTTTCTATTTCTACCGATTTTTTTCTTCGGAGGAATTCGCAATCCAGAAACAAAAACGAACACCATCATTTCTTCTATTTTGATTCTTACAGCTGGAGGATTATTGTTTATTCTGACTAATCTTAGAGCAAGTCATGTAACTGAAGAGGCTGTTTTCAATTCGGATGACCAATTGCTAGCAAGTTATTCTTATTTGAGTGAGCAAAAAAATTCAGATTCTCTAAGTGAAAATCAAAAAATGTTGACTAAAAAAGCAGATGCATTGTGTTTGAAAATTGAAACCTTAAAAGTTGGTTTAATAAAATCGATCACTCCTGACGGAAAAGAAATGGCAGAAAACGAGGCGATTCGTTTGTTCAGTAACAAATTTGACCCTGTACAATCGTACTTATTTGCTGAAAACGGTAAAGCGTCAACAGAATTAGCATCCATCAAAAAGGACCTTGCAGAATTGCAAAAATTGGTTCAAGAAAATTCTGCGGATAAAAAATGTACTTTAATCAATACAGAAAACATCCATCGTTCAGATTACAATAATCAAAATCTTTCTTGGGAAGAATTTTACTTCAAAGGTCTACCGATGGAAAATGTTTTTCGAAATTTCAATCAACTTTTGGTGAATATTCGGATCGTTGTCATAAGTAACAATTAATAAATATAAGGTGGTTTCATGTAGAAATCACCTTTTTTAGCATGTTAATGTTTTGCTAAATTTAAACCAAGTTAATACTGATTGCCTATCTTTCTGACATGGTAAAATTCGGTTTGATTTTTTCGTTTTTATTAAATGGAATTAATACAATCCATTGTCAAGAAAGCAGAATTCACAAAACTGAGGTATCTGATTCTATCAATGAATTTATTGAAAAAAAATATTCAGGTTACAAACATCTAAAGTTCTACAACGAATTAATAGATGGAAAGCAACTTATCGAGGCGGAATTTCAACAAAACCATCACCGTTACTCATTATTATTTGACAATAACGAACTTGTTGAAGTTGAAATATACATTGACTTTGACAAACTAGATTCTCTCCTCAAAAATAGAATAAACACCTTGTTAAATGAACAATTCTCATCATTCAAACTGATTGAATGTCAAATTGTAAATCCTGGGAATAGCCAATATTACGAATTAGAAATAAGCGGCACTAGATCCGGTCATCGTGGGTTTTACGAAATGTACTTTGATAAAAATGGTGCATTGATAGAAGAAACAAAATTGACTATTGAACCAATTCCAACTCAATTTTAAGATGAAAAAAATCTCTCTCTTACTTTTGTTGTTAATTGGAAGTTCAACATTTGCCCAAAACTTAACATTTTATGGTTTACTTCCAGCAATCAATCAAACTGGAAGAATAAATTCAAAATTCAATTACAACTTTTTTGCGTCAACCACAATCGATGCTTTTCGTGAAAAAGTTAATTCTGTAGAATATCCAGCAACAGATTTCCAACTATATATCCAACCAAGTATTATTTATGTTGCCTCCACAAAATTTAATTTGGCAGCAAGTTATACGTATCAACGCAATAATCCTTTTAACGGAAATTTTACCAACGAACATCGAATTTGGCAGCAGGCAATCTATGCTATTCCCCTCACAAATGGTCGAATCACCAATCGCTTTCGATTTGAGGAACGCTTCATCCAAAATAAAATCACTCAAAAATATCCAATTTCAACGCGCATACGTTATCAAATTGGTTACAATCGTCCGTTAAAAGGCAAAACTTTGGATAAAGGCGAGTTTTATTTCACCACATACAATGAATTTTACCTCAGTTTAACAGGAGCAAAAAATGCAACTTACAGCGAAAACTGGTCGTATGCGGGCTTTGGATTAGAACTCGGAAAAGTTGGAAAAGTTGAACTTGGTTATCTTTTTCAAGTACTTGTTCGCAACTCAAAACAGGACTTGCGCTACTTAAATTTATGTCAGATTTCTTGGATTACAAATTTCAACAAGAAAAAATCAGATAAATAACTTAATTATCCTGATATCCTTGACTAATCCACAAGTAAATGATATTCTTTGAGCTATCATCCAACACTTGATCAAACGGCATTTGAACAAAATTTGTATCTCCGTTTAAACAACTTTCCAATTGTCCCGAAACTACTGTTGCTGCTACATGATCGTAATCATACAATTCAACTGATTCACTTCCCATTAAATGGCAATCAATGCAATGCGCTTCAATGATTGGTTGCACGTTTTTGTTATACGAAATTGCTGATGGATTAATTGGTTCAACAGTTGCCTTTTCACAACTAAATAATCCCACTAAACAGCCGAATGCTGCGATGTACTTCTTTTTCATTTGTTCTTTTTTACGATTCAAAAGTACTTGCGGGATGTAGCTGCAATATTAAAGACATATTAAGGTTTTAATTTAAATGTTAATCTTCCTTCATATCTAGTTAATATTGATTTGATTAAATTCATCTATTCCAAAGAATTAATTAGCCTTCTCAACAAAAGCTTATCTTTGTCGTCTAAAAAACAATTCATGCCCTTTTCAAAATTAGGTTTAGCACCAGAATTCATTCGCGTTATAGAAATCCAAAAATATGTGCAACCAACTCCTATCCAAGAAGCTGCAATTCCAGCAATTTTAGCACATAAAGATGTATTGGGAATTGCACAAACTGGTTCCGGAAAAACAGCAAGTTTTGTGTTGCCTCTGCTAACTAATTTAAAGGAAAGTAAACCTCTTAAAAATCGCCACATCAAAACATTGGTGGTGGTTCCAACGCGCGAATTAGCGATTCAGGTGCGTGAAGTATTTCAATTGTTCAGTGGCGCTTTGGATACGCCAATTAAAGCGATGGCAGTTTACGGAGGTGTTTCAATTAACCCGCAAATGAAAGCCTTGATGGGTGTTTCGATTTTGATTGCAACACCAGGACGTTTATTAGAATTGGAGCGACTAAATGCGATCAATCTTTCCGAAGTACAAACGTTGGTATTGGATGAAGCCGATAAAATGCTCAACCTCGGATTCAAGGATGAGATGAATGAAATTTTTGCCTTGCTTCCAAAAAAACGTCAAAACTTGCTTTTCTCTGCTACGCTAAGTGAAGATTTGTCTGGGATGACTTCGGTTGTTTTGCATGATCCTGTTATCATCAAAATTGGTGAAGCAAAAGAAAACATTGAATTGATTACGCAAACAGGTTATTTTATTTCCGAAGAGAAAAAAGGACCGTTGTTGCGTTACATCATCAAGTCGCAAAACATGAAACAAGTCTTGGTATTTACCTCATCCGCTTTTAAAGCTGACCAAGTAACTGAAAAATTGCGTAAAAATGGCGTTGATGCGATGGCGATGCACAGCAAGAAAAGTCAAGAAGCGCGTGTTCGTGCACTAACGAATTTCAAAAATGGAAACGTTCGCGTCCTTGTTGCAACGGATATCATTGCACGCGGAATCGATATTCAATTTCTTCCTTTTGTCATCAATTACGAATTACCCCGCTCACCAAAAGATTACGTTCACAGAATTGGTAGAACTGGTCGTGCCGAAAATCCAGGAGAAGCAATTTCACTTGTTACACCAGACGAAGCAAATCATTTCCGAGTGATCCAAAAGAAAATGGGTAAATGGGTAACGATGGTGGATGGGGAGACGTTGAGTTTACATGGCTATTAGAATTGAGAATCGAGATCCGAGAATCGAGACGAACAAGGAACAAGGAACAAAGAACGCTCACTTCGACAAACTCAGTGCAAGTCGCTAAAGGACTTGTTAACGTGAAATCACTATAATTTTTCATTCTAACTTCTAAAAATCTTTTGTCTTGAAGTCCTTCGTCTTGCCGTCCTAAAATCTTAATGTCTTAATGTCTTAATGTCCTAAAGTCAAACTATCAACAATCCCAATTCCTTCAAAGGCGCCAATGTTTTTCCATACCAAAACGGCTCAAAATCTTCGGAATTCATCGTGTAATAATGCGTTTCAACTTCCTTGAACGTTAGTGTTTTCTTTTGTGATCGATCCAAAAGCGGTAAGATTTCCATTAACCAATTTCCTTCTTCTTGAGACACTTGTAATTCGATACTTTCTGAATTTCCATGAAAAAGTAATGTTGCTTGCTCATACGTTCTCCCTTTTTTCGTTTTAGTGAAAAAGGAAATTTCTGGCAAAGAGCCCAACCAAATCACTTTTGCATTCGAAGCATTAAAGGCAAATTCTTCATGCTCAATTGCTGATTCTATAAAGTTATTTGGGATTTTTGTTCGCGGTACTTTGAACTCAAACCATTCGTGAACCGGAATTTCAAAACCAATTCCATGCATGTAATTGTACAAGGATTTCTTTAAACCAAAGTTAAATTTCCCGTGATCAATTCCAGTTTTGTCTGTGTACTGAACGTCATTATTCGCAAAGGTTCCAATTTCGGTATCTCGAACAATCTCAAACGCATCTGGATTCAATCCAACAGGACTGTGTGCCGTTAATGCAAACTGATGCCAAAATCCAGATTGAAGAACTCCCGCTTCAAATAATTGTCGAACCATTTCCAATGAATCAATCGTTTCCTGCACAGTCTGCGTTGGATAGCCATACATCAAATAGGCATGCACCAAAATTCCAGCTTCTGTGAAATGATGGGTTACTTGCGCAACTTGTTCAACCGTTACACCTTTGTCAATTAATTTCAACAAACGATCCGATGCCACTTCGAGTCCACCAGAAACGGCAATGCACCCCGACGCTTTTAGCAACAAACATAAATCGCGCGTAAACTTTTTCTCAAAACGGATATTGGTCCACCATGTCACCACCAAATTTCTTCGAAGGATTTCCAAAGCAACTTCGCGCATCAATGCCGGTGGCGCCGCTTCATCCACAAAATGAAATCCGTTTTGACCTGTTTGCCGAATCAATTCTTCCATTCGATCAACTAACACTTTTGCAGCAACAGGCTCATAGATTTTAATGTAATCCAAGGAAATATCACAAAACGTACATTTTCCCCAATAACAACCATGCGCCATGGTCAATTTGTTCCAGCGACCATCACTCCACATGCGGTGCATCGGATTCGCAATTTCAATCACCGAAATATACTGATCCAATAACAAATCCGAATAATCGGGTGTTCCGACTTCCAATTGTTTGTAATCAGGAGTTTTAGATCCATTGATGTATTCCACTGTTCCATTTCGACGAACAAAGGTGCGCTTCAACTCATCCAACAAGCGCTTTCCATTGATATGTTCAATCAAATTTTCGATGGGTGCTTCTCCATCATCTATGGTGATAAAATCAAAATAATCAAACACGCGTAGATCACTCAATTGTCTTAATTCTGTATTTGGGAATCCACCTCCCATCGCCGTTTTTATGGCTGGAAACTGCTTTTTTATAAATTGAGCAGATCGAAATGCAGCATATAAATTACCCGGAAACGGAACTGAAAATGCAATCATTTTTGGATTCACCAGTTCAATTCGATCCTTTAAAATACGCAAGTTAATCGCATCGATGTAGGTATTTTCAGCTTGTAAGTTCACATGCAATTCATCAAACGAATTTGCTGACATCCCCAATTTATCGGCGTAACGACTAAAGCCAAAATGCGGATCGACTGCTTCAATAATTAAATCGGATAAATCTTCCAAAAACAAGGTTGCCAAATGCTTCGCTTTATCTTGCGTACCCATTCCTCCAAAAGCCCATTCCAAGTCATCCAATTGTTCGAAACGACTCGCCTGCGGCAAAAAATCAGCCTGACAAATGGCCAAGGCAAAGGTCGGATTCTTTCCTTGTAAGAATTGAATAATTGGATCAATGAGTCGAATGTAAGTTGCTTTCAGTTGAACAATTCGATGTGTATTTTCTGACAAATCTTGTTTTTCTAAATCGATTGATTCAAACAGCTCAGTCAATCCTTTTTTTGAAAAAAGTTCCAAAATCACTTCTATCCCTAAATCCGCTTGAACACATGAAATTTCTTTCGTATTGAGAAAGCCTTTCAAATAGGCCGAAGCTGGGTACGGCGTATTCAATTGCGTGAACGGAGGCGTGATAATGAGAAGTTCTTTTTGCAAGAAAATTGATTTTATGTTGGTGTAAAAATACTGAAAAGCTGAGTTAATCAAGCGATTGAAGCTTGGAATTAATTAAAGTTAATTGTAAAATATAATCGCTACCAATTACCCAAAATTTTGTTTACAATGACTATAATACCAACTATGATAAAACCTATTCCGGCAACAATTCCTGAAATATAAGGTTGTAGAGGTGAACTTGGTGCCACATCTCCTTTTTTTAGTGAATGAATCAAAGCCAATGCTCCAATTAAAATACATAAAAACGCTCCAATATATGTTGAAATGAAAAAATCTATCATGGCTCTTTTTGCAAGAAAAATGATCTAAATGTTGGGGTAAAAATAGTTAAAACAACTGTTCTCAGATACACATAAAATCACCTTT
Organism: Bacteroidota bacterium; assembly: GCA_039804825.1. Lineage (GTDB taxonomy): Bacteria > Bacteroidota > Bacteroidia > Flavobacteriales_D > Crocinitomicaceae > M0103. The sequence continues at coordinate 6,459 of JBDLVK010000028.1, forward strand.
ACACCTTTCAAACCATTTTAAATAGGTACTTTTGCGGCAAATTAAGCGTGTTTCTGTTCGACGGATTCACCGAATCGAAGAGAATTATGAAGAGAATCATTGAATACAGAAAGTTATTTAACGTAACGAGAGAAGCCAAACTAGCTGATTTAAAAAAAGTTTACCGCAATTTGGTGAAAGAATGGCATCCAGATAAATTTCAAGATGGTGATCCGAAAAAAGAAGAGGCTGAAATGAAAAGTCAAGAAATTATCGAAGCTTATTCGTTTCTGGTAAGTATTTCTCCTGAAACGCACGAATTGTCGAAAGAAGAATACGCTGAAGTGATCAGCACACAAATGATTGAAGATTTCCAATACAAAGGAATGGCGATGAAAATCACATTCCAAAATGGAAATGTTTACGAATACTTCAACGTTCAACCAAGTGTTTACAACAAAATGCGCAGCACTCCAACCTTAGAGCGTTTCGCGCGTCGCCATATTCTGTCATCTTACACATTCAGAAAGGTGATGAATACGAAAGGAGACAACTAAGGAGGATTTATCATTCATGATTTGTAATTCGTGATTTATAATTAGGAATCATGAATTCTGAATCATGAATTTTTAGTCTAAATAGTTTTTATCTTTGCATGCAAATTCAGTTCAATGGCCGATACTAGATATAACCTTCGTGGCGTTTCAGCAGGAAAAGAAGACGTACACAACGCAATCAAAAATGTGGACAAAGGATTATTTCCTCAAGCATTTTGTAAAATCGTTCCTGATTATTTATCGGGAGACGAGGATTATTGCATTGTGATGCATGCAGATGGCGCTGGAACAAAGTCGTCGTTGGCTTATATGTATTGGAAAAAAACAGGAGATATTTCTGTTTGGAAAGGAATTGCACAAGACGCGTTGATCATGAACATTGATGATTTATTGTGTGTTGGTGCCACTGATAAAATTTTACTTTCTTCAACCATTGGTCGTAACAAGAATTTAGTTCCCGGTGAAGTGATTTCGGCAATTATCAACGGAACGGAAGAATTATTGGAAACTTTGAGAAATCAAGGAATTGGAATTCATTCAACTGGTGGAGAAACAGCAGATGTGGGTGATTTAGTTCGCACAATCATTGTTGATTCAACTGTTGTTTGTCGAATGAAACGTTCTGAAGTAATTTCAAATCATACGATTCAAGGTGGAGATGTGATTGTTGGATTGGCATCATTTGGTCAAGCAACGTACGAAACAGAATACAACGGTGGAATGGGTTCAAACGGACTTACTTCAGCACGTCATGATGTTTTCAATAAAACCTTAGCAGCAGATTTTCCTGAAAGTTTTGACCCAAGTGTGCCAGGTGATTTGGTGTATTCAGGAACAAAAAACCTAACGGATACAGTTGAAGGTTCACCAATCGATGCTGGAAAATTAGTCTTGTCTCCAACGAGAACATATGCTCCAGTTATCAAACAGATATTAGATAAGCACCGTTCTGACATTCACGGAATGGTTCACTGTTCGGGTGGTGCACAAACGAAAGTGCTGCATTTTGTTGGCAATGTGCACATTATTAAAGATAACTTATTCCCAATTCCGCCACTTTTCAAATTGATTCAAGAAGAATCAGGAACAGATTGGAAGGAAATGTACAAAGTATTCAACATGGGACACCGTATGGAAGTCTATGTTTCACCTGAGCACGCTCAATCTATTATCGAAATTTCGAAATCATTCAACATCGATGCCCAAATTGTTGGACGCGTTGAAGCAAATGATGGCAAGAAATTGACAATTGAATCTGTTTACGGTACGTTTGAATATTAAAAAAGACGGATTCAACGCAGAGAAGCAGAGAAAAAGGAGTACGCTGAGTTTTTTCTTTATTTATTCTAATATCAAATCTACTTTCTTATTTGAGTGATTTTTATATGTCGTCTTTTTGTATCTTCAAGTAAACCTTTTACATGAAAAATCAAAAAGATTACAATCAATTGGCAAGTGAAATTATTGCCTGTTGCATAGATGTGCATCGAGAACTTGGCCCTGGCCTATTAGAATCCGTTTATGAAGAATGTCTAGAATTTGTTTTATTGCAACGAAATATAAAAACAGAACGTCAAAAGGAAATTCCAATTCATTTTAAAGGTCGAAAACTGGATAAATCATTCAAACTTGATTTACTAATTGAAGATCTAATTGTTCTCGAACTTAAAACTGTAGAGACAATTCTTCCTGTGCACGAAGCACAATTGGTTTCATACCTCAAATTGTCAAACAAAAAATTAGGATTGCTAATAAATTTCAATTCACATTTGTTAAAAGATGGTATTCGAAGAAAAGTAAATAACTTTTAGTTTAATATTCAATGCATTGATGTTCAACACGGAGAAGCTGAGAAAAAAGAGTGCGCGGAGTTTCTAATTTTTAAATGAAATAGTGTCCTCAATGTGCACTGTGACTCCGCGTTTAAAATCTTAATACAACAGAAACGTCTACTCCATCAAATTGTCTTGACAATTTCTCTCTCGCGTCCTCAACAAGAAATAGCGTCCTCAATGTGCTCTGTCACTCTGCGTTGAAATATTCAACTCTCTTCAATCAAAAAATCAGTAACTTTGCCCCCACAAAAATAATGTTATGAGTGATTTATTATCGAAGTTAGAAGCTATCCATTACCGTTTTGTTGAAGTTGGAAAACAAATCGTGGATCCAGATATTATCTCGGATATGGAACGCTACGTGAAATTAAATCGCGAATATAAAGACCTTGAAGAATTAGACACTGTCTATAAAGAATATGCCAATGTTTTGGGAAATCTAAAAAGCGCTAAAGCGCTTTTAGAAACCGAAACCGATCCTGAAATGCGCGAAATGGCAAAGATGGAAATCGATGAATTGGAACAAAAACGCCCTCAAATGGAAGAAGACATTAAAATGATGTTGATTCCAAAAGATCCTGAAGATGATAAAAATGCCATCATGGAGCTTCGTGCCGGAACAGGTGGTGATGAAGCATGTATTTTCGTGGAAGATTGCTTCAGAATGTATACCATGTTCTTCAAAGAAATGGGTTGGCAATATGAAATTTTGAATTCATCAGAAGGAACAGTAAAAGGATACAAAGAGATTTCAATGGAAATCGTTGGAGCAGGATTGTATGGGATGTTGAAATTTGAATCAGGTGTTCACCGCGTTCAGCGTGTTCCAGAAACTGAATCTCAAGGACGTGTGCATACTTCCGCAATCACAGTTGCCGTTTTACCTGAAGCTGAAGAAGTGGATTTTGAGCTTGACATGAACGATGTGCGCAAAGACACCTTCCGTGCGTCTGGAGCGGGTGGTCAGCACATTAACAAAACGGAATCTGCCATTCGTTTGACACACATTCCAACTGGAGTTGTTGTTGAGTGTCAAGATGGACGTTCACAGCACAAAAATTTAGAAAAAGCGATTTCTGTATTGCGTTCTCGTTTGTACCAAGCTGAACTAGATCGCGTTCATAACGAACGTGCTGCTCATCGCAAAACCTTGGTTTCAACGGGTGACAGATCAGCGAAAATTAGAACCTATAATTATCCACAAGGTCGAATTACTGATCACCGCATCAACAAAACAATTTACAATTTGAGTGCATTTATGAATGGAGACATGCGTGAAATGATCGATGCCTTGAAAGTTGCTGAGAATGCTGAAAAATTGAAAGGTCAAGAGAATAATTAATCCTTAAGTGTTTATTTTGGCGATGAGATGATTCATTTTTAACCTTTTTGTCATCTATTTAAACCTTTTAACAACTTTTAATGTTACTTATCTAAGTCGGCTGACGATATTTGCAGCCATAATACAACTTAGATGAAAAATTACATCCTATTTATCCTTCTTTTTGTTTGCTTTGGCGCTTTTTCGCAAGAGAAATACACCATAAGTGGAACCATTGCCGATTCTACAAAAGGAGAAGAAATAATCAATGCAAAAGTTACCGTTAAAGGTCTTGGTCAAGGAACATTTTCAAATGAATACGGGTTTTATTCTATCACCTTACCTAAAGGAAATTATACTTTAATTTACTCTTCAGCTGGTTATGACCCAAAAGAAATCCCAGTAGAATTAAACCAAAATATTGTTATCAATCAGCGGATTAGTTCTTTATCAGACAAAGTTCACCAAATAGCTGAAGTGAAGGTAACTGCGAAAAAAGAAGATCAAAATATCACCGATCCAATCATGGGTGTTGAGCGCTTGAATCCTACAGCTGTTGCTAAAATTCCTGTTTTACTTGGTGAAAAAGACATCATTAAATCTATGCAATTATTACCCGGTGTAAAGAGTGCCGGTGAAGGAAATGCAGGATTTTATGTTCGTGGTGGAGCAGCTGACCAAAATCTAATTTTATTGGACGAAGCTCCAGTCTACAATGCAGCGCATTTATTAGGATTTTTCTCAACTTTCAATTCAGATGCGATTAAAGATGCGGTTCTTTACAAAGGAAATCAGCCAGCAAATTTTGGAGGTCGATTAAGTTCTGTTCTAGATATAAAAATGAATGAAGGAAATAACAAGCGTTACAATGTAAGTGGTGGTTTAGGAATTATTTCATCCCGTTTAAATGTTGAAGGACCAATTGTAAAAGACAAATCCTCTTTCTTAATTTCTGGAAGAAGAACCTACGTTGATATGTTCTTGCGTGCTTCAGACAAATTCAAAGACAACAAGCTTTACTTCTATGATTTAAATGCAAAAGTTAACTATAGAATTAATCAAAAAAACCGTGTGTTCCTTTCAGGTTATTTTGGAAGAGATAAACTAGGACTTGGCACAACATTCGGAATAGATTGGGGAAATGCAACTGGAACAGCACGTTGGAATCACATCATCAATGAAAAGCTTTTCTCGAATACCTCAGTGATTTTTAGTTCCTACGATTACAAAATCTCAATCAGTAGTTCAGATGTTTCATTCGATATTAAATCTTCTATCAAAGACATCAACATTAAACAAGAATTTCAATACTTCATCAATACACGTAATAAACTTCGTTTCGGAATTAATGCAATTAATCACACGATAATTCCTGGACAAATTGATGCAAATGCGGAATCTGGAATCAACCCACTTACATTAACTCCGAATAAATCATTAGAAACCGCAGTATTTGTAACAAACGATTTCAATGTCAATGAAAAATTAACCTTGAGTTATGGTTTGCGTTTGAGTACGTTCTCCTTATTAGGAAATGGACAAAACACCTATTCGTACGATTCAGATGGCGATGTGACCGACACAACAATTTACAAAAACAACTCGTTCGTAAAAACTTATCCAATTTTAGAACCGCGCATTTCATTAAGTTATGTTTACTCAAAAACAGCTTCGTTCAAAGCAGCATACGCCAGAAATGCACAATACATTCATCTGGTTTCAAACACTACAACAAGTTCTCCAACGGATTTGTGGATTCCATCAAGTTTAAACACAGCTCCAGAAATTTGTGATCAAGTTTCGATGGGTTGGTTTAAGAATTTCAAGGAAAATGCCTACGAAATGAACATCGAAACCTATTATAAATCAATGCAAAATCAAATTGATTACCGAAACGGAGCAAATCTTCAGGCAAATGAATTAATAGAAGGGGAATTGTTATACGGAATTGGTCGTGCTTACGGTTTGGAGTTCATTTTGAAAAAGAAAACGGGCAAATTTACTGGTTGGATTGGATATACACTTTCGCGCACAGAACGAAAAATTGATGGTATCAACAACAATAAGTGGTACGCCGCAAAACAAGATCGCACACATGATTTGTCGGTTGTTGGAATTTACGACATCACGCCTAAATTATCTGTTTCAGCTTTATTCATCTATTACACCGGAAATGCGGTTACTTTCCCTTCAGGAAAATACACAATTGACGGGCAAACGCAATTTTTATATACCGAACGAAACGGCTATCGAATGCCAGCTTATCATCGACTAGATATTGGTGTGACGTGGTACAGAAAAAATACGGCGAAATTTGAAAGCAGCTGGAATTTCTCTTTGTACAATGTCTATGGACGCGAAAACGCCTACTCAATTACGTTTAGACAAAATGCAGACAATCCAGCTGTTACAGAAGCCGTTCAAACTTCATTGTTCCGATGGGTTCCTTCAATTACTTACAACTTTAAATTCAAATAGTATGAAGATCAAATTACTTCTAAAAATAGCGTTGATTGCGTTTTTAATTGGCGGAATTAATACATCATGCACGAAAGTCATTGATGTTGATTTGAATTCAAAAGATCCGCAATACGTAATCGAAGGATTTGTTACATTGGGTGAAACAACGCATCGTGTAAGCATCACAAAATCACTTGATATCGATCAAGGAATTGCATTTCCAACTGTTGATAATGCTGTTGTGACAATTACAGACGATTTAGGAGCTTCCACTTCATTAAATTTGGTTTCTTCGGGAATTTACGAATGTGTCGGTTATGCCGTTAGCGAAGGAAGAACATACACTTTAAGCGTAAGTGTTGATGGAAAAGTCTTTGTTGCTTCTGGAAAAATGATGCAAAACATTCCGTTGAGTTCTGTCCAAACATTTGCTTTTGCTTTTGGTCCAGATACAGTTCATGCTGTAGTTCCAATACGTCAAGATATTGGAGGCGTTAAGAATTTTTTTCAATTCAACCTATTCGACAATGGTATTCGAGTAAAAGGCAATTTCATTCAATCAGATCAATACAATGATGGAAATATGATGATGGAACCAATTTTTGCCGATGGAATTGATTCAGGTGATACAATTGACGTGGTGATGTTTGGAATTGAAGAAACGGTGTATGATTATTTCTACACACTACAGCAAAACGAACAAGGAGCAACACCTGCGAATCCAACATCTAATTTTTCAGGAGGATGTTTAGGCTATTTTTCTGTACGCACGAAAGATGTTGGACAGATTGTGATTCCTTAAAATTAGTTTAGTAATTTTGCCCTCACAAATTTCGTAGCATGACACGTCAAGAATTAGTTGCCCAAATACGTTCGAAAAAATCATTTTTATGTGTTGGTTTAGATACCGATTTATCAAAAATTCCAGCGCATTTATTGGAAACTGAAGATCCAATTTTTGAATTCAACAAAGCAATTATCGACGCTACAAAAGATTTTTGTGTAGCTTACAAACCAAACATCGCGTTTTACGAATGTTATGGACCAAAAGGATGGGAATCGTTGCAAAAGACAATTGATTACATTCCAAAAAACATCTTCACGATTGCTGATGCAAAACGCGGTGATATTGGCAACACATCAAGCTATTACGCCAAAACTTTTTTCGATTATTTGAAATGTGATTCTGTCACAGTTGCACCTTACATGGGTGAAGACAGTGTGACACCATTCCTCGAATTCGAAAACAAGTGGGTGATTTTATTGGCTTTAACATCAAACAAAGGCGCTTTGGATTTTCAAATGATCAAAGACGAACAAGGCGAAGAATTGTTCAAGCATGTTTTACGTAAATCAGCTGAATGGGGTACAAAAGAGAACTTAATGTATGTTGTTGGTGCTACGCGAGCTGAAGGAATTGGCGAAGTGCGTAAATTGGTTCCAGATCATTTCTTTTTAGTACCAGGTGTTGGTGCACAAGGTGGTTCTTTACAAGATGTTTCAAACTTTGGTTGGAACGACGATTGTGGTTTATTGGTCAACTCTTCTCGCGGAATTATTTATGCTTCGAATGGATTAGACTTCGCTGATCGCGCTGCTGAAGAAGCAAAAAAATTGCAAGAAGAAATGGCTGCCATTCTCATGGAAAAAAGATTTTAATGTGAATTAACATTTTTTTCCATCTCCATTTAAACTTCTTCCCTTTTAAGCTGTATTTTCAAAAACTGTTTATCAAACTCAGTTTATGAAATATCTTGCTCTTCTTTTTTTACTAGTTAGCGTTGTTAGCACTTGTGGTCAAAATTCGCTCTCTACGAATTCAAACGATGTAACTGAAATTGCGCCAGTTGAGGTAAATAAAGATTCCCTTCAAGAAGTCCGTATTCAATCAAAAGCTGAAGCAGCGAAAAGCTACCTCAAAGCACATTCTATTTTCAATCAACGCTACGCCATTCTTATCGATATGCACATGAATTCTGGCAAGAAACGCTTGTATGTATATGATTTAGATTCCATGAAAGTCGTGAGTTCTGGACTTGTTGCACACGGAAGTGGGTCTAACACCGAATACCGCGACAGTTTGGTATTTAGCAATGTCCCAAATTCGTATTGTACTTCAATTGGTAAATATAAAATTGGTGCTTCGTACATCGGAAATTTTGGAAAATCCTACAAATTACATGGTTTGGATGCAACCAATAACAAAGCCTTTGAACGATTGGTGGTTTTACATCGATATTCATGTGTTCCAGATGTTGAACAACCCTATGAAATTTGTAACAGTTTAGGATGTCCAATGGTTTCTGAGAATTATTTCCTAGAATTAGATAAATACATTGCTGCTTCAAGCAAACCCCTACTTTTAGAAATATTTTATTGAAATCTTGTCGTTTGAACCATATCTTTTTTTGGATTTTAATTTTTTTCATTTATATTTAATCCAATCAAAATGTTCTAAATGAAAGGAATAAGGTGGTTTCAACGATTTATGATTACGCTGCTCTTGGCTGTAAATGCCTTCGTTTTTATGTCGATGCGTGATGTGGCGATTGAGCAAAATCTAATTTATACCACTGCTCTCATAAGCTCAACGCTACTCTTTCTAACAGCAATTTCCTTTCTACAGAAATACCGCAAAAAGAAAACGATTCAAGATTCACATTGATTCGGATTATTTACTACCTTCACTTCCCTAAAAATTGGAAAAATGAAGGTTTTATTCGCAAGTCTTTGTCTTTGTTTCAGCGCAGTTTCTTTTGCGCAAACTACGTTGACTCCTGAACTATTATGGCAACTGAAGCGCGTTTCTGGTGGAACAGTTTCTCCTGATGGACATTATTTATTGTACAGTCAACGCACGTTTGACATGGCCGCAAACAAAGGAAACACTGATCTTTTTGTGATTGATCTGCGCACAAACAAAAGCAAACAAATCACTGAAACTCCTTTTTCAGAATTCGAAGCTCAATGGGGAATCAACAATATCATTTGGTTCATGTCATCGGAAAAAGATGGCATGCAAATCTATTCGATGCAAGCTGACGGAAGTATGAAAACTCAGCGTTCATCGTTTAACGACATTGAACTTGAAGGATTCAAAATTGCTCCGAATGAAAGCTCTTTGATTGCCATTGAAGCTGTTAAAATGCGTCAAACAGTGAATGACAAATATCCAGATCTTCCGAAAGCAAATGCTCGCATTGAAGATGATTTGATGTACCGTCATTGGGATCATTACGATGATTACAACCGCAGACATTTATTTGTCCATTCGATTTCCGCATCAAAAGAAATTTCAGCAACAGGAACCGATGTTTTATTTGGCGAAATTTACGATGGAATTCTACCACCTCACGGCGGAACAGAGCAATTTTGTTACTCAAACGACTCGAAAAAAATTATTTATACTTCCAAAAAATTACAAGGAAAAGAATTTGCTCAAAGTACGAACAGTGAATTGTACGAATATACAATTGAAACAAAAGAAACACGCAAATTAACAGAAGGATACAAGGGCTACGATAACAATCCAGCATTCTCTTCTATGAATCAATTGGCTTGGTTGAGCATGTCGCGCAATGGTTTTGAAGCAGACAAAAACGACATCATTGTTCGCGACAATTCTGGGAATGATAAAAACTTGACAAAAGCAATTGATTTATCTGTTACAGATTTCGCTTGGCATCCATCCGGAAAACGAATTTACTTCTTGGCCGCCATTAAGGGAACAGTTCAATTATTTGATTTAGATGTTGCAACGGGAGCATACAAACAACTCACAGAAGGGCAAAATGACTATTTGAGCATTTCAATTTTTGGTGATTTCATTTATGCTGGACGTCAATCGATGGTTGCGCCAACGGATTTATATGAAATCAATGTGAAAAAAGGGAAAGTGGTTCAATTAACAGAAGCCAATAAAGAGATCCTTTCAAAATTGACAATGCCAAAAGTTGAGGAACGTTGGGTTGAAACAACAGATGGCAAGAAAATGTTAGTTTGGATGGTTTATCCACCTAATTTCGATGCGACAAAAAAATATCCTGCTTTGTTGTATTGTCAGGGTGGACCACAAAGTCCTGTGAGTCAATTTTTCTCCTATCGTTGGAACCTGGCTTTGATGGCGTCAAATGGTTACATTGTTGTTGCACCAAATCGTCGTGGTTTACCAGGTTTTGGACAAGAATGGAACGATGCCATTTCACAAGATTGGGGAGGACAAGCAATGAAAGATTATTTAGTTGCAATTGACAATGCATCCCAAGAACCGTATGTTGATGAAACGCGATTAGGAGCAGTTGGTGCATCCTACGGAGGATATTCCGTTTATATGTTGGCAGGAATTCATGAAAATCGCTTTAAAACCTTCATTGCTCATTGCGGATTGTTTAACCTTGAAAGTTGGTACGGAACAACGGAAGAATTGTTCTTTGCTAATTGGGATCACGGTGGTCCGTATTGGTTGGATGCAAACAAAGATAACTACAAAAAGAACAGTCCGCATAACTATGTAAACAATTGGAATACACCTATTTTAGTTATTCACGGCGGTATGGATTTCCGTGTTCCAGAAAGTGAAGGAATGCAAGCCTTTCAAGCAGCACAATTAAAAGGATTGAAAAGTAAATACTTGTATTTCCCAACTGAGAGTCATTGGGTTCAAAGTCCTCAAAACAGTTTAGTTTGGCAACGCGAGTTTTTTGAATGGTTAAAAGAAGACTTGAAACCTTAGAAAATTTGCCATCTCTTTTAATTTCATTACTTTTGTTGCCTTGTTTGGAATAAATTCAGAAAAATAATGTGGAATAGAGTCGCCAATTTTATCCTAAAAAACCGTTTTTTCATTTTAGGTGTTATTACACTCCTAACGGTGTATTATGGCTATTATGCTGTTACAAGTCTACGAATGGAGAACAAATACGGGATTATTCTTCCGAAGGATTCACCAACTACACGCAACTATAAGTTATTTAAAGAACGTTTCGGTGAAGATGGAGGAACGTTGGTTCTTGCTATTCAAACAGATTCATTGTATACCAAAGAAAATTTCTTGAAATGGAAGGAATTAGGGGATTCTATTCTTCAATTTGACGGTGTAGAATCAATCATTTCTGAAGCAACACTCTTCACTTTACATAACAATAAGGCTGGTAAAAAATTTGACATTCAACGCATTTTCTCAGATATCAATTACAACGAAAAATCAATTGATTCTATCCGTAGAGAAATTAAAAACAATCCTCTTTATAACAATATGTTATACAACGACTCTACCCATGTTTCGTTGATGATGATTGGTTTGGATGAAAAATATCTATCTGATAACAAGAAGTCTAAAGTTGTATTTGACATTCAAAATCTAGCAGGAACCTATTCCAAACAATTTGGAACCATGCGTTGGGCTGGTCTTCCATATTTACGCGTTGTTCTCGCTAAACGTATTCAAAAAGAAATGTATGTTTTCATCGCACTATCCATGTTGGTTAGTTCGCTTTTGATGTATTATTTCTTCCGTTCATTCCGCGCGGTATTGATCTGTATGACCGTTGTTGCTGTTTCAGTAGTATGGGCTCTCGGAACGATTGGGACAATGGGTTACACAGTGTCAATTATGATGGCGTTAATTCCACCACTCATGATTGTAATCGGAATTCCGAATTGTATTTACCTCTATAATAAGTACCATCAAGAATACAGGCATCATGGAAATAAAATGAAAGCCTTGCACCGTGTGGTTAGTAAAACAGGAATCGCCATGTTCTTGACAAACGTTACAACTGCGCTTGGTTTCATTACTTTCCTTTTCACAAATTCTGAAAAATTCTTTGAATTTGGTGTGATTTCATCGATTAACATCATGTTGTGTTATGTCGTTTCGTTGGCCTTAGTTCCAATTTTTGCATCATTCTTGAAAAACCCACCTGAACGACACCTTAAACATTTAGATCGCAAATTGGCGACTGGTTTCTTAGAAAAACTAGTTTACATTACGGCTCACAGACGTGGTTGGGTGTATTTTATCACAATTGCTTTAACAACTATTGCTGCTCTTGGAATGTTCAAAATGAAAGTTACTGGAAACATAACTGGTGATTTACCCGCTTCAGATCCAATTCTCAAAGATATCCATTTCATGGAAAAGAACTTTGGTGGAGCTGTTCCTTTTGAAGTAATGATTGACTATAAGGAAAAAGGAAGATTGTTTGGAAAAAATACTCTAAGTAAGGTTGAAGAGGTTCAAAACATGATGGCCCAAGACACCTTGTTTGCTAAGTCGATTTCAATTGTCGACTTTGTGAAAGTGGTGAACATGGCCTATTATGATAATAATCCAGAACGCTATACAATTATTTCAAATAGAGACAAAGGTAGGTTGGCACGATATGTAGACAATTTTTCCGCAACCAATAACAATTCTGCTTTTTCGATTAAAGAATTGGTGGATACTACCCATTTCATTTTACGTGTTCGAACTCAAATGAAAGATATTGGTTCTTACCAAGTTTCTGATCAAGTTGCCAAAGTTAAAGCAAACATTGATAGTATAATGAATCCTGACAGAAAGGACATTGAACGCCTATTCAAAAAAGTTGAAGCCGGGAAAAAAGTATATATCGACTCCTTGTTTGAAAATTACTCGAACATCTACAATGGTGTCACAGCATTAATTTCAAAAGGAAATTCAGATCTTCAATACAAATTTGATACAGACACGGAGCTAATAAAAACCTACTATACAAAACCAACCTTTATTAAAACACTCCGTGAAGCAATTGATAATGAATATTATGATGTGACATTAACAGGTACATCCGTTGTTGCATCCGAAGGAACACAATATTTGGTAAACAATTTATTGTCAAGTATCGTTTTTGCTATTATTTCAATTGCAATTTTGATGAGTTTCTTGTTCTACTCATTCAGAATGGTTGTTGTATCTATGATTCCCAATATCATTCCAATGATTATTACAGCTGGAATCATGGGATGGTTTAATATTCCATTAAAACCATCTACCCTTTTAATTTTCTCAATCGCATTAGGAATTACAGTCGATAATACCATCCACTTCTTGGCCAAATACCGTCAAGAATTGAAACAGAAAAAATGGGATTTAAAAGATTGTGTTGCGATGTCGATTCGTGAAACTGGTTTAAGTATTATATATACATCGGTAATTTTGTTCTTTGGTTTCATTGTATTTATTTTCTCTGATTTTGGAGGAACACAAGCATTGGGCTATTTATCGGCAATTACTTATTTCGTAGCATTATTTACCAACTTAATCTTACTTCCATGTTTATTATTGTCATTGGAAAGAAGATTAACAACCAAATCATTCGAGGAACCCTATTTCGATGCATACGCTGAGGAATCTGAATTGGATTGGTCGGATTTACAATTAATTTCTGATGATGGCACAAGCATTTCTGATGAAAATGTAGATCCTACCATAAATGAAGAATCTCCAGAAAAGGAATAGTATTCATTTTGATTCATACACTACCACTATGAAGGGAATTATTTTAGCAGGAGGATCTGGAACTCGATTACATCCTCTGACATTGGCTGTATCCAAACAGTTAATGCCAATTTATGATAAGCCGATGATTTATTATCCGTTGTCTATCTTAATGAGCGCTGGAATTAAGGAGATTCTAATAATATCAACTCCTCACGATTTACCGCACTTTGAGAGATTATTAGGCGATGGAAAATCATTGGGCTGTTCCTTTTCATATGCCGTTCAAGAAATTCCAAACGGTCTTGCTCAAGCATTCGTTATTGGTGAGGAATTCATTGGTAATGATAAAGTTGCACTTGTGTTAGGAGATAACATATTCTATGGAGTTGGGATGGATAACTTGCTCAAAGAAAATAATAATCCTGACGGTGGGGTTGTTTATGCGTATCACGTAAGTGATCCTGAACGATACGGTGTTGTTGAATTTGATGCTGACATGAATGTGGTATCCATTGAAGAAAAACCAAAACTGCCGAAATCAAATTATGCCGTTCCTGGACTCTATTTTTACGATAATTCTGTCGTGGAAATAGCAAAAAACTTACAACCTTCAGCACGCGGTGAATATGAAATTACGGATGTAAATGCTGAATATCTTCGAAGAGGAAAATTGAAAGTTGCGGTATTAGATCGTGGAACGGCTTGGTTGGACACAGGAACATTTACTTCGTTGATGCAAGCTGGACAATTTGTTCAGGTTATTGAAGAGCGTCAAGGCTTGAAAATTGGCTGTATCGAAGAAGTTGCTTATCGCAATGGTTTTATTTCGAATGATCAATTGAAACAAATTGCCGAACCACTTGTTAAAAGTGGGTACGGAACGTATTTAATGAATTTGATCAAAAACTAATGCAAGAGTTAGCTGTTTACACCACCCTTCTTGAAGATGAAATCACTCGATTAGATTTCCCTAAAACACCATCCAATTTGTATGATCCTTTGCGTTATTTCATGCAGTTGGGAGGAAAACGTATGCGACCAATTCTAACTTTTTTAGGTGCAGAATTGTTTGGATTGAAAAAAGAAGCGGTAATTCATGCAGCTCTTTCCGTTGAAGTATTTCACAATTTCACCTTGATTCATGACGATATCATGGATGAAGCACCTTTGAGAAGAGCGAAAGAAACGGTCCATACAAAATGGAATCAAAATATTGCAATCCTTTCTGGTGATGTACTCTTTGTTAAAGCATTTCAGTTGTTGGCAAAACAAGAACCAAAACACCTTGCTGATTTATTGAATGTATTCAATCGAACTGCGCAAGAAGTGTGTGAAGGTCAACAAATGGACATGGATTTTGAATTGCGTTCAGATGTTACAATCAATGAATACATTGAAATGATTCGCTTGAAAACGTCTGTTTTGCTTGGATGCGCCCTTGAACTTGGAGCTATCGTTGCAGAAGCTTCTTTGGACGACCGTCAGCATTTGTACGATTTTGGTCAACACCTTGGAATTGCTTTCCAGATACAAGACGATATCCTTGATTTATATGCCGATCCGGAAAAATTTGGAAAACAAGTTGGTGGAGATGTCATTGCCAACAAAAAAACCTTGTTGAATCTTAAAGCACGAGAATTAGCAAATGCTGTTCAAACGGAACAATTAAATCGATTGGAAACTGAACAAGATTTAATTCTCAAAGTTGCTCAAACAAGAGATTTATTTTCCGATATTGGTGCTCGGGTTGCATGTGAAATTGAAATGCAGAAACATTACGACTTCGCTATGAACTCCTTGAAACAAATTAATGTTGCTGATAAAAACAAACAAAGTTTAATTGCTTTAGCCGATTTCTTGATGCAGCGTGAAATCTAATCGCGTGAATGAAATTACTTCAACTTTTCTTTTTTAGCTTCTTTATTGTTCAATGTTTCGGCCAACTTTCTAGTGAAGAATTACGCGGTGGAAATGGAGAAGGTCGCTACTGGTGGAACCTCGAACATTACGATTTATCTGTCAATTTTGATATTGCCAACAAACAGATTAGCGGTAAGAACATCATCACTTTTCGCGCTTCAAAAGAAATTTCAAATCCAATTTTTCAACTTGATTTACAAGAACCAATGCTATTGGATAGTCTTGTGGTGATTGAAAAAGAAATGGTTGTTAAGCAACTTATTCCAAGCGAATTTCGAAAACAAAACACGTACTTGATTCCCTTGAATGATTGTATTTTCAAAGAAGCTTTACAGTACCGCATCATTGCCTTTTTCCACGGTTCTCCTCGTGTTGCCAAAAATGCACCTTGGGATGGCGGAATCATTTGGAAAAAAGACGAAAACAAAAAAGATTGGGTGAGCATTGCGTGTCAAGGATTGGGTGCAAGTGTTTGGTTCCCTTGCAAAGACACACAATCGGATGAACCAGAACAAGGAGTTGAAACACATTTTACCTGTCCTTCAGATTTGGTTTGCGTTAGCAATGGGCGCTTAACATCAACAGAAAAAAACGAAGGAAATACCACAACGTATTCGTGGAAGGTTGTCAATCCAATCAATAATTATTGCATCATTCCTTACATTGGCGATTACGTTTCTTGGAAAGATCCTTTTCAAGGAGAAAAAGGTGTACTAGATGTTGAATATTGGGTGCTGCGTTCCAATGAAGAAAAAGCACGTGAGCAATTCAAAGATGTTCATTTGACTCTTAAAGCCTTTGAATATTGGTTTGGACCTTATCCATTTTATGAAGATGGTTATAAATTAGTTGAATCTCCTTATCTGGGAATGGAACACCAAAGTGCCGTTGCTTATGGAAACAACTACAAGAAAGGCTATTTAGGAAGTGATTTAAGTGGGACAGGACAAGGATTGTGGTGGGATTACATCATTGTGCATGAAACAGGACACGAATGGTTTGGAAATAATATTACAACCGCCGATATCGCAGACATGTGGGTTCACGAAGGATTTACAACCTACAGTGAAACTTTATTTGTAGAATATCACAAAGGTGCAAAAGCTGGCGCAACGTATTGCCGAGGTGAGCGCAGAAGTATTGTAAACGACAAACCAATCATTGGTCCTTATGGAGTAAATGAAGAAGGCAGCGGCGATATGTATTACAAAGGAGCTAATCTCATTCATACAATTCGAACTTTGGTTAACAACGATACGCTATTCCGAGAAATGTTACGTGAAATGAATCAAACATTCTATCACCAAATTGTTACAACGCAACAAATTGAGAATTTCATGAGTCAAAAATTAAAACTGGATTTATCCTTGATTTTTGACCAGTACCTGCGCCAAACAAATCCACCAACGCTGGCCATTAAAGAAAAAGGTAGCCGTGTTTTGTACCGTTGGGAAAAATGCATTCCTAACTTCGAAATGCCACTTGTAACAGACAAAGGACAATTTAATGTCTCTACTGAATGGACTGAACTCCCTGCTGAAATTGGGTTATCAAATAATCAATACTATTTCAAAAGCGTTCAGCAGAAAAGGAAAAAGAAACGTTCCAAGAAATAAGAATTTCACATCCTAGCGCAAGTTTATTATCTTCATAACATCTAACGAACAAAGTTCGAAATTTGGAAAGTCAAGAAGAAATTAATGCGCTGAAACAAGGAAGTCAATTGGCTTTCAATCAACTCATTGACACGTTTTCTTCAAAAGTGTATAATCTTTCGTTTAATCTGTTGCAAAATCAAGAAGATGCAGAAGATGTAACACAGGAAATTTTCACCACTGTTTTCACTTCGATTCAACAATTCAAAGGAGACTCAAAATTATCCACATGGATTTATCGCATTGCAGTGAACAAATGCAAAGAACATTTTCGTAAAAAATCCCGCAAAAAACGCTTTGGATTTACCATTTCAATCGAACAAAATGACCATGCTGAAAATTTATTGAAACCACATTTTGATCATCCTGGCGTACTATTAGAAAACAAAGAACGAGCAAATGTGCTTTTCGCAGCCATTGAACAATTACCTGAAAATCAAAAATTGGCTTTCAGTATGCACAAACTTGAAGGCATTCCCTACGAAGAAATTGCTGTGATATTAGAAACATCCCTTTCGTCAGTAGAGTCCCTAATTTTCAGGGCTCGCCAAAATTTAAAACAAAAATTAGCACGCTATTACGATGAAAATGAACGTTAAGCGCAAGAAAAAAATAAAGAACGCATCTTAAAGAATATGGAAACAAAAAAAGACAATTGGATGAATGCTACACTGGAAAGTACCGAAGGGTTACGTCCGGTAGCTTTATCTGAACAATTGAAAAGTCGTTTAAAAAACATTCCGTCTGAAATAACTGTTTTTGAAAAAACAATTCCATTGAGCGCTGTTTGGTTAGTCGCTGCAAGTATTGCATTGTTAATCACTGTAAATGTGGTGGCTGTAAGAACCGTTAAAAAAACTAAGAAACAACAAGAAACCACGATCTACTCAGATTATTTTTCATATTTAGAACAAGACTTATGAAATCAACACGTTTTTATAAAATTGTAATCGCAACTTTGGTTGTCATTAATGTTACTACACTCGTGTTTTTGTGGATGACATTTCAACGTCCAATGGGGCCACCTCCTCACCCAGGCAGAATGGATTTGGTTGAACGTTTAGGCATTGAAGGAGAAAATCGTACAAAAATTCTTGAATTACAAGACGAACATTTTAAGCGTAAAGATTCGCTGGTTGATCGTGGACGCGACTTACATGAACGTTTGTACCGTTTCTTCAACAACAATGAAAAAGACAATAGCGACGTTGCACAGCTGATTGATCAAATTGTCGAAAACCAACGAGAAACAGAACAAATGACATTCGATCATTTTAAAGCAATCAACATCTTGTGTTCACCAGCTCAACAGAAAATTTTGGATGAAATCATTCACAATGTATTTAGTAGACCAGGTCCAGGTGGTCCTCCTCCACCTCCACGTAAATGATTAGAAAAAGTAGTCTTATTGTCTCATTTTTAATGGTCCTATTTTTAGGATTCGGGCAAACTACATCCCTAAAAATCACGTTTCAACCGCGAATTTCAAACGAAACAATCGAGTTAAATAAAGTTTACGCACTCAATGATTCAGTTCAGTTGGTAATTTCAACATGTCGTTTTTATGTGTCAAACTTCTCTTTTTTTTCAAAAGGGAAACTGTTAAGTCAACAGAAAAGTGCTTTTTTACTTGATTTGGAGCATCCAACAAGTTTAGACCTTTCATTTCCATCAAGGGATTTTGATGGTATTCAATTTAATCTCGGAATTGACAGTTCGACCAATGTTGCTGGAATATTAGATGGGGATTTAGATCCAATCAACGGAATGTATTGGACTTGGAACAGTGGTTATATCAATTTTAAATTGGAAGGAACGTACACAGTAAAAAATGCTGCAAAAATTCCATTCGAATACCATTTGGGAGGCTATCTTTCTCCCTATCCAACCATTCAAACAATTTCAGTAGAAAAGGAACAAGCTGAAAACATTGTAATTCAGCTTGATCTGCAACACTTTATTTCAGAAATTGATGTTAATTCGTGCAGCAACGTCATGATTCCCGGTGCAAAAGCGGTTGAATTGTCAAAATTGTTGTCCAACTGTTTTAAAATTTAGTGGATGAAATACAGAATTCTTTTCTTCACTTTTTGTATTTGTGCGCTTGGGTTGATTTCCTTCCAATTCAAGTCCGAACCGACAATTATTGAATTTAACGTTCCTAAAAAATGGCCAAAACCAATTTATTCGTTTCAAAATAATCCCTTGACAGAAGAAGGATTTCAATTGGGGGGAAAATTATTCTATGACCCAATTTTATCTCGTGACAGCACAATTTCATGTGCCTCATGTCATTTACAGTACACTGGATTCACGCATGTCGACCACAATGTTAGTCATGGAATTGAAGGAAGAAAAGGAACACGAAACTCACCTGTTTTAATCAATCTTGCATGGAATTCGACTTTTCATTGGGATGGTGGCGTGAATCATTTGGAAGTACAAGGAATCAATCCGATTCAACATCCGGCAGAAATGGATGAAAAGTTAGAACATGTACTTAAAAAACTGAACGCTTCTTCAACTTATCCATCCTTGTTTAAAGCTGCTTTTGGTACCGATCAAATAACCACTTCGAACTTAATGAAGGCTTTAACATTATTTACGGTTTCATTGGTCTCTTCTGATTCCAAATACGACAAAGTGATGCGCAAGGAAAAAGGCGTTCAATTCAGTGAGCAAGAAAAGAATGGCCTTAAAATCTTCCGCAACAATTGTGCTGTTTGTCACAAGGAACCCTTGTTCACGAGTACGACATTTGCCAGCAATGGATTAAAAATGGATAGTTTACTGAAGGATGTTGGCCGATATGCAATTACTCACAATCCAACAGATTCTATGCTGTTTAAAATTCCAACCTTGCGCAATGTTGAATTTACCTTTCCGTATATGCACGATGGTCGCTACAAAAAATTGAAAGATGTCATCAATTACTACAGCGATGGAATTGATCCTTCCGTTAGCTATTTGTCAAAACCATTGAAACCTTTTCACTTCAATGACACTGAGAAAAAAGATCTTTTATCATTTCTATTAACCCTTACAGATAAAGCGTTTTTATACAATCCACGTTATTCTTTTCCAAAATAATGTATTGGACCGCAAGTTTTTAATTTAAATAACAACTAAGAAGTAAATCGATAAACTATGAGAAAACTATTTATAGCTCTGAGCTTGGGAATTACGCCCTTTTCTTTTGCTCAAACAAATCCAGCAATTACATCTTGGTTACAGAATACAACCGGATTAATGGGGAGTCATTATGTTTCTGGAAATTCAACTGCCATTCAGGATGCTGTAGAAGCAAATGTTCAAACTGTACAATATTCAAGCAATTGGGTTTACGTTTCTACAAATGGAATTCCAGCATACACAACCGGACCGTTTCTCGACGGAAATCCATCGTTGGCAACAGATCAAAATGCGATTTTTAAAATTCCTTTAAATCCAGTCCAAAACACAGGAACGCCAACTGCAACATCAGGAGGAAACATTGGAATTTTCATCAATGGTGTAGCTCTTTTTGATTACCGTGATGGAGTGGCTTGGAACAATGCGACAAGTGCACTTTGTGGTGGGCCAGGAAATCCACCTTGTCCAGGAGGACCAACAGCTTCAATGCCTTGGAATCGTGATGCCGTTCCTGCAGAAAAACCTGGTTTTGATTGCTCGAAAGGACATCCAGCGATGGGAAATTACCACCATCACCAAAATCCAAGTGCGTATAATTTAGATTTAAATGTCATTTCTACCATTTGTGATTTATATGCTGCTGATGGATTATATGCTATCAATCCAGCTGAACATTCGCCATTAATTGGTTATGCATACGATGGTTTTCCGATTTATGGAGCGTATGGTTATGCAAACGCTGACGGAACCGGTGGAATTGTGCGCATCAAATCAGGTTATCAATTGAGAAATATTACAACACGAACTGTTTGGGCAGATGGAACAGATGTAGCCGATGGTCCAGCGGTTAGCACAACTTATCCGTTGGGGTATTTCCGTGAAGATTACGAATTTGTATCTCATCCAGGTCAAGCAGATTATTTAGATGAGCACAATGGTCGTTTTTGTGTGACACCAGAATATCCAGCTGGAATCTATTGCTATTTCGCAACAGTTGACGCGAACCACAATTCGGCTTATCCATACGCAGTTGGTCCAACGTATTATGGAGTAAAAACAGCTGGAACAGTTACAAGTATTTCTGAAGCGGTCACAACTTATACATCAACTGCAGGAATTGACGAAACGAAAAAAATCGACTTCAAAGTTTTCCCGAATCCTTCTGCGGATATTATTATGGTTCAAACAACAGGATTAAACTCAAATGAAATCGTGATTGATTTGACAGATGCCAATGGAAAATTGATTCAAACACAAACGATTCAAAAAGGAAGTACAATTGCTTATTTTGATGTAGCAACTTTATACAATGGAACTTATTTTGTGCATGTAAAATCAGGTGCACAAGCAACGAGTTATTCAGTTGTGATTGCTGAATAGTCAATCAACTAGAAAAGGAATCCTCAGCCACTGGTTGAGGATTTTTTTATGGCAGAAAAACTGTATTTTTGATTGACAATCAAATTTTAACAAAGTGAAATTCATACTATTTCTATTTCTACCTTTTTTATCTTTTGCCCAACGCGATTCGACTATAAAAAGCCTTCATTATTCGTGGGTTCAATACGATTTGAATTGGAACCCTTATGAAATTGGTGAATCGAATGAAAATGGAATCCGTAATGGTAATTGGATTTTTCGCGATCAGCAGGGACGCATTTTTCTAGATGCGCATTTCATTAACGATACTTTGAATGGAGCCGCCAAGGAATATACTTTTTTAAATTACCCGATAACGGTTAAATCAGAAGGACTGTATGTAAATGGCTATAAAACTGGAAGTTGGGTAGTAAAGGAACGCGAGCGAAGATACAAAAGGTGGAAGACGATTGTTGTGTTGCTTTATAATCAAACGGAACAACTTGTTAGCAAAGCAATTACCTATCCGAATGGAGTTCCAAAAGTTGAGATTTTTTATGCTGCAAATGGCGAAGAGGCCTTTTATCGATTTTATAAACGTTCTGGAAAAATGATCCGCGAAACAGCAGCAGATCCTTGGAGAATTGTCTTGATTGAAGAAACGAAGTAAACTAAAAATCCTCCACCCGACGAATCGAATAGAGGATTTAATTCTGTTACTATTTTCTTATTTATATTCTGGAAACAAACTTACCAATCCTTCTTCAGAAGCATCGCAAACTCCTCTTTCCGTAATGATTTTAGTCACCAAATGCGCTGGTGTAACATCAAATCCATAATTACTTGCTTGCGTAGTTACAGGACAAATCAATACCGGTTGAATTTTTCCGTTTGTTCCTTTTCCAATCATATAACGTACTTCGTCTTGGTTGCGCTCTTCGATTGGAATCTCTTTCAATCCGTCTCGAATCGTCATGTCTAAAGTCGTAGATGGTAAAGCAACATAAAAAGGAACATTGTTATCTTTCGCTGCCAATGCTTTCAAGTAGGTACCAATTTTATTGGCAACATCTCCATTGCGCGTTGTGCGATCTGTTCCTACAATTACCATGTCTACCATTCCGTGTTGCATTAGATGTCCACCAGCATTGTCAACGATTAATGTATGTGGAACACCATGACGAGTTAATTCGTAACAGGTTAGATTAGAACCTTGATTACGTGGACGTGTTTCATCCACCCAAACATGTACTTTCAATCCTTTTTCCATTGCTTGGTAGATTGGCGATGTAATTGTTCCCCATTCAACACAACCTAACATTCCAGCGTTGCAATGCGTTAAAATGTTGACGACTTCACCATTCTTACGTTTTGAAATTTCTTCAATGATCGGTAAACCATGAACACCAATCATGCGACATGTTTCAACGTCTTCTTCAACAATTGCAGCAGCAGCTTCCCAAGCTGTTTGCAAGAAATCGCCTTCACAATTGTCTAATGCTTCGCGCATTTTATCCAAGGCCCAAAATAAATTTACAGCCGTTGGACGAGAAGCGCGCAAATCTGTGAACGCTTGGTCTAAAAATGTTCCATCGAGTTCTTCTTCAATCATTTCACGAACAGCCAAATAAATTCCATATGCCGCAGTTGCTCCAATTAGAGGTGCGCCTCGGACTGTCATGTCTTTGATTGCTTCTTCAGCATCTTCGTAGGTTTCTAATTTCACAACAACAAATTCATGTGGCAATTTGCGTTGATCGATTACTTCTACATATTTATCTTCGGTTGTCCAAATGGTTCTAAACTTTCCCATATCCCTTCTAATTTTTCTTATAATTCAATTTCAGTAAAATCGTTCACACATTTCTCCCATGCTGCAGTTGTTCCAGGTCGGACTAATTGTACTGTTTGAAATCTAGCCGCCTTTGCTGCTTCCAATTCTTCAACAATATCTGAAAGGAAGAGTATCGATTCAGCTGGAACATTCACAGCTTCGGCAATTTTTGGATAGGTTTCCAATTCGCGTTTTCCACCTGTTGTTGTATCAAAATAATGTGAGAAATAAGGTGTTAAATCTCCCGCTTCACTGAAACCAAAAATTAGTTTTTGAGCAGCAATTGAACCTGATGAAAAAACGCCAAGTTCTATTCCTTGTTCTTTCCATGATTTCAAAGATTCAGCAACCTCCTCGTAAACATGTCCTTTGATTTCACCCGATTCGTAGCCATTTTGCCATAAAATTCCTTGTACAGTTTTCAAAGGTGTGATTTTGCGATCTTCCTCACTCCAACGATAAAGCGTATTGATAATATCATCTACAGAATTCAACTTTTTATTCTCGAGACTTGCTGCCAATTCCACCGTTTGACGGAAAGCAGTTTGCACGGATTCTTGCGAAACCATTTCTCGCAATTCTCCAATATGAGAGCGGAAATACGGGAATAAAACATCGTAAACAAACTTAACAGACGTCGTTGTTCCTTCGATATCTGTTAGAATATATTTTACATTTTCAATCTTCATTTTACAAAGAAAAGAATAATCCATGGGTTCCTATGTTTAGTAACCATTATTTTTGCTTCAATAAGATTATACGAAATCGTGGTATATCATTTGTATATTCCGGTGTAACTTTTAACAGTTTTAGAAGTCTAATACTACAAATAAACGCTTATGAAATCAATCTTACTTATTTTATTAGCAAGTATCAGTTTTAGTGGCTTTTCGCAACATGGTCAACTTGGCACATTTATTCCGATTGACATTCCAATTAAAAGTGAAATGCCGAAAATGGGAACGAATGTTGGATTTGGATTTTCTGGAGCTTATTCTCCGTTTTTTACTGCACCCGTTTTTCTGGAATTAAAAACAAGTTGGGGCAGTTATTCGAACAAAACATTACAGCAAACTTATATGTTCGACAATGGTTCGCAAACTACCACTGATGTTTCTTACACAAGCGCGATGCACAAATATTTGTTGGGGACAAAAGTCATGCTTGGTGGAGATTATAAAGCCGTTCGTGGCTTTATCACACCTCAAATTGGTGTGGCCAACTTTAAAACAAAAATTGTCATTGCAGATCCTCAAGATTAAGATGATTGTCAGCCATTGGATCGTGAAACAACTCAACGATTTGCTGGATTTGTTTATGGTGGTGAAATTGGTGCTCAAATCTCTATGGAAAAACTCTTTAAAGGAATTTCTTCAGAAAACACACACAAACTTACCATTTCGGCAAGTTATTTAAGTGGATTCAATCACTTTGAATACGTGAATGTTAGGTACATGCAAGATGAAGTTCATGACACACAAACTTCTCACACTTCAGGAGATATCAATGCCAGTTTTATCAATGTTACAACCAATCAAATCCACGAACACAAGATTGCCGAAGTTTATCACACGAATTTGCGCATGATTGGAATTAATATTGGATATGTGATTAATTTTTGACGTTGGTTAATTACTTCGGCACATTAAAATCAGCAAATTTTTGTTCCAATTTCGATTCCGTATAATGCGGCACCCAGCCACTCATGTCGATGAAAATGCGAATGGCTTTTACAAATGGATTTGTTTCACCTGCATCAAACCAGTGTTTTGTTCCTGCTGGAACTGAAATTAAATCGCCTTGTTCGCACAATAAATTAAAGACAGGTTCTGTTTCCAAGTTAAACCAAAACAATCCTTGTCCATCCACAAAGAAGCGAATTTCATCTTCTGAATGTGTATGTTCTGAAAGAAACTTTGCACGAATTGCTTCATAATTTTCTGTCAATTTATTGATTGAAATCACATCGGCTGTTTGGTATCCTCCTTGTTCCATGAACGGAGTCAAATCTTTTGCATACGCAGCCAGAATATCTTCTTGAGTCGCTGTGTCATCAAACACTACGTCGCATGTCCATTGGTCAAAGAAAACGCCTCTTTCCTTGAAAAACGCTCTGATTTCTTCAGGGTTTCTAATTTCGATGTTCTTTTCTGGGATTGATAAAATTGCCATACCTTCGGATTTGTGATTTGTGATTTGTGATTCGTGATTCGTGATTTCCTGTCCGCCGTGGCGGAGTGATTTATTATTCGTGATTATGCGTTTTTAAGCATCCATTCACATTGACAAAGGTATTCCAATGTTTCAAGATGACGTTTTGCTTCGAACAGATTTTTTCCCCATGCATACGTTCCATGTTTTCGCATGATGAACGAATGGTGCTCGATACGATTTACCTCATTGATTAAGGTTTGTTTGAACGCACTCATGTCTTGTGTATTGTCCAAAATTGGAATATTTACTGCATTCTCATGCGTCGTTTGTCCGTCAAAACCTTTTTGAACTTCATACCCTTCAAAGGTAATTTGTGGACCTAAAACAGCTGAGATCAACACTGGATAAACTGAGTGACTGTGAAGAATTACTTTCGTCTCGGGAAATAATTCATATAAGACACAATGAATCAAGGTTTCCGCTGAAGGTTTAACTCCAACAAAATCGCCAGTTGCCAAACCGTTTTCGTCCACCGTGATAAAATCATTCGCTGTGAATTGCGATTTATCAACGCCACTGCGAGAAACCCAAATTGTTCCTTCATCATCTTTAAACGAATAATTTGTAGAAGTTGCAGGCGACCAACCTTTCGCGTTGTAATGACGAATGGTTTCTGCGATTTGTTCCTTTAATGTTTCACGTGTCATGGTGCAAATATACATTTAGAAGTTAGAAGATTGAAGTTAGAGGCTAGAAATTTGAATTAACAAAAAAACGCGTTCCCCTGTAGTGGAACGCGTTTTTACAACAATAAGATAAATTCGAAAATTTATCGGGGGAGAATAGAAACTTATTTAGCTAGGTTTTCTTTCACAAGTGCTGCGATCAGTTTTCCATCTGCTTTACCGGCCAATTTTCCTGACAATACACCCATTACTTTACCCATGTCTTGAGGTCCAGCTGCTCCAGTTGAAGCAATTGCAGCAACAACTTCTGCTCTCACTTCATCCTCACTCATCATTTTAGGAAGATATCCTTCAATTACTTGAGCTTGGAATAACTCGTCTGCCGCTAAATCCTCACGACCTTGTGTTTTATAAATTTCGTATGTTTCCATACGTTGTTTATGCAATTTCACACAAATCTTGATTGCTGTTTCATCCGATGCTTCTCCGTTTCCAGAAGTTGCTTCTAACAACAATTTTGATTTAATGTCACGCAAAACCGCCAATTTCTCTTTGTCTTTGGCAAGCATTGCATTTTTGATATCCGTATTAATTTGTTCTGCGAAGCTCATTAGTCTACGTTATCGTGTAAAAAATTATTACTTCTTAAAGTCGTTCCATTTTCATCAGATGAAATTCCGAAACGGCTGTATGATTCTTCAGAACTTGGTTTAGAGTTATCTAAATTGATGTTTCTGCGGATGTAAGCTGGTTCGTTTTCGAATTCAGCAATTCCTTCCGCTTTTTTCAATTTATTTGTGTACTCTTGAATTTTAGCCAAGCGCTCTTGTGTTCTTTTTTGTTGTTCTTCTGGAGAAAGAATTGTTTTGGCAGCAACGTGATCTAAGCTCACTTTGTCTTCCATATCGTCTTCTAACAAGAAACGAACTACTTCTTCTTTCTTCGGTTCAACAGATTTTAATTCGCTTGCAGAGTTTGCAACTTCCCAATCAAAGCTCATTGTTTTTTGCTCTTCAACTTCCGCTTTGAAAACGTTTTCTGGAGTTGGCGCAACGAATGTATTTGTCGCTTCAACTTTAACTTCTTTCAATGCTTCTGGCTTCAAAAAAGGCTCTTCTACAACAGCTTTCACTTCAACTGCATTGTTGAAAGTATTCACTTGTGTTGGTGACTCCAATGGAGCCACGATTTCATTTTTTGGCTCTTCATCCAATGTGCGAACCGTTTTCACTGGTGCTTTTTCAAAACCTGTGATTGGGTGCGATTGAAAACCAGTTGCGATAAGTGTAACACTTAATTTGTCTCCTAAAGTTGGATCGTAACCATGTCCCCAAATTACATCTGCTGTAGAACCTGCTTCTTCTTGGATGTAGTCTGTGATTTCAGTGATTTCGTCCATCAATACTTCTTTATCACCATAAGTGATATTCAACAATACATATTGTGCACCGCTAATATCATTATCGTTCAACAATGGAGAGTTCAATGCTTGTTGAACTGCTGTTGTTGCTCTGTTCTCACCTTCAGCCGCTGCGCTACCCATAATTGCAACACCGCTATCTTTCATTACCGTTCTCACGTCATTGAAATCCACGTTGATTGCACCAGTAACAGCAATTACTTCAGCGATTCCTTTTGCAGCTGTTGTTAAAACGTCATCTGCTTGAGCAAAAGCATTTCCAATTGTTAAATTACCTGTAATCTCTCTTAAACGCTCATTGTTGATTACCAATAATGTATCAACATTTTCGCGCATTTTGTCCATTCCTTCTTCTGCTTGTTGTCTTCTTTTACGACCTTCAAAGTTGAAAGGAACCGTAACAATACCAACAGTCAAAATACCCATTTCTTTCGCTACTTGTGCAATAACCGGAGCAGCACCTGTTCCAGTACCACCACCCATTCCTGCTGTAACGAAAACCATTTTCGTATTTTTTCCTAATACATCACGAATTTCTTCAATGTTTTCAATTGCTGCATTCATTCCAATTTCAGGAATTGCACCAGCACCACGACCTTCAGTTAATGATGGTCCTAATTGAATTTTATAAGGAACTGGAGAAATATCCAATGCTTGACGATCCGTATTACATACGATAAAGTCAACACCGATAATTCCCTGACCGTACATGTGGTTAACTGCGTTGCTACCACCTCCACCAACACCAATTACCTTGATAATTGAAGATGTGTCTTTTGGCAAATCGAATTCCATATTCTCTCTCTTTTTATTGTTGTTGTTTCTTTATTTCTTTCGGAACACTTCTCGCTAAATCCATGTTCCTTTTCTATTCCTTATTCTTCTTCTGCGAACCAGTCTTTACCTTTCTTAACGATTGTGTCGAAGAAAGATCCTCTATTTTTCTCCGAGTGTGTTTTTACCGAACCTGCACTTGCTGCTTCAACTGTAACACCACTTTTCTCCAAGGCTTCAAATCCTTTCAATACTAAACCAATTCCTGTTGAGTACATTGGACTTGTCAAGTTTTCGATGTGGTTGTTATTCGCTAAATGCTCAGTTGGGTAACCGATGCGCGTATCCATTCCTGTGATGTACTCGAATAACTGCGTGATGTGTTTCATTTGAGCTCCACCACCTGTTACAACGATTCCACCAATTAACTTTTTGCTATAACCAGAATTCAAAATTTCGTAATGAACTAAATCAATGATTTCTTCCATACGCGCTTGAATGATGCTCGCCAAGTTGCGGATTGTAATTTCTTTCGGGTCACGACCTCTCAAACCTGGAATGCAAACGATTTCGTTTTCTTGACTTTCAGAAGCCAAGGCAGAACCAAATTTCGTTTTCAACATTTCAGCTTGACGCTTCATGATTGTGCAACCTTCTTTGATATCTTCTGTAATGACATTTCCACCGAAAGGAATAACAGCTGTGTGACGAATAATTCCTTCATGGAAAATCGCTACATCCGTTGTACCACCACCGATGTCAACCAAAACAACACCAGCTTCTTTTTCTTCATCCGACAACACAGCATCAGCAGAAGCAATTGGTTCAAGGATGATTTCTTTCACCTCTAAACCAGCTTTTTGCACACATTTGTTGATGTTCAACAAAGCACCAACGTGTCCAGTAATAATGTGGAAATTCGCCTCAAGACGACGCCCCAACATACCGATTGGATCTTTAATTCCTTGTTCGTTATCGATGATGTATTCTTGAGGAAGAACTGTAATAATTTCTTCTCCTGGTTGCATCACCAATTTGTACATATCTTCAACCAAGGCATCAATATCCTTTTGTGAAATCTCATTATCGATTTGGTCACGTGTGTGAATTCCACGGTGCTGCAAACTCTTAATGTGTTGACCAGCGATACCAACATTTACAGAACCAATTGTCAATGAACCTTCAACGCGCTCTTGCGCCTCATCAACAGCAACACGAATTGATTGAACCGTTTTCTCGATATTCGAAACCATACCACGCATCACACCAAGGGATTCGCTTTTTCCCATTGATAAAATTTCGATTTTCCCGTGTTCGTTTTTCTTTCCTACGAAACAAGCAATCTTGGTAGTCCCAATATCTAGTCCAACAATAATTTTTGACATATTACTCAATTTTTTCTTCTTCAATATAGCCCTCAACAGTCTTACAAACGATCTGATTATCGTACTTCAAACTTATTTCTTCGTACTTATCCCAACCTTCGTAAGGAATTCCTTCCTGGTAAAAGATCTTCAGCTTCTTAAACTTGTCTTTTACTTCCTTGTCTGTTTTAGCTGTACCGAAAATAATTTTTTGTCCTCCAACCAGCGGTATCAGTACAAAATCACCGTTTTTCTTCAAGTGAATTTGGCCTATTAGAGACTGCATTAGTGGATCGTTACAAACATAATTGGAAATACGATACACATCATCTAAATTTCGAATACTTTTCAAGGTATCGTTGTTAATAATTTCTGGTACCGAAACCGATGAAATTTTGTCCTTAATATAACCTGTAACCACCACAACTCGAGCAGTATGCAAAGACGAAGAATTCATGACAAATCCATCCTCATCCAAGTAAAAAGTTTCATCGTATTTGTTATAAATTCGTGCAATTGGTTTACGCACTGTAACTTCAATTTTCCATTTCGATCCGAGCTTTGTAAAAACCTTCACATCTTTGACTTCAGTCATCTTACGAATATAGTCTTCAACAGCCGAAACTTTCAGGTCTTTTTGCGCTTGGCCGTTGAACGTAAAACCATTGCGTTTTAGGCGTAATTTCAGTTCATCCTCCGTTAAAAAGGCATTTTCTCCGTTGACGTGAATCAATACTTCTGGTTCTTCAAGAACTGTTTCAGCCTGCGCTGATTGTGTCATGCGCATGAGAATAATTACCGCAATGGCAAAGGCAATCCACAAACCACGTTTCAACCATTTCTTCATGACAAAGCATTTTTAAGTGGTTCAACAATGCGATCGATGTCTCCTGCTCCAATTGTCAACACAACTCCTTCTTGCAAGTTTGAAACATAGTTCAAGGCTTCTTGAGCTGGAAGAATTTGTTTGTGCTCCGATGTAATTTTATCAAGTAAAACATCACTCGTCACACCCGGAATTGGTTCTTCTCTTGCTGGATAAATTGGTAGTAAAACCACTTCGTCCAATTGAGAAAGTTCATGGGCAAATCCTTCAAAAAAATCGCGTGTTCTACTGAACAAATGCGGTTGAAAAATTCCAGTTATTTTTTGATTTGGGTACAACAATCGAACCGAAGAAACCAAGGCGTGAATTTCTGTTGGATGATGCGCATAATCGTCAATGTACACCAATTTCTCTGTGCGCACTTTGTATTCAAAACGACGTTTTACGCCACGAAACGATTGAAGTCCGAAGCGAATTTCTTCTTCACTTAATCCTAAAAACTGCGATAAAGCAATACACGCAACAGCATTTTCTGCATTGTGAATTCCAGGAATTCCTAATTCAACAGCATTTAAAATTCCAGATGGCGTTGCAACATCCATCAAAAACTTCCCTTGCTCAAAGCGCAAATTGTTTCCTGAATAATCCGCTGTTTTGGATTCTATAGCATACGAAATAGTTCGTGCTTCCGAAGCAACATCCAATCCTTCTTTCTTAACCAAACAACCTTTCGGATTGATCAGTGCAGCATATTTTTGAAAACCTTCCAAGAAAACAGATGCATCTCCGTAAATGTCCAAATGATCTGGATCTGTTGATGTAATAATGGAAGCGAAAGGTGTTAATTTTAAAAATGAACGATCAAATTCATCTGCTTCAATTACAGTGTATTCACTTGAAGGATTCAATACTAAATTCGAAGAAAAATTGGTCGCGATTCCACCTAAAAAGGCATTGCATTTCAAATGTGATTCATTCAAGATGTGCGCTAGCATTGAACTCGTCGTTGTTTTCCCATGCGTTCCTGCAACACCGAGTCCTAAGGATTGACGTGTTAACAAGCCCAGCACTTCGGAACGTTTAAATAAATTGCTTGATTGCGTTTGGAAAAATACCAATTCGCACATTACTTTTGGAATCGCTGGTGTATAAACAACTAAAGTTTTATCATTCTCTTTAAATTGACTTGGAACAGTTGATCCCAAATCTTCGAAGTGAATCGAAATTCCTTCATTTTGCAATTCATCGGTTAAAGGCGAAGGTGTTTTGTCGTAGCCGGCCACTTCCCAACCAATTGCATTGAAATAGCGTGCTAGAGCAGACATACCAATTCCACCAATACCAATAAAATAGGCACGATTAAAATCTGATAATTGTATTGAATCTAGCTTTTCCATTTCTATTTTTCACATCTCTACTCAGTGAGTAGTATTAATTTTTTCTAATTCGTCAACGATTGATTCTGTCGCTTTTGGCTTGCCTAATTTTTCAATTTCCACAGACAATTTTCCTTGTAAATCTTCATTTTTCAATAAATCCAATACGGCAGGAATCAAGGTTTCTTTTGCTTCAATGTCTTTAACAAGAATTGCAGCCGATTTTTCGACCAAAGCCATCGCGTTTTTCGTTTGATGATCTTCCGCAACATTTGGACTTGGAACCAAAATCACTGGTTTTTTAATCAAGCACAATTCTGAGACTGAAATCGCTCCAGCGCGTGAAATAATCACATCTGCCATTGCATACGCCAAATCCATTCGATCAATGAATTGCACCAATTTAATTCCCTCGTATTCCTTTCCTTTCAATTGCTCATTCAAATCATTGAAATACAATTTGCCGGATTGCCACAACACTTGAACTCCAGCTTCTTTTAAAACCGAATAATGGTTCATCATTGCTTGATTCAAGGTACGCGCTCCCAAACTTCCTCCAATTACCAAAATTGTTTTCTTAGTTGGATCCAATTTGTAATACCCAAATGCTTCATCGCGTTTCCCAGCGATATTGACCATTTCAAAACGAACTGGATTTCCAGTCAATGTTATTTTTTCCTTTGGAAAAAAACGCTCCAATCCTTCGTAAGCTGTACAAAGAGCATTCACGTTTTTCGCCAATAATTTATTTGTTTTCCCTGGAAATGAATTTTGCTCTTGCACCAAAGTTGGTATTCCAAGCATCGTTGCTGCTTTTAAAGTTGGTCCACTTGCGTAACCACCAACCCCAACGACAACCTGAGGTTTGAAATCTTTCAAAATACGGCGCGCACGCAACATACTTTTAATGATTTTAAACGGCAATAAGAAATTCGACAAGGTTAATTTTCGTTGCAACCCTGCAATCGTTAATCCTTCAATTTTATATCCAGCAGCTGGAACTTTTTCCATTTCCATTTTGCCGATTGCACCCACAAATAAGATTTCTGCTTGAGGGTTTCGTTTTTTTATTTCATCAGCAATGGCAATTGCAGGAAAGATATGTCCTCCTGTTCCACCACCTGATATTACTGCACGATCTATTTTCATTCTTCAACAAATGAGTTAGTAGTATCTTCTTTCGTTTCTTTTGCCGTTTTCTTGTCTTGAGCGTAGGCAATGCTTTGAACAATTCCGATTGCGACACAGGTCATAATCAAGGCTGAACCTCCCATTGCAAGGAGCGGCATATTTTGTCCGGTAACAGGGAAAACACCCGTACATACCAACATATTTACAGATGCTTGGCTCAATAACAAAATTCCAATTCCCAAGCAAGCATAGGTTTCGAACAAGCGATCGGATTTCAAGCCAATTCGAATAATTCGATACAACAAAATTAAATACAAGAGCATCAAAAACACAGCTGATGCCAATCCAAATTCTTCCACAAAACTGGAATAGTAGAAATCGGCATATGCTTCAGGAAGGTATTCTTTCAATTTACCATCACCAACACCTTGTCCAAAAAATGATCCGTTAAAAATGGCTAATTCGGCATTCATTGATTGCGCATTTGTTAGCACATCGTTGTCGTTTTCCATTTTATTTAAAATCCTGTTTTCCCACGTTTCGTAACGAGGAAGTAGGTTTAAATCGGGTGCAGCTTTGTGCACGGCAATAACAAGGCCTAATGCTGCGACACCACCCGCAACGGTTAAAAACAGTTTGGCAATAGGCACTCTTCCGATAAAAAGAACCGTTAAACTAATAGCAAAAAGTATGGCGGCTGTCGAGAAATTATCCTTTACAATCAATCCACAAATAACAAGAACAGGAATAATAACCGGCCAAAATCCTTCTTTCCAACTATTTAATTTATCTTTTTTCTTTTCTAATAAGCGTGCAACGTAAATCAGCAAAGCCAATTTTGCAAAATCGGAAGACTGAAAGGTTAATCCAACAAATGGAATTTTCACCCAACGTCCAGCACCATTTACATTCGTTCCGAAGAAGAAGGTAAAGAGCATCAATCCGATTCCTAAATAAAAGCCAAACTTGGATAATTGCGCGATGTATTTTGGATCTTTTCGATGAATCCAGAACATTGCGGCGAATCCAATTATGACATAAATGAAATGTTTAAATAGGTATTTGAATGGACTTCCTCCTTCAATTTTCACAAGAATTGGAACAAAACTGTATACACTCACTAATGAAAAAGCAAGCATAATCAGCGTGATGATCCAAAGCACCCTGTCACCTTTTAAATATTTCAAGTATTCTCTCATCTAGACTTGAACCAATTTTAAAAAATCTTCAAATTCTTTTTTACGTTCTTCCCAATTTTCGCCTGTCGCAGTGAACATCAAAATTGTTTGAGGCGCTTTCACCATTTTCAAAAACTCGAAAGCCTCATCGACAGATTGTGTTCCAACGCAATTTTTAATTTGATCCAACCACTTATTTTCCAAGTTGAAAATGGAAGAATCGTATGAAATAATAGCTAATAAATTGCTTAGCAACAAATCATCTTCTTTCAACGCTTTGGCAATCACAGCGCCATTTCCAATCCAAATTGCCGGAAAAGGAAACGAATGCAAGGTGTTTGCAATCAAGCTTGGCGTTGGGTTAAACCAAGAAAACACATCCATTCCCCACAATTTCCCGTGAGGTCGAATGCTCGATTCATTTAGTTGGTGCAGACTTTCTCGTCTAGCTTCCAACAAACGATCTTCCGTACGAGTGCCTAATTTTTCACTCATCTTCTTTTCTTATAAAGAACGAACGGCTTCTTTGAACTGATTTCCGCGGTCTTCGTAATTTTCGAATAAATCGAAACTTGCGCACGCTGGAGACAAAAGAACTGTTTCATCTTTCTTCGCCAAACGATAACCGTAAGCAACGGCTTCCATAGCTGAACGTGCTTCAACAATTGTATCAACCACACCTGTGAATGATTCGATCAATTTTTTGTTGTCAACACCTAAGCAAATGATTGCTTTTACTTTGTCGCGAACTAAGTCTGTTAATTCAGAATAATCGTTTCCTTTATCAACACCCCCAACGATCCAAACTGTTGGTTGCTCCATGCTTTCAAGTGCAAACCAAGTAGAATTTACATTTGTTGCTTTTGAGTCGTTGATGAACTCAATTCCGTGTACTTTCGCCACGAATTCTAAACGGTGTTCTACATTGACAAAGTCTTCAAGACTTTCTCTCACAACTTCTTTCCTAATTTCTAGGATTCTTGACGCGATACCTGACGCCAAA
Source organism: Bacteroidota bacterium (assembly GCA_039804825.1). Classification (GTDB taxonomy): domain Bacteria; phylum Bacteroidota; class Bacteroidia; order Flavobacteriales_D; family Crocinitomicaceae; genus M0103. The sequence continues at coordinate 41,888 of JBDLVK010000028.1, forward strand.
GAATTTTGGGTGTTGTGTTTACCCTTAAGTG
>JBDLVK010000029.1:0-23215 GCA_039804825.1 Bacteroidota bacterium
TCAGAGTGCTTTACTTTTCCACCCAATGACGCAATTTCGCCTTCGAATTTCTGCACTGCTTCCTTTGCCTGATCATCAGACAAAACGGGAGTTAAAATGAAAACAGTTTCGTAAGAATTCATAATTAAACTTATTTGTTATTTATACTAATTTCCGACTAAGTCATACTTAGCGGGGGGCAAAGGTAGGAATAAATTCTTATAGTTGGTAGAAAAGTGCGTTTAAGATTCTCAATTTGTTGGTTTTAAACCGAGAAAAGTGCGCAAATTTTGATTTGATGGTGTAAAAATACAGTTTTCAAAGCAATCTGTCTCTTGTTGCCCTGAATTCTTCAATGATCACATTGATTCGAGTTTTTTACTGTAAAATAAGATTATATTGCCCGATTCATTGCGTTTTTCGATTGAAATTAACTAAATTCGCGCATCGAACTTTTTATGTACTTAAATCCTGAAAATGTGTTGTTTTAACCACGTTCATCGATTTTAGCTAAGTTCGTAAAACAAGCGTTAGTTAACTACCCGATTAATAGTAAATTATCTATTTATGAATCATTATCAAGAATACATCAAAGAAATCGAAGAGAGAAAAGCACAAGGCTTGCATCCAAAACCAATCGACAGTGCTGAATTAGTGAATGACTTAATTGCTCAAATTAAGGATACAAGTAACGCTTACCGCGAAGATTCATTAAAATTCTTTATTTATAACACCTTGCCTGGAACAACTCCAGCTGCTGGTGCGAAAGCGCATTTCTTGAAACAAATTATTCTTGGTGAAGAAAACGTAGCTGAAATTACACCTGCGTTCGCTCTTGAGTTATTGTCTCATATGAAAGGTGGACCTTCAATCGGTGTTTTATTGGATTTAGCGTTAGGGGACAATGCAGAAGTGGCTAAAAACGCTGCTGAAGTATTGAAAACGCAAGTTTACTTGTACGATGCGGATGCAGATCGTTTGAAAGTTGCCTACGAAGCAGGGAATGCTGTAGCAAAAGATATTTTGGAAAGTTATGCAAAAGCGGAATTCTTTACGAAATTGCCAGATGTTCCTGAAGAAATTAAAATTGTAACATTCATTGCTGGTGAAGGTGATATTTCTACAGATTTATTATCTCCAGGAAATCAAGCGCACTCGCGTTCAGATCGTGAGTTGCACGGTAAATGTATGATTACACCAGAAGCGCAAGCTGAAATTACTGCGCTAAAAGCGCAACACCCGGATAAAAGCGTCATGTTGATCGCCGAAAAAGGTACAATGGGTGTTGGTTCTTCACGCATGTCAGGTGTTAACAATGTTGCGCTATGGACAGGAAAACTAGCGAGTCCTTATGTTCCGTTTGTGAACATTGCACCAATCGTTGGTGGTACAAATGGAATTTCACCAATCTTCTTAACAACAGTTGATGTAACAGGTGGTATAGGTCTTGATTTGAAAAACTGGGTGAAGAAGACAGATGCAGATGGAAACCTTGTTCGTGATGAAAATGGTGAGACTGTTTTAGAACAAGCATATTCTGTTGCAACAGGAACTGTGCTTACAATCAATACAAAAACGAAAAAATTATACAACGGCGATCAAGAATTGATAGACATATCAAAAGCATTGACTCCACAAAAAATGGAATTCATTAAAGCTGGCGGATCTTATGCCATCGTTTTTGGAAAGAAAATTCAAACCTTCGCTTGTAAAGTATTAGGAATTACTATTCCAACGGTATTTGCTCCATCGAAAGAAATTTCAAATGATGGACAAGGATTAACAGCGGTTGAAAAAATCTTTAATCGCAATGCTGTTGGAAATACGCCAGGAAAAGTTTTGCACGCTGGATCTGATGTGCGCGTGACAGTAAACATTGTTGGTTCGCAAGATACAACTGGTTTGATGACAGCGCAAGAGTTGGAATCAATGGCTGCAACGGTAATTTCTCCAATTGTTGATGGAGCTTATCAATCTGGATGTCACACGGCATCTGTTTGGGATAAAAAAGCGCAAGCAAACATCCCGAAATTGATGAAATTCATGAACGAGTTTGGTTTGATTACTGCGCGCGATCCAAAAGGAGTTTATCATTCCATGACAGACGTTATTCATAAAGTATTGAATGATATTACAATCGATGATTGGGCAATTATCATTGGAGGTGATTCACACACGCGCATGTCGAAAGGTGTTGCTTTTGGTGCCGATTCAGGTACGGTAGCTTTAGCTTTAGCAACAGGTGAAGCTTCAATGCCAATTCCAGAATCTGTGAAAGTGACGTTCAAAGGTGAAATGAAAAGCTACATGGATTTCCGTGATGTTGTGCATGCAACACAAGCGCAAATGTTACATCAGTTCGGTGGTGAGAATGTATTCCAAGGACGTGTTATCGAAGTTCACATCGGTACATTGACAGCAGATCAAGCCTTTACGTTCACTGATTGGACAGCAGAAATGAAAGCGAAAGCGTCTATTTGTATTTCAGAAGATGCAACATTGATCGAATCATTGGAGATTGCGAAAAGTCGTATCCAAATTATGATTGATAAAGGAATGGACAACAAAAATCAGGTGTTACAAGGCCTGATTGACAAAGCAAATAAACGCATTGCTGAAATTCGTTCAGGTGAAAAACCAGCATTAACGCCAGATGCAACTGCGAAATATTATGCTGAAGTAGTTGTTGATTTGGATCAAATTGCAGAACCAATGATTGCGGATCCAGATGTAAATAACAAAGACGTTTCAAAACGCTATACTCACGATACAATTCGTCCGTTGTCATTCTACGGAGGAACAAAGCAAGTTGATCTTGGTTTCATCGGTTCGTGTATGGTTCACAAAGGTGATATGAAAATCTTAGCGCAAATGTTGAAAAATGTTGAAGCGCAAAATGGTAAAGTAGAATTTAAAGCGCCATTGGTTGTTGCTCCGCCAACATATAATATTGTTGACGAGTTAAAAGCGGAAGGCGATTGGGAAGTATTACAAAAATACTCTGGATTCGAATTCAACGACAACGCACCAAAAGGTGAAGCGCGCACGAAGTATGAAAACATGTTGTATTTAGAGCGTCCAGGTTGTAACTTATGTATGGGAAACCAAGAGAAAGCGGAAAAAGGAGATACGGTAATGGCAACATCTACACGTTTATTCCAAGGTCGCGTTGTAGAAGATACAGAAGGTAAAAAAGGTGAATCATTGCTTTCATCAACGCCGGTGGTTGTTCTTTCAACAATCTTAGGACGCACTCCAACAATTGAAGAATACACGAAAGCCGTTGAAGGAATTACCTTAACAAAATTTGCTCCTTCACACAAATTATTAGTGAATTAAGAAAAGCTATAACAACAAAAAGCCCAGTTCATGAGAGCTGGGCTTTTTTTGTGTATTTATTTCGGTTATAACGATTCCTTCACCAACTTTTTTGCGCTCACTTTACCTGATTGAGAACGAATATGAGCAATGTAAATTCCATCTGGTAAGGAAGAAAGATCAATTGATTTTTCGGTAGTGGTTAGTAGTTTGTTTCCGAGCAAATCGAATAGAAGAACTTCTTGAATTTGCTGATTTGATGCAATTGTAATCACCCCATTCGTTGGGTTTGGAACTACAGTTACGTCTTCAATTTCATTCATGCTTTCAATTCCCAGTGCAGGATTCGAACGGATTTTTGAGGCACCATAACAATTTAGATCACTACGCATCATATCAAATGCAATTTCACCAGAAGGAAAACTTTTAGTAACAGATGAGGTGATTAAACCTGAAATTAATGATACGCCAACTATTTCATTCCCATTATTAAAAAAGTAAGTCATCGTCGACGGATCAATATATGCTCCCCCAGTAAGGTTTCCACCAGCTTGAATATTAGATGGTGAAATAAAAGTAACGGCTCCGGTTGATGGATTAATTTTAGACAAACGGAAGGTTGTTGAATCGATTATTTCAATGTTTTCCATTAGAACAGGATCATACACCATAGATGTATAATTTTGACGCGTTAGACCATAAATGCTCGTGTCTGCGCAACTATAAGCGATGTTTTCAAAAATTCCGTTTGGCGGCAATTGAATTGGAACTGCACTGAACAGTGAACCGTTGTATAAATCAATTCCTACCAAGGTGTCAACAGCGGAATAATAATACACCATTTGAAAGGGATCGATAGAATTTCCTGCTAATGTATACATGTTGTCAAAAGAAGTGTTGCCAATCAGGGAATATTGCCCTGTCACAGGATTAAGCGATGCAAAACGAATTTGACTTGAATCCAACACTTCAATGGTGGACATTGTTAGGCTATCAAAATAACTTGAATAAAAATTGTGGGGTACTAAACCATAAATTGTAGAATCGCTTGGATTAAAGCGATAATTTTGAAAATTGGCATTCGCGAAAGTACCGCTTACTGGAACATTATTAATGAGATTTCCACTGTTCATGTCAAATGTTAGTAGGTTAAAACCACTTCCAATGTAATATCGTTGTTGGTACGGATCAATTGTGGCACCGTTCAAATTAATTGCAAGAGAATAAGCATTGTTACTCACATTTGAAACAATTCCAGAGTAGGGATTAACACTCCCAAGGCGAATTGTTGCAGAATCAAATACTTCAATGTATTGATTGAAAGTTGGGTCAAAATAAGTTGAAAAATAGTTCTTGCGAACAATACCTACGTTTTGACCCATAGAATAGAATATTGACAAAAACAAACTTGTTAAAAGCACAAAGATTTTCATGATCATTGATTTTCAAACAATAACAACTTGTTAACTAAAATGTTTAAGGCTCATTTGTTTAAATTGTAACCAAATTTTGGTTGAAGTAAGTGTTTTGAGCAACTTAAGTATTATCATAAAAAATAAAACATTCTGGCAGACAATTGGTCACGAATACTAATGTCTCAGTTTCATTAGTTGTAAAAAATAGTTGTATCTGTCAGCACTAAAACAGATCCTTGGGTAAACATAAATTCTTTATCCAGGCCTAATTTTAAATAAATGATTAACCGAACACAGATCAAAATTCGCTCTTTCACAGAAATTCACTGTGAACTAGGTAAAAAAAAATTATGCAATACTCTATTCGGTTCTTGGAGCTGAACATTATTTAAAAGAACTTGAGTTGTTCTATCAATTTTACAGAAAGTTTAATCGTTTAAGAATGAATGGTTTTCATTATTCTTTTACAACTCTTTTTAAAGCTACGATTGAACCGTCTTTAATCACATTTACAAAATATACGCCACTTGCGAATCCGCTCATATCCAATTCTAAAAGACCTTTCGTCATGTTTTCTTTCAATAGTACATAACCAAAAATTGATGTTAATTCTACCGAAGTATTTTCGTAATTAGTGGATTCAAATTCAACAGAAACAATGGACTTAACAGGATTTGGATAAATAGTAATAATTTGCATATAATTCAGTGATGCAATAGAGCTGTAGACAAATTTCCCATCAACATCAACTGTTTTTAATCGATAATAATTGATACCATCGGCTAAATTGTCATCAAACAGTTGATAATTTAAAACCGTTGTTGAGTTTCCAGCAGCTTTTTTAACGGCTAAAAGTGAGAAATTAACTCCATCTGTGCTTTTTTCAATTTGGAAATAATCGGTGTTTCTTTCTGATGCAGTTGTCCAATTAATTTGTCCTTTATCGAAAGAAAGTTTTGCATCAAACGCAACTAATTCGGCAGGTAGAGGAACATCTGGAATGCCAAATGTAAACGGACTAAAATTAGACACAATTGTACCTGACACGATAGATCCACACGCTGATTGGGTCGTACAACTTGGATCATTCGATGCGACTCCCGCCGTTCCGCCGTTTGTGTGATCTCTCCACATTGAGCCATCCCAACGAATTACCTTTGTTGATGCAGGTGTTGTAATAGCACTTGGGCTATCCCACGTAAGACTTACTTGTTTACTTACAGTTCCAATATTTCGATCTAAAATCCAATATTCAATTGTTGAAATGCCATCGATTGTTGCTTCTTTTGCAGAACCAAAATTCGTAATTGGATTACTCGGGAAATACTCACATGTGAATGATTCAGCAGGAGCTGCTTCCGATAAAGCGATGTCATCAATTGCTAACGAAGGATCAGTTCCAACATTATCTTCATTATTTACCCATTGAAAACCTATTTTAACATTTGGATTGTTATTCGCAGAGATTGGCAGTGCAATTGTAAAAGCAGTCCAAGTGCTTGCTCCTCCACAATTACTAGGTGTTTTATTCATGTCTGATAATAATGTCCAGGTAGTGCCGTCATAATACCAAACTAGCCCATTGTCAGTTACACCCTGCCCACCTTCTAAATAGTTGAAAGATAATTGGATGTTGGAATGACCAGTACAATTAATTACGGGAGATTCTGCAATCCTGTCTGATATTGGAGATGCTTCTGGGCTGCAAATACCACTAATTGGACTAGCATCATAAGCTGCTCCACAATCTCCTGTAGGACACACAAAGCAAGCAACTGGTGAAATAGATTGGTTGCCAATATGTAATGTTTGATTTGTTAATGACGGATTTGAAAGACAGCCATCTCCACAAGCACCGACACCCATTCCTGCTTCAGTTGGACTTACAAAAAATAAATTACCAGCACCTCCATCTGCATTAATCGTTTCTGTCCAAGTTAATCCTGTAGCAACATTAATATGATTGATTACTCGGTTATTTTGAGCGGAACAAGTCGCAGTTCCAAAATCTTCTGTCCAAAATGCGCCAAATGAACCGCTTGTTGCACTTATCGTTAAAGGTTGGTAATTACTTCCTTTTCCCACTGGGAATGAAAATCCTGCAGAGGTATTATCTTTTCGGATAGGTCCTGAAACAAAACTATTATTTGTGCTCGGTGATGACACAACAACACTTCCATAATTGCCTACAGTCAACAAATTTGTCGCAGTTGTGAAAATTTTCCCCTGTGTCAATGTAAGAAGATTATCTATTGTAATTGGTCGATTTAATATTACGTCATTCGACGATTTATTGATTGTACTATTTCTCAATTGCAGAGTGCCTGCACCTGAAACAATTTGTGAATTCCCACCAGTAAAATTGAGTTGAGAAGTCGATCCTGTATAGGTTAAATTACCATTCACAAGTAAAGCTCCTTGAACGTTGGTAATACCGATGTTTGAATATGTGTTATTAATGTTTGTTGTACCGCTCAAATTCGAAGTAGCTGTTGCAGTATTCGTAAATGTTCCGTTCACTGATGTTCCGCCTTGTAAATTTGTTGTACTCGTTCCGTTATTATTAAAGGTACCTGTAATTGTCGTTGCTCCTTGAACTGTTGTTACTGTGGCATTGTTATTATTGAAAGTACCATTTACTGTTAGGGTACCAGCTATCGTGATACCCGTTCCTGAGCCTGTGTAAGTTCGACTAGATCGTACAATCATATTTCCTAGCACTTGTGTTTGTGAGAGGTTTGTGTTCGGGTTGGTTACTACCACCCCTGTCGTTCCTGATCCTCCAATGTCCAAATTACCTTTGACTGTCATGAAACCTGTAGATCCAGCGGCACTAATATTAAGAGTTGTGGCATTTGTATTTTCAAAAGTCAAATTTCCATAAGTAATTCCAACATTCGAGAAGGATGGAATTGCTGCAGCGGTTCTTCTTACAATCCAATTTGAAGTTGCAGGAATTGCTGACATTCCTCCTCCTCCTTGATAGCTAGTATGCCAAATGGCAATAGCACTTGCACTATTTTTAATAAATGTACCAGTTGTACCCAGTTGCCACTTTGCACCAGCAGCAAACGCCACAGATGTTGCATTTGCATCATGAAAAGTACCATCTATTTGTAATTGAACTCCACTTATTGCACCATTACCAATTGTTATTGTACCTCCTGTGCTCATCAGTGTAGCACCAGAGTTTACAACGCATTGATCAATTGAAATAGTTGCTGTTAGCGACACTACATGTGGACTCATTATCGTTATTACACCACTTGTTGTAGAAGGTATTGTAGCAGTTGCCACCCAAGCAGATCCATTCCAGGTTTGCCAAGTTGTAGCCACATTCCAGGCACCAGTTCCTGCTGATCGATAATCGCCTATGGCTTGCGCTGTTGCGTTAGTATTAAATTGAAAAAGCAGTAAGTACAGAAGTATCAATCGTAGAACTGACATAAGAAGTGGTTTAAATATGGTTCAAGAAATTTGTGAGGTGAATATACGGTGAATTTATTTAAATTGAAGATAATTTTAACATGAATTAGTTTTTATAATTTGGATTCTGACATCCTTATAACAAAAGCAATATGGTTTTTAGGTTCATTGTTTTAATCATTATGTTGAGAAATTATAAAAAAACAAATTGTTTATATTCTGTTTCAAGTTTCTGTAATGATTGCTTATAACTTGTAAATAAGCTCATATTTCCCTCTCAAACGTTAAAATAGACAAACATTGGTTTGTTGAATTGGCTTGCATCTGGTTGGAAAAAAAAAACACATCCAAAATGGGAATTTATTAGGAATCGATTAAATTCATTGTGATTAATTTGTTTTTGCGTTCCATTTATGTTGTTTGTTCAAGCTTCACGAACAAATGTTTTCGATTCAATGTGGTTTGTTTGAGGTTCGCTCGCGTATGTTTTAGGTTTCGCATTGGTGCTTGGCGATTACGCTTCTTTGTTTCACATTCAGCCTCTATGTTTTTGGTTAAGTGCCGTTTACTCTTGTATTGCGCTCCCTTCTTTTTAGTTTACGATCGTTTGCTTTAGGTTCGGCGTTGTTTGTTTTCCATTCACTGCCAATTGTTTTCGATGCGAAGTACTTTGTTTAAAATTTACAATCAATTGCTTTCGTTTCCGCATCAACTGCTTTCCATTAAGCCTTGTATGTTTTGGATTCACTCCTGTTTGCGCTTGGTTTACTGGCATTTGCTTTCCGTTCTATGTCGTTTGTTTAGTGTTTATCGGCTTAAATTTTCGCTTAAATGTTCCTTTTTTAGATTGAGCAGGGCCTGTTTTAAGTACTTATTTCAGATAATTGCTTGTTGCTCCTTCATCAGCTAACAAACATTGCTCCATAAAACAGTTCTAACTCCGTAAACGAGAATTAAAACACTACAAAACTCATGCGTTCTCTTTTGTCACTCCGTCTCCGCGTTTAATCATTACACAATCATCAATAAAAATGATTCAACTATCGATACTTTTTATAGTGCTTCTTTTCTTTAATGCTTAAATTTAGGTCAACCAAAATAAACAACATGAAAGTATTTGACATAGATATGATTCGCAAGGTGTATGAAACATACCCTGAGCGCATCGCAGCAGCACGAAAAGTTGTGGGAAGACCACTGACATTATCCGAAAAGATTCTTTACGCACATTTATGGGATGGAAATGCAGCAACAGCTTTCGAAAGAGGAAAGTCGTATGTTGATTTCGCGCCCGATCGTGTAGCCATGCAAGATGCAACAGCGCAAATGGCTTTATTGCAATTCATGCAAGCAGGCAAAAAGAAAGTAGCTGTTCCTTCAACTGTGCATTGTGATCACTTGATTCAAGCAAAAATTGGTGCAACGGCCGATTTGCAGCGTTCCTTCAATGAAAACAACGAAGTATTTAATTTCTTGTCTTCCATTTCCAATAAATACGGAATCGGATTTTGGAAACCAGGCGCGGGAATTATTCACCAAGTGGTACTTGAGAATTACGCTTTTCCGGGTGGAATGATGATTGGAACAGATTCGCACACTGTGAATGCTGGCGGATTAGGAATGGTTGCCATTGGTGTTGGTGGTGCTGATGCAGTTGACGTAATGGCTGGAATGGCTTGGGAATTGAAATTTCCAAAGTTGATTGGTGTGAAGTTGACAGGAAAATTAAACGGTTGGACTTCCGCAAAAGATGTCATTTTGAAAGTGGCCGATATTTTAACGGTTAAAGGTGGAACAGGTGCGATTGTTGAATACTTCGGTGAAGGTGCGCAATCCTTGTCATGTACTGGAAAAGGAACGATTTGTAACATGGGAGCTGAAATCGGTGCAACAACCTCGACCTTTGGTTACGATGATTCAATGCGCCGCTATTTAACGGCAACTGGACGAAAAGAGGTCGTTGAAGCAGCGGATAAAATTGCAGAGCATTTAACAGGTGACGCTGAAGTGTATGAAAATCCTACCGCCTATTTTGATCAATTGATTGAAATTAACCTTTCTGAATTAGAACCGCATGTCAACGGACCTTTCACTCCGGATCGTGGAACGCCAATTTCAAAATTAAAAGCGGAAGCCATTGCGAATGATTGGCCTTTAAAAGTGGAATGGGGCTTAATTGGGTCATGTACGAATTCATCCTATGAAGATATGGCGCGCGCTGCCTCAATTGTTGAACAAGCAGTTGCAAATGGCATAACACCTAAAGCAGAATTTGGAATCAATCCTGGTTCGGAACAAGTGCGTTACACCATTGAACGTGATGGAATCATTGCAACGTTTGAAAAAATGGGAACAAAAGTGTTTACCAATGCGTGTGGACCTTGTATCGGACAATGGGATCGCGCAGGTGCTGATAAGCAAGAAAAGAATACAATTATACACTCGTTCAATCGAAATTTCTCGAAACGCGCTGATGGAAATCCGAATACGCATGCCTTTGTGACTTCTCCAGAAATGGTTGCTGCACTTGCGATTGCGGGTGATTTAGGATTTAATCCTTTGTCGGATACGTTGACAAACGACAAAGGCGAACAAATTAAATTACTTCCACCGCAAGGAGATGAATTACCACGCAAAGGTTTCGCAGTGGATGACAATGGTTATCAAGCGCCAGCGGAAGATGGAAGTGGGGTACAAGTTGCTGTTGCGCCAGATTCTTCGCGTTTACAATTGTTAGAGAACTTTCCCGCTTGGGATGGAAAAAATATTGTGGGAGCAAAATTGTTAATCAAGGCGAAAGGAAAATGTACAACTGATCACATTTCCATGGCTGGACCTTGGTTGCGTTACCGCGGACATTTGGATAACATTTCGAACAATATGTTGATTGGTGCTGAAAATGCTTTTAACGGAAAAGCAAATGCAGTAACGAATCAGTTGACAGGTGAAGTAGGAGAGGTTCCTGCTGTTCAGCGTGCCTACAAAGCTGCAGGAATTCCTTCGATTGTTGTGGGAGATCACAATTATGGTGAAGGTTCTTCGCGTGAACATGCAGCAATGGAACCGCGCCACTTAGGTGTTTGTGCAGTAATCGTGAAATCGTTTGCGCGAATCCATGAAACAAACTTGAAGAAACAAGGAATGTTGGGATTAACCTTTGCGAATGAAAATGATTATGATAAAATCTTAGAAGACGATACGTTCAATTTTACTGATTTAGAAGCCTTTGCTCCAGGAAAACCCTTGACGATGGAATTGGTGCATGCAAATGGGACAAAAGAGTCAATTTTGTTGAACCATACCTACAATGAATCACAAATTTCATGGTTTAAAGCAGGTTCTGCCTTGAATTTGATCAAGATGATGGAAAAGTAATGAATTATAAGCAAAAAAAAATCCCGTTCATCAAGAGACGAACGGGATTTTTAATTTTATAAAGATTGTTATTAGAATTTCGCTGTAAGACCAAATTGTAATAATCCTCCTCCGAAAGCACCTAATTCAATCATTGCACCAATGTTATTTGTAAAATAAACACGAGTACCTATTGAAATTCTAAATGCAACTGGAACCAACGCACCTTTCAATTGTGCATCTGAAGATTGATTTGTATTTAAATTTGTAGCAGTACCTGTGCGTTTTGCGTATTTATATCCACCAGCAAAACCTGCGTATACGTCAACACGATCATTTTGAACGAAATGGTAGTTCAATCGTGCCATAACACGAGTTTTCTTTGCCGTATAATCGTAATTATAAGGAATTAAATCATAATTTGTTGTCACGGTATTATAAACTGTTGAATCGTAATCATAATTCATACCTGATACTTCATAATTTACATCAACCCCGATTCCCATGTTTTCAGCAACCATGTATTCAAAACGTCCACCGTAAGATAACATACTTCCATTCACTTTATAATTACGAACTGATGTATTTGAGCCATCATATTGGTTGTATAAAAGACTGTTTGCCCAATTCGGTACACCAATGTACGGATCAATGATAACGTCTCCTGTTGTAACCGGTGTTTGCGCATTTAATGTTGAAGACAACAGAGCGGCAGTGATAATAGTTAAGATTTTTTTCATAATAATTGGTTTTATTTACTTCAAATAAACTGTTTTTCCCCGACAAAACAAAATCCTTGCCAATTATTAATATTTGTTAAAATTGTTTTTGAGAATCGAGAATTAAGACTTCGTTTTACTTTGTGTTTATCTCGAATCTCGAATCTCGCAGCGAAGTGGTCTCGAATCTATTTAATCCACATCAGTTTGTCTTTTTCGACTTTCATCCTCATGAAACCAAAAATGACGGTAAGATTTTCTCCATCGATGGCTTCCACAGTTCCGTTTTGTTTGGTGGAAATTAATTTAACAGTTGACCCCAATTTGATTTTGTGACGCTGATTCGGGTCCTGCTCAGGTTTAATGATTTTTTTCTTTTTAGGTTTATTCGCATTGGCTTCTGCCTTCAAACGTTCGGACAATTTAAAGTCTTCAATCTTCGCTTTTTCAACAGCCAAATACTTCGTGATTTCTCCAATTAAGGCTTGATTAGCATCCTTTTTACGCGATTTTGTGATATAACGATCGACAAATCCAAGCATTTTCTTTCCAGCATTCAAGTATTTGTTGTCACGCTCAATCGTGCTTTGTTGAACCCGCAATTTTTCATCGTAGCGTTTTTTACGTTCCAAAAATTCTTCTTTTGCCTTCTGAGCGAGTGCTTGCGCTTCAATGTGTTCTTTATTCAGTCGTTCTAAGTAGGTTTTCTCTTTCTGAAGCTCACTTAACAAACGATCCATTTTTACTTTTCGTTCGTCAAGTCGCGTTTTCGCTTCTTCGATTAATTGAAGTGGAATTCCATTTATTTGCGCAACTTCGAAGGTAAAAGAACTTCCTGGTTGTCCAATCGAGAATTTATATAATGGTTCCAGTGTTTCGGTATCAAATAACATACATCCATTCACTGCATTTTTAAGTTGATCGGCCTTTAATTTAATGTTTGAATAATGCGTTGTGATGACACCGAAACTTTTACGGTTGTATAACTCTTCAAAAAATACTTCTGCCAAAGCTCCACCCAAATCAGGGTCAGAACCTGTTCCAAATTCATCGAGTAATAAAAGTGTCCGTTTGTTTGAAACTTCCAAGAAATGTTTCATGCGTTTCAAACGATACGAATAGGTGCTGAGTTCATTTTCAATTGACTGATTGTCGCCAATGTCTGTCAATATTTGCTGAAAGAAACACATTTTACTATTCGAATTGACTGGGACCAACAAGCCTGATTGCAGCATTAATTGCAATAAACCAATGGTTTTCAGTGTAATACTTTTTCCTCCTGCATTTGGACCGGAAATCACCAACATGCGGGAGAACTTGTCCATGCGCACATACTGCGGCAAGGTTTTTTTCTTTATTGCTTTATTGTTTTTCCAAAGAATTGGATGATAGGCATTGATTAATTCGATGTGCGTGTCTTGTTCAATTCCCGGTAATACACAATCCAATTCAATTGCAAGTCGTGTTTTTGCATTAACGAAATCTAGTTGGGTCAGAATGGATTGGTATGCTTGAATCAAAGGAAGAAAAACGGCAATTTCTTTTGTTAAGGCCTGAAGTATCCGGTAAATTTCCTTGCGTTCGTCATCAAGTAATAATTCCAACTCATTGTTCAGTTCGATATTAACTTGTGGTTCAATAAACGTCAAACTTCCCGTTTTACTCGAGCCAACTACCGTTCCAGATATTTTGCGTTTGTGCGTTGAAAGAATGGTGAGTACGCGTCTGTCGTTTACAAAAGCTTCTTTTGTGTCTCCAAGGACATTTTCTTTCACCAACCTACGAATTTCTTTGTCGAAGTTGCGATTGATTTGGTTGCGAACCGTTTTTATTTTCTGACGAATTTCATACAACAATTTGGAAGCATCATCTTTCACATTTCCCGCTCGATCAAAAACTTTTTCAATTGCATCGATAATTTCCGTTGTATAATAAGCATGGTCAAATAAACCAGATAAAAGCGGGTATTCGTTCTCACGTTTATTGAAAAAGTAAATAAGGCTGTTTACTAAATCCGAAGCTCTTGAAATGCGCATGTAACCTTCCAGCGACAATACAGAATTTTTAATGCCTAATAAACGAATTTCCGACGGAATTTCTTCAAAATCCAATGCAGGAAATGTTTCTCCATTGTTTCGAATAGCAAGTAATTCATTTACTTTTTTCAAATCCAATTCAATGGTCGGAAAATGATTCGATGGACTTAGTTTTTCTAATTTTTGTTGTGCAGTCGGACCAATGCTGTAATTGACCAACCATTCTCTAATCGTTGAAAATTCTAAATCATGAAGTGTTTGCTCATCGAATTGTTGCATGGTACAAAGTTAATCAATTCGAAATTGAGTTAATTCATCTTCTAGTACTTTCCTTGGTTTAAATTACTCACCGATCAACAAAACACGCACAGCTTGCACATATTTGGAGCTGCTTCCCTTGCTGAGCTTCATTTTTAATAACAATTGTTTCTCGAAAGCATCGATTAATTGAACGCCAATAGATGGCTGATTGAACTTGTTTTCGATTTCCAATTCGCTGAGTTGAACGACTTTCTTATTCTGAAATGTGTAAAACGTACTTTTATCTAAAGAAGCTTCAAAAATCCAGTTTAACCCAGATTTGTTTTTCAAGTGTTCGGGTAACTCATTTTCTAGAAGTCGATTGTAGCCATACATTTTTGTCAATGAATCATTTACTTCCTCATTAAAAACGCCATGAAAGCGCATTCGTTCTGATCGGCCAACTAGAATAGGTTTCAATCCAATAAGTTCTTCTTTTGAAAAATTGTGCTTTCCATTGTTCTTTAATAATTGAAAGGGCAGAATTGGTGCGTCAAATTTGAAATTGATCCATTCATTAATGGTCTGAATGTTTAGCTGGATACCATCTGATAAAACTTGATTTTCGGTATATTGAAAAAGCGGTTCGAGTAAGGCAATTAATGAAACTTTATTTGTTCCTTGAATGAATTGATACAGTTCGAGATTATCTTCTTCTGCTTCCAAACGAATTGAATTGACTTCATTCATTTCAGACTTCAATTGAAAACTATAACTAATGTCATTGTTCTGAGTAATGCGTTTTCTGAAACGGAGTGAAAAGCCATGCTTTTTCAGGGTAAAATCTGGAGAATCAAGGTAAATGTCATAGTAAATATCTTTACTATGTTGCAGCAAAGAAAAGTCTCCAATATCTGATAGCGATTCTATTTCTTTATAAATCGAATCATTGTTCTCAATCGAAAATTTACGCTGGTCTTCAGTTAATTGCGCGTGTATGCTCGTTAACTGAAGGAAAAATAGAGTCAACAATATGTACTTACTTATTTCCATAATTTCGCATTCGACCTTTTTTACAGGTATAACTTACTGGCAAATCTTTTAAATATGTGCGTTTTAATAGTTTTCCCCTTCGAATGATTTGAACCCCGTTTTTAAATAGATTTAATTTTCGATCGAATTGAATCGGATGTGAATCTATTATGTTCATTGCTTTTAAAATCGATACTCGTCGTGCTGCCATTTTATGGAAATACAATTCGGCTAATTCAGGTGGCCAATTTGCCGAATTCACAATTGAACGCAATGAGCTCGAATCGATTTTTTCGAGTTGAACAGCCAACCATCTTAAATCTGAATACGAGGCTTGCTTGTAAAAATCAATTTGAGCATTCATACGGCCTTTAAAAATGAGTTTATTGTTTCTTTTTTTTACGACTTCCCACGGCAATTGATTGACAAGTCCAGCTTTAAAATCACGATTCAACCATGAAACAGAAACGCCCATGCACGTTCCTAAGTCAGAGAAAATAGCAATTGGTTCAGCGACTGTCTTTTTGTTCTTTTTTAACGCCAACAAGGTGTTTTCTTCTCGCGTGTCCCAATTGTCAATGAATTGATGAGCGAGCAAGGAGGCTTTTAATTCAATTCGTGTATCATTATCTAAAGCAAGCGGTAAAAACGAACCAATTCGTTTAAGCTGATTTGGTCTAGCTTCTAACAAGCATTCAGAAAAAACAACAAAGTTGTTTCCTAAAAAAGGTTTTAATTGACCATTATTTAGAACCATTTCGTTCGAAACAATTCCTTCTAGTTGAATGTATCGGCTAATATCTATACTATAAATCGATTTTAATAAATCGATCAATTCTTTCGCAGATTTAACTTCCGAGTTTGGAGTTAAAATTAGCGTCAAATTTTTTGAATAGTACGAGAAATCAACATTATAACCCAAAGCGGCAAACATGTGTGAGGCAAAAATTTCCGTATTAATTTCGTCACCCCATTTTATAATCCACTCATCATTTTTGACGAGATCGTGCACATTGAATTTAGGAATTGAACCATTTCTTGAGCATGAATCCAACAACACAATCGATGTGTTTTTTGCATTTGTACTCGTTTTTTTTGCCAAAAAGTCAAAATGATTTTCTGGCCGAATTGTGTCTGGAAATACATTGAAAAATGGTGAACTTAGATCAGTTGAATTTTGTGAGCTAGCTGTTTTGGGAATCTTTATGTGCAATTTTCTCAGACCAAAAATGGAGTTTGTGAACATTGCATATTTTTCCTTTATGGTAATTGCTGCTTGAGCATCGTTTTCCGCTTTCTGAAGGTAGGACAAATAAATCCATTGCAACGTATACAAGGATTCGATCAGTTGTTGGTCGACTTTCTTTTTTCGGAATGCAGCAAATTCCAAATCTTCACTTAGTGCTTTAACTTTTTCCGTGACTGTTTTTTTTCGCTTCGGCAAGACAATACCCTGAAAGCTTGTAATCGTAGGATTCGTTAACAAATTGGTAATACTACGCACTTTGTCCAAATCGATTGTGCTATCTTTTTTAATATAAGAAGCTATTTCGATTGGATACGCGTTGTTGTTTAAAGAAGCTGGAAGAAGTTGGGAAAATGAAAGAAATGGTACGCTCCAAAAAAGGAGGAAAATTAAATTTCGCATCAATTTGTATTCAGCTTTCTCAAATTAAAAGCGCACTCCGATAGATAAAGATGGCACTAGCGCAAATGATTTTAATTTTTCTGGTCTTGAATTGTCAGCACTCCAAGGTTTGATGTACGTTACACCGCGCAATTGAGGATTTACATACAGCATTTTTTTGAAGACGTACAATTCATATCCAACATACATCGAAGTCAAAAAAGTTTCGATTCTTAAATCTGATTGAGTTGCTGATGTCAATTGAAAATTCTCCCATCCAGCAATGATTCCAACAACAGGATTACTTTCTGTTTTGAATAATGGAATTTTGTATCGAGCTACAGCTGCTAATTCGAATCCTAAACGAATATCAGTTCCATCACTTGTTCCCTGAAATAAACTTTTCTCGAGAGAATTGGGAACTTGAAGAGTGATAGCGTACAAACCAACATTAAAATCTTGTTTTTTTGAAACTTGATACATGGCTTGTCCTCCAACTCCCTTATAAATGAAACTCAAAGGTTCAAGTTCTAAACGCCATTTTTTGTCAGATTGTGTTGTGGTTTCTTGTGAGAATAATTTATTGAAAGGTGAAAATAGCAGAAAAGACAGAATTAAAAGTTTGGTTTTCATACTCTTTAAATTTTGGTTACTCCAAAGTAAGATATTTTTCAATAGAATAATACAAAATCTTAAAAAAACTTGGTGAATTTACAAAGAATCTAATCTAATATCCAAATGAAAAGTATTTTGAAAATGTCAATTAATATGTAATTTTAGACTTATGAAAATGATATCTTTTAACGTGAATGGTATTCGCGCAATCACTCAAAAAAGTTTTATTGAGGATATGAAGCATGTGAATGCTGATATAATATGTTTGCAAGAAACAAAAGCATCAGTTGATCAAGTGAAAGAGGCAGTTGCTGCTTTGGGAGATTACCATGTCTATGCCAATGAAGCAGAAAAGAAAGGTTATTCGGGAACTGCAATTTTAACGAAACACCAACCAATTTCTGTAACTTATTACATTGGAAAAGAGGAACATGACAATGAAGGTCGCGTAACTTGCGCTGAATTTGAGGAATACTTTGTTGTAACCGTTTATGTTCCTAATTCTGGAAGTGAACTTTTGCGTTTGGGGTATCGACAAACTTGGGACCAAGAGTTTTTAGCCTATTTGAAAGGATTAGAATCAAAAAAACCTGTTTTTGTTTGTGGTGATTTTAATGTTGCACACCGCGAAATTGATTTGGCAAGACCAAAGCAAAATTACAACAAAGCCGCTGGATACATGCAGGAAGAAATTGATGGTATGGATGCGTTCACAACCAATGGCTTGGTCGATACATTCCGAGCTTTGAATAGTGAAGAAGTCAAATATTCGTGGTGGAGTTATAGGGCAGGAGCGCGAGGTAAGAATATCGGCTGGCGGATTGATTATTTTTTAGCCTCAGAATCTATTTTACCCCGCGTAAAAGAAGCATTTATTTTAAATGAAATAATGGGTTCTGATCATTGTCCTGTTGGAATAGTGGTTGAATAGCAAAAGTTTATAACGTAAAAAAGCCATTGGTAATGACCAATGGCTTTTTTTATACCTTAAAGCGGATTATTGTTTTTTCGTGCAACAAGCTTTTCCTTCACCTGGCTTAGCACAAGTTCCTGAAGCAGCTCCTTTTTCAGCAGAACAACAAGCTCCTTTTTTCTTTTTCTTCTTTTTGTCGTCTTTTTTAATCTCAGTAGAAACTCCGTTAGAAGCAGCGTAAGCTGTAGTAGCGATTGATCCTACAAATGTCATCAACGCAAGTGCAAAAAATACTTTTTTCATAGCTATTCGTGTTTATTTAATGATGTGAATTTACAATTAATTATTTCAATTCTCCAATTTTTGTCAGCTTTGCTTTTACGACATCGCCAATTTTAACATTGATTTGAGAATCAAGCGGTAAAAAGATATCAATTCTTGAACCAAATTTGATGAATCCAAATTCTTCTCCTGTTTTTACTTTTTGACCTGGCTGAACATAGTAACAAATTCTGCGTGCAACTGCGCCAGCAATTTGACGAAATAATACTTCTTTTCCTGAAGTATGTTCTACGACAACTGTTGATCGTTCGTTGTCTGTACTACTTTTCGGATGCCAAGCTACTAAAAATAAACCTGGATGATATTTTACATATTTAACCAATCCTGAAATTGGGTTGTAGTTAGCGTGAACGTTCATCGGTGACATGAAAACAGAAATCTGAATTCGTTTATCCTTAAAATACTCGCTTTCTTCAACTTCTTCGATCACAACTACTTTACCATCTGCAGGACAAAAAATATCGTTTTCTGAATACACGCAAGTTCTTGCTGGAACTCGGAAAAATTGAATAATTAAATACGCCATTACTAACGCGCCCAAGGTTAATAGCAAGAAAAGCCAAAGCCAACCAGTTGCAGTAAATAGGAAATAATTTCCTATTTGAATTCCCGTAAGAATTGTAAGGCCCGTGGCCATGATTAAATAACCTTCTCTGTGTAATGTCATACTCTAATTCTCAAAAATATTCGTAAACCATTGCCCAACAATAAAAGAATGGAATGGCAAAAAGTGCTGCGTCGAAACGATCTAATATTCCACCGTGACCAGGTAGAATGTTTCCTGAATCCTTGATATTCAAACTTCGTTTGAATAATGATTCCAATAAATCACCGAAAATGGCACATGGTGCAATAAATGCAGCGGAAATCAACCAAAACAATTCGTGACCTTGATTGACAAAAGCACCAAATATGTAACCAACAATTAGCGTGAAAACTATTCCGCCAACTGTTCCTTCCCATGTTTTCTTTGGTGAAATGCGCTCAAACAATTTTGTTTTCCCAAAATATTTACCTGTAAAATAAGCAAATGTGTCGTTTGTCCAAATCAATATATACATTCCGATTACGAGCGGCATGAAATTGTTATCCGTTTCTCTTAGATTAAGGTCAATGGTTAGCCAAAAGGGTAAAACAACATAAATAATTCCAAAGACAAGGACCGAGATATTAATCAGAGGATGTTCTTTTTTTCTCCAAAGTTCTGCTAAAATCAGTGTGAAAAACAGTGGAAAAATGATCAATACTGATATAATTGGAAGCCAGGTTAAACTGTAGCCTACCAATAAAATGAAAATAAACAATCCAATGAAAACACCAATCTCTCGGCTCACTTGAACAATCGAATGTTCTTTGAATAGGTTGTAAAACTCTAACAATCCCAAAACCATGAACCCTGAAAACACAATCGCTTGTGCATAAGGTCCCCAAAGAATGGATCCTAATACGACTATAGCGAAAAGCGCTCCTGTGATTGCACGTTGGACGAGGTTACTCATTCGGCAAATTTAATCTTTTTGATTTTTACAGCCTAATTTCTTTTTCTAGAATTCATACTATTTGAAAAAAATAACTCCCAAGTTGTTTTTACAAAATGGGAGTTCTAAGTATCGATTATAACAGAAATTATTCTTCTGTTTCTTCTGTCTCTTTAGATGCTTCTGTGTTCTCAGGAGCATTTGTTGGCTCTGAAGAATCAACTTCTTGACTCACATGTTCAGTTTCATTTACAACTGAAGACTCTGTGGAAGTGTGTTCAATCATGATTTCTTCAGTTGTTGCTTCATGAACAATTGCTTCAACTACTGTTTCTTCTTCTTTTTCCCAAGCTCTTTTTCCGAAAATCTCAACTAAATCTTCCTTGAAGATAACTTCAGATGTAAGAAGCTTTTCTGCAAGTAAGGTCAATTTATCCTTATTATCAGTTAGAATTTGCAAGGCTCGTTGATACTGTGATTCAATCAATTTACTTACCTCTTCATCTATCACATGCGCTGTTTCATCAGAATAAGGTTTTGTAAATGCGTCACGACCTTGAGAATCGTAATACGAAATGTTTCCAATTCGCTCATTAAGACCATAGATGCTAACCATTGCATAAGCTTGCTTTGTCACCTTTTCTAGGTCACTGAGTGCACCTGTACTAATTTTTCCGAAAATCAGCTGTTCGGCAGCACGTCCACCCAAAGCTGAACACATTTCGTCCAAAATTTGCTCTGTTGTAGTGATACTTCTTTCTTCTGGTAAATACCAAGCAGCTCCCAATGATTGACCACGAGGAACAATCGTCACTTTTACAAGTGGATGCGCAAACTCTAATAACCAAGAAATTGTTGCATGACCAGCTTCGTGGAAAGCAATTGCTTTTTTCTCCTCTTTGGTAATTATTTTATTTGTTTTCTCAATACCACCTACAATTCGATCTACAGCATCTAAGAAATCTTGTTTTTGAACAAATTTCTTGTCTTTTCGAGCAGCAATCAAGGCAGCTTCATTACAAAGATTTGCGATGTCTGCTCCAGAGAATCCAGGTGTTTGTTTTGCTAAGAAATCAATATCAATATTTGGTTCTAACTTAATTGGTTTTAAGTGAACATTGAAAATTTCCTTGCGCTCATTGATGTCCGGCATGTCAACATAAATTTGACGGTCAAATCGACCTGCACGCATCAAAGCACTATCTAAAACATCAGCTCTGTTGGTTGCCGCAAGAATAATCACACCTGAATTCGTCCCGAATCCATCCATTTCAGTCAACAACTGATTCAAGGTGTTTTCACGTTCGTCATTTGATCCAAAACTATTGTTTTTTCCACGAGCGCGACCAATCGCATCAATCTCATCAATGAAAATAATTGAAGGTGATTTTTCTTTAGCTTGCTTGAATAAGTCTCTTACACGAGATGCTCCAACACCAACAAACATTTCAACGAAATCAGATCCGGATAACGAAAAGAAAGGAACTTTTGCTTCTCCAGCTACCGCTTTAGCTAACAATGTTTTACCTGTTCCTGGAGGTCCTACAAGTAACGCACCTTTTGGAATTTTTGCACCTAACTCAGTATATTTCTTAGGATTCTTAAGGAATTCTACAATTTCTACAATTTCTTCTTTTGCGCCTTTCAAACCAGCAACATCTTTGAACGTAACGTTTGTAGATTTTCCTTTTTCGTAGACTTGTGCTTTCGATTTACCAATGTTGAAAATTTGGCCTCCGCCACCTCCGCCGCTTCCACCAGACATTCTGCGCATCACGAACATCCAGATTCCGATGAACAATAAAATTGGTAATAAGAAGCTTAAAATATTCATTAGGTAATTTACTTCCTCAACATCAACCAATTCCACAACAGGCAGTACTCGTTGGTGTTTTTGCTTTCTGATTAAATTTTCAGCTGTAATTTTCTTATTCAATTCGCTTAAATCAGCATCAAAATTACCCGCGTCAACAACGTTATGATTGAAAACTGGTTGAGCAGCTTTGATAGGACTTTTGTCATCCAAGTATTTTTTCATTGCACGGTATTGGTCTTCTTTGGAAGCTTTAATGTATTTAATACCGTCGTTGCTAACTTTAAAATCAACTCTTACTTTGTTCACCAGTTGAGCGTCAGTTACGTAACCTTTTTCTGCTAAATCGAAGAATGTTGATTCATATTTTACTGGAATTTCACCAGCTGAGCTCATGAAAAGGGAATAACCAATTAAGGTAATTCCGATAAATGCGTAAATCCAATAAATTGAAAAAGGACTCTTTTTCTTGTTGTTTCCCTCTGCCATAATGTGTTAATTCAAATTTGGTATGTCTGTACGTTTTGCATCCGCCCATAAATCTTCTAAATCGTAGAAAGGTCGTGCGTCTTTGTAAAAAATATGAGCAACTACATTGATGTAATCAAGTAATACCCATTCGCTGTTTGTTTTTCCTTCAATGTGCCAAGGCTTTTCTGATAATTCTTTGCGTGTATGACGCGTGACGCTCGTGCTGATACCATCAACCTGTGTAGAAGATTCACCACTACAAATTACAAAGAAGTCACAAACAGAGTTTGAAATTTCACGTAAATCAAGCACAACAATATCTTTTGCTTTATTTTCTTGCATTCCCTCAACGATAGCATCACACAACACTTGGGAATTCACATCTTTCTTAATTTTTAACATTCAATTATTTTAAGCCTTACAAATCTAACTTTAAA
>JBDLVK010000030.1:0-8370 GCA_039804825.1 Bacteroidota bacterium
TTGTAGGGTTCCATTTGTCGCATTTTGACCAGTTGTTGTTCCATCTATTTTTAAACCAACAGGCCATCCAACTAACATTGAATTATATACGCATTGCGATGAGCTTCTACGAATGTGAGCACCACGCTTAAAATTGGCATTATAACCAGTACTATTAATTGTTTTACGTGGACCGAATAAACTAACGTTTGTGATAATCGCTTTGGTTAATGGCCCATTTGTAGTACCTGTAGCGTCATTGTCAGACTCAAATCCGTTTGAACCAGAAATATCAGCAATTAACGAATCACTCATTCCTACTGCAAATTGAATTTTTCCTGTGAAACCATAATCAGTATCGAACATATCATCCAATGTTCTATTTGCAATTAAGTGCTTGCAATTTACATTGCCACCAAACCATTCAAATGCATCATCACCTCCGTGACTTACTTGAACGTAGTCAATTGTTGTCCCTGAACCAACTCCACCACAAGTTAAACCGTTAGTTTCGTTGTTCGGTAAATACGCAATTCCTGCGAACTCAATTCGTACATATTTCAATGTTCCAGAGTTGTCATTAGGATTAGTACCACCATACAAACCTTTAACTGGATCAATTCCTCCTTCTCCTAAACGCTCACCAGCTGGATCATTAATTGGAGCATTTCCTAATAAATAAACTCCTCCCCAATCTCCAGCGGCACGCGAACCAGCTGGTTGATTTGATGTAAATACAATCGGCTGAGATTGTGTTCCATTGGCTTCGATTCGAGAACCACGTGTAACAACTAAAGTAGAACCTGAACCTTTAATTAGTGTTCCTGGTTCAATTGTTAATACAGCATTGTTCGTCACATAAATGAAACCACCTGTTAAAACATAGATGTTATTGTTAGTCCATGTCGTATTTGATGTAATATCACCTGAAACAGTGACAGTTTGGGAATTTGCTCCAAATACGAAAGCAAGAACAAATCCAATAAGCAGTAATTGATTTTTCATCATTTTTTAATTAAAATTTTGGCAGTGTTTTCTGGGAAGCTGCCTCACCCATTCTTATATAAGTATATTTTTAAATTTACGACTCAAAATTACCCCTTAACATTGGGGTTAAGGTTAGGGGTCGGTTATACTTAGTTTAAGAAATGATTAAATAAAAAAACCTCAATGTTAACATTGAGGTTTTGAAAGTTTATTATAAAAATTCTTTAGAATTTATAGGCGAATGATAAACTGAAATTTCTACCGTATTTCATACCAAGAATAACTTTGTCATCTGACGCTTCATATTTTTTAGAGCGATTAAAGTCTTGATAAAAAATCGCGTTTTGATTAAAAATATCACTTGCGTTTAATTTGATTTCACCCTGCTTATTTTTGAATACGGTTTTAACTAACTGAAAATCTAGCACAGTACGAGGGTTTTCATAGATGTCTTGGTAACCATTTGTTCCAACAAACGCAATTCGACGACCAATTCTATTTACTAATAAACTTGCTCCAAATCCAAGTGAATCGTTTTGATAAACCAAACCACCATTAATTAGGTAAGGAGATTGACCTTGCATTGGACGGTATTTTTCTTCATCAGTTACAGCTTGAGCTACATTTGATAAGTCAACTACTGATTTTACTAACGTTAAGTTTGTGTAAAAAGTGAAGTTGTCCAAGGCATTTGAATTGAAAATTGAATCGATTTTGCTCAATTTTGTTCGGTATTCAAATTCTATCCCGTAATCAACTGCATTTGCCACATTTCTGAATGTATAGGTTCTTGATCCTGAACCACCAAAGAACACTGTGTTTTCAATTGGATTGTTGAAATCTTTGTAGAAAACCGAGGCTGAAACAATCTGGCCGTTACCAGGGAAGTATTCATAGCGCAAATCTAGGTTTGTAATATTTGCCGGTTGTAAAGTGTCATTTCCAACTACAGCGGATGAAGTATTAAAATCATAAAATGAGAAAGGCGCTAATTCACGGAAATCTGGTCTTGCAACTGTTCTTGAGTATGCTCCTCTTAAATTCATTTTATCGTTCAATGCATAAGTCAAGTTTACAGAAGGTAAGAAACTTAGAGTAGTATTGTCAATTTCAACTGAGTCACCACCATAAGTAAGCGCACTTAATTGTTGTCTAAAATTTTCAACGCGTAGTCCATATACAGCTCGCATTTTTGAAGTTAACTTTTGATCTGTCATCACATATCCTGCATGTAAATTTGTCGAAGCAGTATAAGAATCAGAAGGATTGGTTGACTCGCCCAATTTAAATCCTTGTGCTCCAATGTTTTCTTCCGCAAAAATGGAATCTTGTGGTAGTAATAATAAATTATAATTAAACTGAGCAGGGTTGTTAACAGCGTATCCAAAAACTCGAGCATTAAATTCTCTTGACTTGATTGATCCCGCATAACCAATTTTCAACGTGCTTTTTTCTTTTAAAAACGTGTAAGGAATTGCTACCTCTGCCATGCCTGCATATAAATCTTCTCCCAGATTTGAGAAAAACTTTCCTGCGAAATCAGGTGATGGAACTCCAAAAGGTACATAAGCCGTAAAAACAGAATCAGAAGATGTTCCTTGCGGTGTTCTATTCTTATAATACAACATTCTTCGAAGATTCGGAATGGTTGTAAGTGTTTTACTGTAATTTAATCCCCACTTTATTTTGATTGAAGTACTATCAGTTGCTTTAATTAAATGTTCACCATTCAATTGTGAAGTCAACATTTTACTACTTGTATATTGCATTGCTGTCGCTTTGATGATTTGATCAGCATCAATGTTTTCTCCCGTTCTTAATATCACTTGGTCGGTTGAATTATCACTAAACAAGTTTTTCAATGTGATTTTATTGTTTTTACCAAACTTGTAGGCAAAATTCAACATTGCTCCCCAAGAAACGTTTTCACGGTAGGTTGCGTCTTTATAATCAAATACTCGCGAAGAATCTTCATTGTAGTCTTTTCGCGTGACATCAATATAACGTCTAGTGTAATTATAGCTTAAACCACCGATTACTCCGAAAGTATTTGTTTTCAATGAATCTGGGCGAATGGTTTTAGCAAATCCAACTTGGTAGTTTTGACCTAAAGGAGACATCTTATTTGAATTCAACCTCCAATCGTTTGAAAAAACCTTACTACTTTCGAACTTTGTAGTAGGATCATTTAATAGATTCTTAAAGTCAAAAGTTGATGGAAGATCCGAAGGGTACATGCGATCTTTAACGCCTAAGCCAATCCAATCTTTTTTACTTCCATTATAATTGGTGTATGATTTAAACGTTGATTGCGTATTATAATTCGTCCCAACGCTAACCGATACAAAATCTTTCTCTGGAATATCCTTCGTATTTACTAATATCACACCTCCAGCAAAATCACCAGGCAAATCAGGGGATGCTGTTTTGTAAATCATCATATTATCCAACATTGTTGAAGGGAAGATATCAAATGAAAATGCTTTTCTGTCAGCTTCTGTCGATGGTAATGGTAAACCGTTGATCATTGCTGTATTGTAGCGATCATTCAATCCACGAATAATTACAAACTTATTATCTTGAACTGAGGCACCACTCACACGTTTTAAAACAGCACTTGCATCTCTGTCCGGTGAACGTTTGATTTCTTGCTGAGATATTCCGTCAACTTGACCTGCAGCATTGCTTTTTAAACGATTTATATTGTCGATAGATTCCTTATTGACAGTAGCTTTAACAGTAATCGCTCCAATTTCCTTTACAATTGGTTCCATTACAATTTCAAAGCTATTTACTTCGTTTGCTTTAACAATGATATCGGAGATGATTTTGGTATTGTAGCCGTTGTAATTGAAAATCAACGTGTAATTTCCTACAGGAATATTTTGAAAACTAAAATTACCATCCAAATCACTAATGATTTTATAAATTTGATTTTCAATTATAATCTTTACACCCGGTAATGTTTCACTTGTTTTACCATCGGTTACCTTTCCACTAATAGTTCCTGTTTGTCCAAAAATGCATGTGCTCATGAAAAGAGCAATGAAAATTGAAAGTGTTTTTAAGTTCATCCGTTTCTTTGTTTTTTACGATGCAAAGGAACGTTGATACTCTTATTGTAGAATTACTGAAAGGTTACTAGTTTATTAAATCGAGGTAATACAGAGTTAACACTGAAGAAATAATCGCTTAATTCTTAAATTCCGATAAAGGTAGGTGAATGAGAAAAGTGTTTAATCTTGTTTTTCAATAAATTTGTAACCAATACCTTTGATGGTTTTTATATAATCATCACCAATTTTTTCACGCAATTTACGGACGTGAACATCAATTGTTCGGTCTCCAACAATAATTTCTGATCCCCAGACTTTTTCAAGAATAACATCTCGCTCGAAAACATAATCTGGTCGAGAAGCTAATAAAGCCAAGAGTTCAAATTCTTTTCGAGGTAAATGAATCGTTTCGCCATTTTTCTCAATAACGTATTTTTCTCGATTGATAACCAAGTCTTGATTTGATGGTTCCTCTACTGCAAGCATTCCTTTCCGACGTAAAAGAGCATTGATTCGACTGATTAAGACCTTTGGGCGAACAGGTTTTGCAACATAATCATCTGCACCAGCATCGAGCCCTGCTATTTGGCTGTAATCTTCATTTCTTGCAGTTAAAAAACAAATAAGGGTTTGATTAAATCCTGGTGTTGACCGAATAGCATCGCAAACTTCAATACCGTCCATTCCAGGCATCATAACATCTAAAATGATCAAGTCAGGTTTTAACTCTTTCATAAGCGCTAAACCAATCTCACCATTTTCCGCAACCTCAACAAGATATCCTTCCTTTTTTAAATTGTATTTTAACAATTCACGGATATCTTCTTCATCATCTATTATTAAGATTGAAACCATAGTTGCGAGTTTAAATCAATTATTTCTTATTCTGAGATAAAGATAACTAGAATATTGGATTCTTAAAAAAAGTGGAAATGTTAAAAATGAAAAAAAAATAAACATGACTTCATCCGTTTTTCTCCTTTTGAGAAGATAAGTGAGTTAAAAATCCCCATTTTGGGAAATGTTACCACGGTAAAAATTGGTATCATTCTTAAGATTCTAAAAATTAAACTTTTTCTCGGTTATTAAAAACATGTTTCAAAATTGAAAAAAGTGTTTACCTTTGTTTCAGTAGTAGTAGGTTAGGTTGATTAGTGTACAAGAGCTTTGGACTCCCGTCTGAAGCTCTTGTTTTTTTGTTAGCTACTCGAAAAACAAAGATTTCCGTATATTTACACAACCAAATTGAATCCATGAAAATTAAAATTCTTCTTGTTGAGGATGACACAAGTTTAGGCTTTGTAATATCAGACCAATTGAAATCGGATGGTTATCAAGTTACGCTTTGTACCGATGGTGCCGAAGGTTTTAAACGCTTCAACGAAGAGAAGTTTCATTTATGCATCTTTGATGTAATGATGCCAAAAAAAGACGGATTCTCATTGGCACGAGACATTCGCAAAATCAATGTTGAAATTCCTATTTTGTTCCTCACTGCTAAGTCGATGACGGAAGATAAAGTTGAAGGTTTCAAAGCTGGTGGTGATGATTATTTAACGAAACCATTTAGTGTTGAAGAATTGCAGTTAAGAGTGGCTGCACTTCTCAAGCGAGTAAATATAATTGTTGAAAAAGAAGATGATTCTATCTTATCCATTGGTAATTATGTTTTTGATACCGTGAACTTTACATTGAAACATAGTTCGTTTGAAAAAACACTCACAAAAAAAGAAGCTCAGATTTTAAAGATTTTGATGAAATTTAAAAATCAAGTGGTAGCAAGAGAAGTTGTGTTAAACGGTGTTTGGGGTCAAGACGATTATTTTGTTGGTCGCAGCCTAGATGTGTTTATTACTAAATTAAGAAAGTACCTCAAAGAGGATGAGTCAATCCAGATCTTAAACATTCATGGAATTGGATTCAAACTAGAAATTTCCTAATGAATTATATTTTACATCTTGAAACTTCCACAAAAGCTTGTTCAGTTGCAATTTCATGCGATGGTAAATTAATTGCGTTTAAAGAAAGTTTAACAGATGCTTATGCACACAGTGAAAGTTTAACCTTATACATTCAAGAGGTAATGAATTCTGCACGAATTGAAATAAATCAATTGAAAGCAGTGTCTGTAACTTCTGGTCCAGGTTCTTATACTGGTTTGCGAATTGGTGTCTCTACTGCAAAAGGTTTGTGCTATGCGCTTAGTATCCCTTTGATTGCCGTTGATTCTTTAGTGTCGTTGGCAACCTTGGCAAAACAAAAGTATCCGACTCAAAATTTGTGCGCTTTAATTGACGCACGTCGAATGGAAGTCTTTAGCGCGATTTATGATTCTGATTTGAAAATTCTGAAATCGATTTCTGCTGATGTATTAGAAGACGAAAACGAATATGCTCAGTATGAACCATTCGTGTATTTTGGTGATGGAGCTCAGAAAATGGAAGAACATTGGAAAAATAGATACTGCAGTATCGATACCGAAATTCACGCATCAGCAAAGGGTCAAATCTCTAGTGCTTTTCAAAAGTTTCAAAATGCTGAATTCGAAAATGTAGCCTATTTTGAACCGTTTTATTTGAAGGATTTTGTCAGTACCCAAAAGAAAGCGTAATTATTTCTTTTTCCCGAAGTCGTGAACATACGATAGATTAATGACTAAATCAGTGTTTCTTGCAGTTCTGTAATCCCTTAACATCAAACCAAGGTTAATTTCATTGTACGAGTTTAATTTTATATCGGTTCCAATTGTGTAGCGTATTTCATTCATTAATCCTTCGGTAACAAATTCATCACCAGATAAAAAATAGTATTGGTTTGTTCGATAAAACAACTCAGCACTTACGAATGGTTTAATGAGTTTGCTTTTTAATTGAGGTTTCAATGTCAACTTGTTTCTCCAATACCATTGGTCACGCTTGAATTTAAATGATTCAAATTGAATTCTACTGGATAGTTGAATCGCAAGAAACTTATCGGTTTTAATCCAATTTGAAGGTTCCAACTGAAGTCCAAAAGCAATGCGTTGCGATGTCATTTGCTTTTTACCATCAATTAACGCGTAATCATTTGTTTGCCATGAATTTCGATACAACACACCGACTTTAATGGATTTATTAATTGAATATTTAGACTCAAATGTAATCAATGATTTTGAATACATTTTTTCAGTCAAATTCCATCTTCCCTGAAGCTCCGCAGCGATTGACCATTTTTTAGTGATAGAATATTTACCGCCAATGGAAGTTCGATTATACACTGAACCAAACTGCCCAAAGGTCGTTCCGTACATTATAACGGATAATATTATAGAAAAAAGGACTCTCATTATTTAACAATTGAAAGCACACCAATTTCATTTACCGTTGCTTTTTCCGTAATTTCTATTTCTTGATATACAGGAACCATTTCTCCTGTAGTTGCATCTTTGGTTAATGCATACGCTTTGTATTTGCCGATTTGCAATCCTTCAAACGTGAATTTTCCATCAGCTCCTGTGCGTGCAATATCGTTGAAAACAGTTCCATCGCCATAGATCAAATAGACTTTTTCATCTGTAATCGCCATTTCGGATCCATTTACATCGGCTTTACCTTGATTGGTTACATCGACATTGAAATTTGTAGTTCCATTATCAGCATCTGTGATTTCAGTATGAGCTGAACTTACCAATGTTAAAATATCATTGTTTTGAGAAATTGTAAAATCTCCGTTCAGAGCCGCATCGATTGCTGTTAATGTAGCGTTGGCAATTTCAAGATTTGAATCACTGTAATTAAAGTTCACCTGAATTCCTGTGCGACCTTGAAGTTGTGGATCTCCATTGCTTACCCATGTTGGATTGTTATACCAAACGTAATACATGGTTCCGCCAGCAGGACCATTGAAAAGAAAATAATCACCATGTTCTATGTCATTTCCTTGTTTCACTGTAATATCAATTGTTTCAGATTCACCTGTTGAATTATTGACTCCAACAACAGTTCCACGAATAGCAGATGTTCCGCCTGGTCCAGCCACTTTTTTACAACTTGTCAAACCTCCAACGAAAAGGAGTGAAAATAAACTGATTTTTAAATATGATTTCATTTTACTGTAATTTTTAAAGTTTTTGAGTATCCATTTTGTTGTTGCACTTTAACGAAGTAAATTCCTTCGCTATAGTTAGAAAAATCAAGTGTGGTTTCTTGAAAATCGGAAAGATTTTTCTTGTTAATTAACGTTCCCTGAGGTGATACAATTTGAATAGTAACATTCGATAATGGATTATTTGAACGAATTGTTACTTTGTCAGAAGTTGGATTTGGAAATGCTATAACTTGATTGTCATTTGTTAAATCATCGAATCCTA
>JBDLVK010000031.1:0-58961 GCA_039804825.1 Bacteroidota bacterium
ACACCTTGATATTTTAAGCGATCCTTGGGGAGTTCATTACACAGTGAATGAAGTCATCGATAAATCTTGTTACTATGTAAACCTTCAATTAGGATTTAAAGAAGAACACCGAATTGAATA
This sequence comes from Bacteroidota bacterium, assembly GCA_039804825.1. Taxonomy (GTDB): domain Bacteria; phylum Bacteroidota; class Bacteroidia; order Flavobacteriales_D; family Crocinitomicaceae; genus M0103. The sequence continues at coordinate 121 of JBDLVK010000031.1, forward strand.
CATGATGCGTAAAATTGAGCGCAAAATGGTTGAAAAAGGAGAATTAACAGGTGAAAGTGTTTTTGACAGTGTTAAAGGTAAATTTGAAGAAGCTGACTTTAAATTCATCGTATTGAATTCACGCGTTGCAACTGACAATAAATTAACGGCTTTCGAATCTATCTGCGTGAAAGCGTATCGTTTTGTTAAAGCAACTGGTTTAAAACCAGCAGAAGACTTTGGTTTAGACAAAACAAATGTTGTTGTTGAATACATTCCAATCAGCGTAACCAAACAATATGATCAAGAATTAGTTGAAGATTACGAAGACTATTCATTGAAAAAAGGAAATGTTAAATTGACAAGAGGTGAAAATATTCCTCCTCAAGTTTCAGAATAAAAAAAAGCCTCGTAATAACGGGGCTTTTTTGATTGGTTGTAAAAGGTAAGTTCAACTTAAGATTCGTAAGAACTTATTCTTGAATAAAGATAATAGCCTCTCAAATCAAATTTGAATAATTTTCGACCAACTTTTCTTAAAACTATACAAGTCAAAAAAAAAGCCCCGCACATGCGAGGCTTTATCTTTTGTAACTTTAATTAGTCGCCTAATTACTTCTTTTCATCTACTTCTTCGAAGTCAACATCTGTTACTTCATCGGTTGGATTACCAGCGTTCTCTTGAGAGCCACCAGCTTCCGCTCCACCGTTAGCAGCGTTGTACATATCTTGAGATGCTGCTTGAAAAACATTATTCAATTTCTCCATTGCTGCTTCTACGTTTTGTGTGTTTTTCGCTTCGAATTCTGCTTTCAATTCAGCCAATGCATCTTCGATTGGTTGTTTTTTGTCAGCTGGAATTTTATCACCGTATTCTTTCAATTGTCTTTCTGTTTGGAAAATTGTAGAATCCGCTTTGTTGATTAATTCAACTTCGTCACGACGTTTTTTATCCGCTTCAGCATTTGCTTCAGCATCCGCTTTCATGCGTTGGATTTCTTCGTCTGATAAACCTGAAGACGCTTCAATCTTAATTGATTGTTGTTTTCCAGTTCCTTTGTCTTTCGCTGAAATATTCATGATACCATTCGCATCAATATCAAATGTTACTTCGATTTGAGGAACTCCTCTTGGTGCTGGTGGAATATCTGTCAATTGGAAACGTCCTAATGATTTGTTATCTGAAGCCATTGAACGCTCACCTTGTAATACGTGAATATCAACTGAAGGTTGGTTGTCTGACGCTGTAGAGAACACTTCTGATTTTTTAGAAGGAATTGTTGTATTCGCTTCAATCAATTTTGTAAAAACTCCACCCATTGTTTCAATACCAACTGATAAAGGAATAACGTCTAATAACAATACGTCTTTTACTTCACCTGTTAATACTCCACCTTGGATAGCAGCACCAACAGCAACAACTTCGTCTGGGTTCACTCCTTTTGAAGGTGCTTTTCCGAAGAAACGCTCAACTGCATCTTGAATGATTGGAATACGTGTTGAACCACCAACCAAAATAACCTCATTGATATCACTGTTAGTCAAACCAGCGTTTTTCATTGCTGAACGACAAGGAGCGATAGTTCTTTCAACGATTTCTGCAATCAATTGCTCAAATTTTGCACGGCTCAAGGTTCTAACCAAGTGTTTTGGAATACCGTTAACTGGCATGATGTATGGCAAGTTAATTTCAGAAGAAGTTGTTGAAGAAAGCTCAATTTTTGCTTTTTCAGCTGCTTCTTTTAAACGTTGTAAAGCCATAGGATCTTGACGTAAATCCAACCCTTCATCGTTTTTAAACTCGTCAGCCAACCATTGAATAATTGCCTCATCAACATCATCACCACCTAAGTGCGTATCTCCGTCTGTTGCCAATACTTCAAATACACCGTCTCCTAACTCAAGGATAGAAACGTCATGTGTTCCACCACCAAAGTCAAATACAACGATTTTTTGGTCAATTCCTTTTTTATCTAATCCGTAAGCTAATGCTGCCGCAGTTGGCTCGTTGATAATACGTTTGATCGTTAAACCAGCGATTTCTCCTGCTTCTTTTGTTGCTTGACGCTGAGAATCGTTAAAGTATGCAGGAACAGTAACTACAGCTTCTGTAACTTCTTGTCCTAAATAATCTTCAGCAGTTTTCTTCATTTTTTGAAGAATCATTGCCGAAATTTCTTGTGGCGAATAAAGACGGTCATCAATTTTCACGCGTGGAGTGTTGTTATCACCTTTCACGACTTCATATGGAACACGACCTGCTTCACCTTTTGTTTCTTCGTAGGACGATCCCATGAATCGTTTAATAGAAGAAATTGTTTTTGTTGGATTTGTAATTGCCTGACGTTTCGCTGGATCTCCAACTTTACGCTCACCACCTTCTACGAATGCAACTACTGATGGTGTTGTTCTTTTCCCTTCTGAGTTAGCGATTACTACTGGCTCATTTCCTTCCATCACAGAAACACACGAGTTGGTAGTTCCTAAATCAATTCCAATTATTTTTCCCATATTGTTTGTAAATTATATTCAGTTTAAAACTGGGAACGACTAGTCAATCTTTGTGCCACCACTTTTTTTTAGTGCTTCCGAACATATTTTGTCACTAATGAATTAAAAAATCGTCCTTCTATATGTCGAAATGACAGAAAAACTGACAAAAAAAATGAAAACACCTGCGTTGAAAATAAAATTTGACACAATTTGATGGGTTTTCTTTCAATTTGAGGACTGAATCTGTACATTTAGTCCAAATTAATATCTATGAAATATATTTTACCATTATTCGCTTTGCCATTTTTGTTATTACAATCATGTGCCACAGATTCTCAAAAAGCCATTGAATACAATGATGCTATTATTAAAGAACAATCCAAAATCATTGAATTGAGTTTAGACTTAGTTGAATCGATGGACACGGATATTTCGAAATGCAAAGAAATTCGACTAGATATCGTAAAACAATGTGATGAGTCGTTAGCTGCCATTAAAAAATTGAAAGGATTTGAAGGAAGCGAGCGTATGAAAAATGCTGCGATTGAGTTATTTTCTTTCTACAAGAAAATTTATTCGAACGAGTACAAGCAAATGTTTGAAATCCTAGATAAAGGAGTGGACATTACGGAAGAAGATCTTGCATTTATCCAGAAAATGGAAGTTGATGTAACGAAACAAGAAGAAAAATTGGACAAAGAATTTGCTGATGCACAGCAGGAATTGGCTACAAAATTCAATTTCCAAATGGAAGAAAATGAAAACCAGCAAAAAATTGATGCTATCAAATAAGCTCGTTTCTAAAGCACATTAACAAAGGTTGATTCATTTTGGATCAACCTTTTTTTTGAAACCCATTTTTCTAATCAAAACCTCTTCAAAAATCAATCGACTCAATTGATGTGAACTGCCATTTTCCTTCAAAAAATTCCTGTTTTTTAAGTAATTCAGTTAAATTTGCAGCTTTAAAAACCAATAGAAAACAACATCTTTCATGAAAGTTTCTGAAATACGCGAGCAATTTTTTACATTTTTTGCATCTAAGGGACACGAGATCGTTCCATCAGCACCAATGGTTGTTAAGAATGATCCTACTTTAATGTTTACAAATGCTGGGATGAATCAATTCAAGGATTATTTCCTTGGAAACGCCGTTCCAAAAAATCCGCGTGTCGCCAATTCTCAAAAATGTTTGCGTGTTTCTGGTAAACACAACGACTTGGAAGAAGTGGGTGTTGATACTTACCATCACACCATGTTTGAAATGTTGGGTAACTGGTCGTTTGGAGATTATTTCAAAGAAGAAGCGATTGCTTGGGCTTGGGAATTATTGACAGAAGTTTACAAAATCCCTAAAGACAAGTTGTATGTGACTGTTTTTGAAGGCGACGAAAAAGATGGCGTTCCTCAGGATTCAGAAAGTTTTGCAATTTGGAAAAAATACATTGCTGAAGACCGCATCATTCTTGCTTCTAAAAAAGACAATTTTTGGGAAATGGGTGATACAGGACCTTGTGGACCATGTACTGAAATCCATGTTGATTTGCGTTCAAAAGCAGAACGTGATTTAGTTGATGGAAAATCTTTGGTGAATTATGACCATCCTCAGGTGATTGAAATTTGGAACAACGTTTTCATGCAATTTAACCGTAAAGCGGATGGTAGTTTGGAACCTCTTCCAGCAACTCATGTTGATACTGGAATGGGATTGGAACGTTTGGCGATGGCTTTGCAAGGTAAAACATCGAATTACGATACTGATTTGTTCCAAACATTGATTCAACACATGGAAAAAGTTTCTGGTGTTAAATACGGTGTGAAAGAAGAAACTGATATTGCTTTACGTGTCATTGCAGATCACGTTCGTGCAATTGCATTCTCCATTGCGGATGGACAATTACCTTCTAACACAGGAGCAGGTTATGTTATTCGTCGCATATTGAGAAGAGCTGTTCGTTATGGTTACCAAACATTGGGCATGAAAGAACCATTTTTGTGTGACCTTTCAGTTGTTTTAAGTGAAATCATGGGAGACCCGTTCGTTGAATTGATCAATCAGCGCGAATTGGTTCAAAAAGTAATTCGAGAAGAAGAAGTTAGTTTCTTTAGAACGTTAGAGCAAGGATTGAAGCGAATTGACGGAATCATTCAAGCAACAAAAAAAGAAAACAAAGAGATTATTGATGGGGTTGCTATTTTTGAATTATTTGATACATATGGTTTCCCTGTAGATTTAACTTCATTAATCGCTCGTGAGAATGACCTTTCGATTGACGAAGAATCGTTCGATGCTGAATTACAAAAACAAAAAGATCGTTCTCGTGCAGCTACTGCTGTTGAAACAGATGATTGGGTTCAAGTGCGTCCAGATGGAAACGTTGAATTCATTGGTTATGACAACTTGACTGCCGAATTACAATTGGTAAAATACCGCAAAGTAAGTCAAAAACAAAAATCATTTTTTCAATTAGTATTCAACCAAACACCTTTCTATCCTGAAGGTGGAGGGCAAGTTGGAGACAAAGGAACGATTACAGCGAATGGAGAAACAATTCATATTTTCGACACGAAAAAAGAAAACAACTTAATTATTCATTTGAGTGAAAAGGTTCCGACAGATGTGAATGCAACATTTGTAGCAACAGTCAATGAAAAAAATAGAATTGCTTCTGCATCAAATCACTCCGCTACTCACCTCTTACATCATGCATTGAGAACGGTTTTGGGAACGCATGTTGAGCAAAAAGGTTCATTGGTTACTCCTGAATATTTACGCTTCGATTTCTCACATTTCTCAAAAGTGACAGATGAGGAATTAGCAGAAGTTGAACGAATTGTCACAGAAGGAATTCATCAAAATATTTCGTTAGACGAGCGCAGAAATACGCCAATTGAAGAAGCAAAAGCACTTGGTGCGATGGCCTTGTTTGGTGAAAAATATGGTGATTCAGTGCGTGTTATCAAATTTGGAGAGTCAGTTGAGCTATGCGGTGGAACACACGTTCCTTCTACTAGTAAAATTGGATTGTTCAAAATCACGACGGAGACAGCTGTCGCAGCAGGTGTTCGTCGAATTGAGGCAATCACATCTGAAGTAGCAGAAAACTTCTTCAAGCAAAAAGCGGACACACTTGAAACGATTGCTTCAACCTTGAAAAATCCAAAAGATTTGATCAAAGCGGTTGAAGATTTGTTAGCGAAAAACAATTCATTAACGAAAGAAATAGAAGTTCTTCAGCGCGAAAAAGCGATGAATGTAAAAGGTGAATTGAAGTCTAAAATCGAAACAATTAATGGCATCAATTTCTTAGGAACAACTGTCAATTTAGACGGTGGTTCAATCAAAGATATCTTGTTTCAATTAAAAGGCGAAGTTGACAATTTCTTTGGAGTTCTAGGTGGTAATGAAGGAGACAAATGTACGATTAGTATCATCTTATCCGATTCTATTATTTCTGACAAAGGATTGAATGCTGGAAATATGGTTCGAGAAGTTGCGAAACACATCCAAGGTGGTGGTGGTGGACAACCGTTCTTTGCTACAGCGGGTGGTAAAAATCCTGGAGGATTGAAAGCTGCTATTGAAGAATGTAAAGGGAAGATTTAATAGTAAACTATTTGAACATTCAAGGATTTGAAAATTCAAATAGTTAAATAGCTATTTTTGATTAAATGGAATGTAGGTTTAAATAAGCCTACATTTTTTTATGCCTTCTGTTTACCGATTTTGGAACCAATAAATGCTGTACCCTTATTGAAATAATTCACAGTTTCTGGTTCCAATTTGAACCAGTAAATCGGTACAAAGAAGATAATCAAGACGAATAAGGATTGTGCAACAAATTCCAAGTATTTGTTTTCAAGCATATCAGCTGTCAACCAACCAACAAATAAACTCACTAAACCTAACAGAATCACAACGAATTGATTTTTGTGGAAGGGATGAATTTTAAAGGCAAACCAAACAAATAAAATTCTTCCAACATTGTAAACAATCAATGCCAAAGAAGTTGAAATTGCCGCTCCTGCTATCCCCCATTTCGGAATGAAGACAAGGTTTAATAAAAACACAGTGACAATTAAAAAAATCGTAAACAAAATGTCATAACGGTATTTTTTTGATGTCGTAAAAATAGATCCGTTGATTCCAAAATACATGTCAACCAATCGTCCCATCATCAAAAAGAAAAACACCCAGATTCCGGCCTGAAATTCTGGTTTTAAGAAAGAAAATAAGAACTCAATATTGTTCCAAATCCCACAAAATAAACCTAAGCCAATTACAAGTCCAACTGAACTAACTTTCTGATAAAGCGCTTGCATTTTTCCATATTCTCTGAATTTCCAATAATCAGAAACGAGCGGTGAACTTACGCGCAAGATTGACTTATAAGGAACTTGAAGTGCGCTAGTTAAGAAAATGACTGTTGTGTAAACTCCGGTTCCTTCTAAACCAATCATTTGGGCAATCATGATCACATCCATCGATCCTACCAAAACAACGCCAAGCGTATTGATATAGTTAAACGCTGAAAATTGAATCAAAATCGTTCTAAATCGTTTTGAAATTTTGATCGAAGAAGGATTTAAATTTAATTCTCCCAGTTGATAAAGATAAACCAACAAAATAGCCGTTGGAATCAAATACAATAAACTATGAAGCATGACAAATAAATCAAACGAAATCAATTTGAAATAAATCAATGCAAGCAAAACTGTTACAGCAATACGCAACACAATTTCGTAGGCAATGACAGGTACAATATTTTTATAGAATGATCGCAAGTACATTTCAAGAACCAGAAACAATACATAGGAAATACCAATTGGTAGAAACCAACTGTAATAAGAAACAAACATGGCTGAATGTTCCAAATACATTGACTCAATTTGAGGTCGAAAAACCAAAGCTAAAGTTGTACAAAGCAAAATTCCAACACCAACAATCAGTAAGATTAAAGGTAAAAACCCGTGATGTTTCTTGGATTCATTTTTGAAAAAAGGAAGGAATTTCCACGTAGTATAAATCGTACCCATATTCGCAAATTGGGCAAACAGTGTTCCAACAGAAATAATCAAGTTGACTAACCCAATCTGTTCAGTCGTTAATATGATTAGGAATAAAATGCCTTTATTCAGATAGCCGAGAACAATCCCCAAATAGGAGATTAACATGGTACGAAATGCATCTTTCTGAACGATTCCCATAATCTTGTGGTACAAATATAAGCGATACCTTGTAATCAGAACGAACTACTGATAATTTGCTTATTTTTGTTGAGCTGAAATTAACAGGTATTTCATAGAGCAATTAACGTGAAAAAGGTTTTAATTATTACATATCATTGGCCACCTTCTGGTGGAATCACGGTTCTTCGCTGTTTGAAATTTGTGAAGTATTTACGTGAATTTGGTTGGGAACCAATTGTTTTTACTGCTGAAAATCCTTCTTATCAGTTTTTGGATTACACGAATGAAAAGGACATTCCAGAAGGATTAGAAATTCACAAGGTTCCCATTTTTGAGCCGATTAATCTTTTCAAAAAGCTTTCAGGACGCAAAATCAATCAACCCTTGCAGAACATTACTTCCAATTCTGCCAAGAAAAAAACGCTGATTGATACTTTAGGAATGTGGGTTCGAGGTAATTTTTTCATTCCAGATGCTCGCTATCGCTGGATTAAACCATCCGTTAAATACCTGGAGAACTATTTGGAAAACCACAAAATTGATGCAATTCTGACGGATGGTCCACCACATACAAATACAGTTATTGGACTTAAACTTTCTAAAAAATTCAATATTCCTTGGTTGGCAGATTTCCAAGATCCGTGGACGCAAGTTGATTACTACGACAAGTTGTACATAGGAAAGCGTGCTGACCGAAAGCACAAAGCTTTGGAACAAGAAGTTTTTAGAACGGCAAAGAAAATTACAATTGCAAGTCCGACCTGGAAACATGATTTAGAATCCATTGGTGCCAAAAATGTTGATGTCATTTATTACGGATTTGACGAGCCAGAATTCGCCAACTTTCAATCGATTGAAAGCGATAAGTTTACATTTTTTCACGGTGGATTATTGGGTGAAGACCGCAATCCAACTTCCTTTTTAAGTGCATTGAACCAGGTTCTGATAGAATATCCACAATTGAAATCTTCTATAGAAATCAAATTAGCTGGAGAAGTTGATCATGCAGTTCGAGAATCCATTCGTTTAAACAATTTAGAATCGAATACTGTCTTCATGGGAATGATTCCGCGTCAGAATGTCTTGGATGAATATTCGAAAGCTTCAATGCTTCTTTTACCAATAAATAAAGCTGCCAACGCAAAGGGACGCATACCAGGAAAACTGTTTGAAATGCTAAGAACTAGAAAACCAATTCTTGTTTTTGGTCCAATTGATGGTGATGTAAAATCAATCGTTGAAGAAAAGCAACTAGGTAAATCGTTCGACTACTCTGAAGAACTTTTAATCTATGCTTATCTAAAAAAGGTGCTAATTTCAAAAGAAATAGGCAACTTTGAACCTTCTCAAACTGTAGATGAGTTTTCGAATCGAGCCCTTACACAAAAAATAGCTGAGTATTTAAATGAAATTAAATAAAAAAATAGCCTATTGTTTTCTGGTTTCCAATGAGGCAAGAGATTTCTATTTATTAGCTCCAATCATTTATTATTTGGAAAATTTTGAAAACTATTCAGTTTCATTTGAATTCATTTGGGATGCACATAAAATCAGAAAAAAACGTCCCGATTTAGTTATTCTGCCAAATTCGCGTGGGCATTTACTCTATTATCAGGTTGCGAAATATTGTGTTGAAAATGAAATTTTAGTTTTCAACCATGATTCTGAAGGAAATTTTAATTCAAAAATAGATTACGACTTTTGGGCATATAATGCAGATAGAAAGAACCTTTGTCCAATACAATTTACTTGGAATCAGCGAATAAAAGATTACCTAATTAATAAATACCAATTAAGCGAATCTATTGTTAAAGTTTCAGGAGCTCCAGGATTTGACAAATACGCTTATTTAAAGCCAATTGATCGCGAAGCATTGTTGAAAAAACATGGATATAGTAGCTTTAAAAAAGTGGTTGGTTATGCTGGATGGGCATTTGGAAAATTGTATAACCCAGAAATAAATGATGTTTTATCGAATATCAACAAACCAGGTGACACAGGGAAAAAATGGTTAGAGGAGCAACGTGATATTGTTGAAAACGCTTTAAAAGCTGCGATTGAAAAGTATTCTGATGTACTTTTCATTTTAAAGAAACATCCTCGTGAGAACTTTGAATCCGATTACCGTGATTCGCGCAATGAGATGAATCAGTTAGCAAATTACCCGAACGTTTTTTACCTCAAAGATGAAATTGAAATTCAAGATTTGATTCAAATCTCTGATTTATGGATGGCGTTTGAAAGTACTTCGATTATGGAAGCTTGGTTGTTAAACATTCCAACTTTAATTATCAACGGGGATGCTAGCTTTAACCGCGTTGATTTGCACACTGGATCATTGCATGCTACAAATTCTGAAGAAGTTTTAAAAGCGTTTGATGAATTATACTCCAATAACAATATTGCCTATTTCAATGGTCCTGAAGTTGTCAAAAAACGAAACGCTATATTCTCTAATTCAATTGGTTTCGCAGATGGATTGAATCACTTGCGAAGTATGCAAGCTTTTAAACCTTATTTAGCTGATGATTCTGTTAAAAACAGACCAAGCATCAATTGGAAGTTTTTTAGATTATATTGGTTATTACATGTGGGTAAATACTTTTATGTACCATCAATTTTCAAGATGCTTCCTAAGTTAAAAAAGACGGTTTGGGTATTTGAAAATTATTCGCTTGAGAAAATCAAAAAACAGAAAAGAGAAGTATACAAGGATCTTGATTTGTTTTACGCGAAACAAAATCTCCCTTCAAAAATTAAAAATGGTTCAATTTGGGGTGAATTAGAATAGCGTATAGTTCTTCTTTTTAACTGTGAATTGATATATTTGTACAACATCAATATATTTTACGTGAAAGATAAATCGATTTTAATCACAGGAGGAACCGGATCATTAGGCAAAGCCTTAACCAAACATATTCTAACAAATTTCCCTGAAATAAAACGCCTAGTCATTTTTTCAAGAGATGAACAAAAGCAATTTGAGATGGAACAAGACTTTCCAAATCGTATTTATCCTCAAATTCGCTATTTCATTGGTGATGTGAGAGACCAAGAACGTTTAGAAAGGGCTTTTACGGATATTGATTATGTGATACATGCGGCAGCAATGAAGCATGTGCACATTGCTGAATACAACCCAGATGAATGCGTGAAAACGAATGTTGGCGGAGCTGAAAATGTAATTAAAGCTGCTTTAAAATCAAATGTTCAACATGTAGTTGCTCTTTCAACAGATAAGGCCTGTGCTCCCATAAATTTATACGGTGCAACCAAATTAACATCGGACAAATTATTTGTTGCCGCAAATAATATTCGCGGAAAGAAAAACATCAAATTCTCCGTTGTTCGTTATGGGAATGTCATGGGTTCGAATGGTTCTGTCATTCCATTTTTCCTAAAACGAAAAAAAACAGATGGTATTTTGCCAATAACAGTGGAGTCGATGACTCGCTTTAACATATCGCTTCAAGGTGGTGTAGATATGGTTATGCATGCCTTAGAAACTGCTTGGGGAGGTGAAATATTTGTTCCAAAAATCCCTTCGTATCGCATTATGGATGTTGCGGAAGCAATTGGACCGGATTGTAAAAAACCTGTAATTGGAATTCGTCCTGGTGAAAAAATTCATGAAGAAATGATTACCTCATCGGACTCATTTTTCACCTATGATTTAGGCAAGTATTATGCTATTTTACCACAGACAACTTCTTGGGATATAAATGAATTTTCAGAAGCTTTTAATGCGAAAAAAGTTCCAGAAGGATTCTCTTATAATTCCAATAATAACGAAGAATGGGAATCGATTGAAAGCCTGAGAAAGTTAATTAAAGAACATGTTGATCCGACATTTGAGATATGAAAGCGATTCCCTACGGTAGACAAGAAATAACAGAGGATGACATCAAAGCGGTTACTGAAGCCCTTCAAGCGGACTTTTTAACTCAAGGACCACGAATCCTGAAGTTTGAAGAAGAATTTGCTGCTTATGTAGGATCAAAATACGCAGTAGCTGTTAGCAATGGAACTGCTGCTTTGCATTTGTCGGTTTTAGCGCTTGGTATCAAGGAAGATGAATACGTCATTTGTTCACCAATTACTTTTGCAGCATCTGTAAATTGTGTTAAATATTGTGGAGGAAATATTCTTTTTGCCGATATCGATCCATCGACATATTTAATGGATATTGAGTCTGTTAAAAACGTAATTGAACAAAATCGCGATAAAAAAATAAAAGGTATTATTCCTGTTGATTTTGCAGGAAGAGTTCCCCAATTGGATGAATTTAGAAATTTGGCAAACGAACACGATCTTTGGATCATTGAAGATGCTTGTCATGCCCCAGGTGGTTATTTTATCGATTCAAATGGTTTAAACCAAAATGCTGGAATTGGTCTTTTCGCTGATCTTTCAATTTTTTCCTTTCACCCGGTAAAACACATTGCCACTGGCGAAGGGGGAATGATTACAACCAATAACAAAGATCTTTATGATCAATTGATGGAATTAAGAACACATGGAATAACACGTGATCACTCAAAATTTCAAAACACCAAATCTTTTGCCAATGGAAATTCAGAAATTGAAGTTGAAGATTATCCTCAATGGTACATGGAGATGCAGAACCTTGGCTACAATTATCGAATAACTGATTTTCAAGCAGCTTTGGGGAGTTCACAATTACTGCGTGCACCTCAAAATCTAGAACGAAGAAAACAAATTGCTCAACGCTATTCTGATGAGCTTTCAACTTGCGAAGGAATTATTCAGTCTTCTGGATTTATTGCAGGACATGCTTATCACTTATATATCTTGGAGGTTAAAGACAGAAGAGGTTTATATGACTATTTAAGATCCGAACAAATTTTTGCTCAAATTCATTACATTCCTGTGCATTTAATGCCTTTCTACAAGCATCTAGGTTGGAAAGATGGGGATTTACCAAATGCTGAAACCTACTATTCACGCTGTATCAGTATACCTATGTTCCCGTCCATGAGCGATGACGAACAATCAACAGTAATTACTAAAATTTTAAATTACTTTTAGCCATGTCTACAAATTTTAAAACCGAACAAGAAGCCTTTTGGGCTGGCGAATTTGGCAATGAATACATTGAGCGAAATAAGAGCAATGAATTATTGGCGTCAAATTTAAATTTCTTTAGTAAGGCTCTAGCGAAAACGCAACCACTTTCTGATATTATTGAATTTGGTGCAAACATAGGAATGAACCTCAAAGCTTTATCGCTTTTATTTCCTAATAAAAGTTTAAGTGGTATTGAAATAAATCAACTTGCTGCCAAAGAATTGACTCAATTGATTGGTGATGAAAATGTCCATAATTGCAGTATCTTTGATTTCAATCCAACAAAAACGTATGAACTAGCATTCATTAAAGGAGTTTTAATTCATATTAATCCTGAACAACTGGATTTGGTTTACACGAAATTATATGAATCATCAAATAGATATATTTTGATAGCTGAGTATTATAACCCATCACCAGTAATGATACCTTATCGTGGAAACGAAGATCGCTTATTCAAACGCGATTTTGCTGGTGAAATGCTTACAAAATATAGAGACTTAACGTTGGTTGATTATGGTTTTGCATACAGACGTGATCCTATATTCCCGCAAGATGATATTACTTGGTTTCTGTTAGAAAAAAAAGTTGACTAACCAAAATATGACAGTTGCAATCATTCCAGCACGAGGTGGCAGTAAGCGAATTCCGCGAAAAAACATAAAAGATTTTCACGGTAAACCTATCATTGCGTTTGCAATTGAAACAGCTATCAAAAGTGGAATTTTCTCATCTATTGTTGTATCAACAGATGATGATGAGATTGCGGAAATTGCTAAACAATACGGAGCTGAAGTACCATTTTTCAGATCAGAAGGGAATTCCAATGATTACGCAACAACTTCAGAAGTATTGTTAGAAGTTATAAACCAACTTTCTTCAAGTGGTAGGACTTTTACGAAAGCATGTTGTCTTTACCCAACTAGTCCGTTAATTGATTCAGAAGATTTAAAATCAGCCTATAGACAGTTCAACACAAGTGATGTTGATACATTAATAAGTTGCGTTGCTTATGGATTTCCTATTCAACGATCGTTTCATTTAACAACAAACAATCTAATCGAATTAAACCAACCTGATGCAATTCACCGACGATCGCAAGATCTTGTAAATAATTATCACGATGCTGGAGCACTCTATTTTTTTGATATTGATACATTTAAAGAAACAAAAACACTTTGGTCAGGTAAAATCGGTGCCTTCGAATTATCTGAATTAAAAGTTCAGGATATAGATACATTAGACGATTGGAAAATTGCTGAATTAAAATACTCAATCCTCCAAAAATGAATACGCAACTTAAAATTCGAGTAGATGCTTCTAGCACAATCGGCTTCGGTCACCTTACTCGTTGTTGCGCATTGGTTAATTTGCTACCAGAAATGCATGCCACTTTTTTCTCAACAGAAAATTTAGCTGACAGTATTGGTCAATTGGTTTCATCAGAACACTCAACTATTTGTCTAAAAAAATCTGAAGATTTTATCAATCAAGTTAATGAAAATGACCTAGTTATTATTGACGGTTATACTTACGACTCAACTTATTTTGAGGCAATTCGCCACAAAGGAGCAAGGATAATTTGTATTGATGATTTAGCGGACCGCTATTTTCCAGTTGATGTAATCATCAATCCTACCCCAGGTTTTTTTGCATCAAATTATAAAGCATTGCTTGGAACCCAGTATTTTTTAGGACTCGATTATGCGCTTTTAAGAAACTCATTTCAAGAATTAGCAATAAAAGCGTCAATTCCGAAAATCAAAAACAGCCTTTTCATCTGTTTTGGTGGATCAGATCCTCTTAATAAAACTGAAATCGCTATAAAAGCAGCGATAAATTCAACTGTGTTTTCAGAAATTCATGTTGTACTTGGAAAAGGTTATTCCCATGAAATACTAGTTGATTCTAATTGGGGAAAAATAACAATTCACCGCAATCTACAAGAAACTGAAATGGCCACTTTGATGAGTCAAATGGAATTTGGAATAGTGCCAACAAGTGGAATCTTACTTGAGTGCTTAGCTGCAAAAATCAAACCTATTAGCGGCTATTATATTGAAAATCAGCAATTCGTTTATGCTGAACATTTAAAATTGAAGAACTTTATTGATGCTTCTGATCTTTCATACACTTCCATTTCATCAGCTATACAAAACATAAATCCCATTGAGCCAACATCCACAATTATTGATGGTAAATCGTCAGAACGTTTGGCTAAATTGGTAAGATCAATTGAGAAAGAACTCAATTATACGATACGTCTTGCAGCAGAAGCTGATATTGACATTACGTTTAAATGGGCAAATGACGAAGCTACGCGTAAATATGCATTTAGCAAGGAGTTCATTCCATTTGAAAATCACAAAGCATGGTTTTTATCTAAAATTAGTTCAACAGAATGCCTTTATTTCATTTTGTGCGAACAAGCAAAACCAATTGGAAGTATACGTTTTGATTTAAAAGACAATATTGCCACAATCAGTTATCTACTTTCACCCGAACATCATGGTAAAGGTCTTGGAGCAATTTTGATGAAAAAAGGACTTGAAGAACTTGAAAAACATGTTAATAGTAAATGGATAGAATTAGTTCAAGGCTATGTATTATTTGAGAACTTTGCATCTATAAAATTATTCGAGCGATTTGGTTTTTCAAAAGAAACGGAATCAACTATGTATCTTTTCAAAAAAAACACAAGCAAATATGTTTAAAATAGGATCCTACATATTAGACAAGAACTCGCCATCTTTCATTATTGCAGAATTATCTGCAAACCATAATGGTAGTATTGAAACTGCACTTGAAACGATTAGAGCAGCTAAGCGAGCTGGTGCGGATGCTATTAAATTTCAGACATATACAGCGGACACCATTACCTTGAAAACCAATAAAGAGGATTTCAAAATTTCCGGGACAATATGGGATGGTAAGTTTCTTCATGATTTATATCAAGAAGCTTATACACCTTGGGAATGGCATTCAATTTTATTTGAAGAGGCAAAAAAAGTTGGTCTTGTTTGTTTTTCGTCTCCATTTGATTTTAGCGCAGTAGATTTTTTAGAATCTTTGGATGTTCCAGCTTATAAAATTGCATCCTTTGAAATTACAGATATTCCTCTCATTCATTACACAGCATCAAAAGGAAAGCCGATTATAATTTCAACTGGTATTGCCGAATATGAAGACATCGAATTGGCTGTTGAAACGTGCAGAAAAGCTGGGAATAATCAAATAGCCTTGTTAAAATGCACATCAAGTTATCCTGCTCCTATTGAAGAGGCGAATATGCGCATGGTTCAAAAATTAGCAGATGATTTTAATGTAATCACTGGACTATCAGATCATACAATGGGTTCAATCGTTCCAATTGTTTCGGTTTGTTTTGGTGCAAAAATCATTGAAAAACACTTCATTTTAGACCGATCAATTGGCGGTCCAGATGCAAGCTTTTCAATGAACGAACTTGAATTTAAAGAAATGGTTGATGCAGTTAGAAAAGCGGAATCGGCAATTGGAATTGAGTCCTATGAATTAACAGAAAAACAAAAGGCTGGAAAAGTATTCTCGAGATCTTTATACATTTCGAAAAACATTAAAAAAGGAGACGTTATTGATGAAACGTCAATACGTTCTGTTCGACCAGGCATGAGTTTACACCCCAAATATTACCACGAACTTTTGGGTAAAACAGCAAAAAAGGATTTCACAATTGGTGATCGCATAAAAAAAGAGGACTTTGAATAAGTCCTCTTTTTTATTGTCTTAGATTCTTTAATCTACCAATTCTTCATTTGATTCCTTCTTCAAACTTCCCATCAATGCTTTTCCTAAGATAAAGGCTGATGAAAGTAAAAGTAGAATGGATCCAATCAAAGCAATTTTACTTGCTGTATAGAATGTTTGCGGTTCAAATTTCCAAACAACTGTTTTTGTTCCTGCGGGAATAAGTGCTCCACGCAACAAATAATCTACTCTAAATGGTTCAAGTTGTTTTCCATCTGCATAACAATTCCAACCTTCTGGATAATAAATCTCACTGAAGATTGCTGGCAACTCAGTTTTAGCATTTACAGCATACGTTAATTCATTGGTTCCGTATTTTGTCAATTTGATACTTGCAGTTGAATCCAAAGCGTACTTGTCTTTCAATTGAATTCCTGCATCTTTCACGTTCACAATTGCTGTTTCCTTCGTATTCAATTTTCCTAAGCCAAGCATTTCATCATTTGATGAATTCACTTTTTTAATAGAATCCACAAACCAAGCAGCGCCGTTGGCACTTGTATTTTTGGTAGCTTTACCAGCCTTGTTAACGACGATGTACTTAGCATTTAACATATTTAATACTGGAGCTTCCTTAGTCAAATCCACTTCAGCAACACTAATTGTATCAAACACTGCTTGCATTTTTTCTTGTGGAATATCCATTGTCATTGCGTATTGACGTAATTTGTCATTTTTAGCAGTTCCAATCACTTTATTTATCGCTTGTAATTCATCGCCGATCTGGAAATCAACAATTTCTTGGAAGCGTTTCAATTTCGCACCGTGATAACCACCAATGCTTTTATGGAAGTAACTTGTAGACGTTTCATTAAACGTATTCGCAAACGAGAACACGCGGTAATCGCTGTTCAGATTCAAAGCACCAAATTCAGCAATCGCTTTTTGTGTGCTCATGTCCATGTTCATATAATTTGGATGTTCTCCCATCACAGAAACAAGTTCATTTACTTTCGATTCAAATCCCTTAACTGAACCTTTTTCAGCATTCAAAATGCTCAAATCTGCAGGTTCTGGCAAGTACGGAGTTGAACTTTTTGTAACGTCTTCCCAACTACTTGTCGGCGTATCCATGTCTTCATTGTTCAAGTAACGTTTCGAAACAGACATATTATCTGCCGTAACAGCTACAATTCCAATCAATGAAAGTACGAGTGTCGATGCTTTGGTGTAAATAGATAGAAGAATCAATCCACAACCCAAGATGATCAAGCCAATTGCACGTCCAAAATCTGATTTATAAATTCCAGTTCTAACATTGATTAATTCTGTTTTCAAGCCTTGAATAAAATCAACTTGCATTGGATCTTTCGTTCCTTCAAGTGCTTTTGCAAATTGTTTTGTTTCTTCTTTGCTCAACATTGAACCTGAAATAGAAGGAACAGCGTACAATAGAATTCCAATAAATGTAATAGCTCCACATGCAATCAACCATGTTTTTTTGTTACCGTAAAGACCTTCTTTTTTGAATAATTTATCCAAGAATAAAACAGCCATTGCGGGAATCATTACTTGTAACAAGACCAAAATCATTTTTGAATCACGGAACTTGTTGTATAATGGAACTTTATTGATGAAGAAATGATTCATTCCTCCTGGATCATTCGAAGCCAATAACAGTGCAAGAATGGCTATAACCAAGAATGGCCATTTAATCGCATCTTTTAAGAATACCAATCCAAACAATGCAAAAACCAACATTAAAACACCGAAATAGAAAGCTCCACCACTCATGCGTTGTCCTCCCCAGTAACGATTCATTTGACCGATATTTTCAGCGTATTTTGAATCAACATTCATCATGACATCTTCATCATTCCCAATGTATTCGCCGCGCTCACCTTTTGCATTTGGAGCTATGATTGACAACAACTCACCTTTCCCATAGTTGTATTCTAAAATATAGCTCGTTTCCAAACCTTCTTGTGCTTTTTTCGATTTTTCACCGTTTGGTTTAAGTGTCAAATCCGTTGCACCACGTGTTGTATATTTACTGTATTCTAATGTTGATGAAAGATTTCCCCAAGAAGGCATAATTGCTAAAACGGTTCCAATTGCCAAAGCACCAACAATTTTCCCTAACGATACAAACTCCTTCTTAATCAACAAACGAATCGATTCACCAATCGCCACAGCGGCTAGTAAAAACGCCAAATAATAGGTCATTTGAAGGTGATTCGCTGACAAATTCAAGGCAAAGAACAGCGCAAATACTGCACTTCCGATGAGCCATTTCCCCCTAAATGCGAGTATCAATCCACCAAGCGCAGGAGCCATGTAAGCAATTGCATTCACTTTTGTCACGTGACCTGCACCAATGTATAAAATATTGATTGTCGAAAAACCAAATGCGATCGCTCCAAGAATTCCTAACCAAGGATTCACGCGAAGACACAAAGCAAAAATGTAGAATCCAAGCATCGCCATGAATAAAAGTCCGACAGGTCGCGGCAAACCTAATTTGATCAATCGGTCAACTTGAACCATTGCGTTATTTGGATGTTTCACATTGATTTGATAAGCAGGCATTCCACCAAACATTGAATTCGTCCAAAGGGCATCTTCGTCATTTACTAAATTTGCATCAACAATTTCTTTTTCCATTCCACGGAATTGCTGAATATCGCTTTGCTTCAAGCTATAATCATTGAAAATTGGAGAAAAGTAAACGCATGCTAATAGAACAAAAACACCAATAGCAACTAAGTGAGGGACAATCTTTTTAAAGTTCATCGAATATAGATTAAATTAATTTCTACTCATGTGAGCATTAATAAAGCGTGAAAATAATAAATGTCATCTAGATTTTATATTATTTTTTTTGAACATAACGAGCTGTTGTCGGTAAATCAAGTTATTTTTAAATATTCATGAACCATTCCAAACAGAAAATGTAAGCATCAAAAAACATCATTATGAAAACTTCCTTGATTTTAATCCTACTTCTTTTATGCACTGCTTCATTTGCCTCAAAAGAATTGGACATGCCCGGCTCATACGCTCAATTAGACAGCATTAAACATCGGAAGACACTCAAGACAAACGAATCCATGTTCTATTTCAATTTTCAGAATTTGCCCAAAGGAGTGGATTTTGGAATTATATACGACTACAATGGTGGACCTGGAAAAACAGTTTATCTAGGAAAAAACCGCTTTTTCGAAGTAAAAATAAAACCAGGAACTTATTATTTTCAGTTACTCTTGAACAATGAGTATTTTGAAATTACGACAAACCAAATTTCGGTAAAAAGTCGTGAAAAAGCCTTTCTGTCCTGCTATTTTCAGCGTGTTTTTGATAAAAATATTCAGGTCGTTGAAAAACCAGTTCTATACTTTTACCCAAACGCATTAACTGATATTTCTGTAAAGCTTGAGCCAAAAGGTAATTTGGCCTTTTCTTATCCGAGTTATGAAAATGCTTGGTCGTTCAAGGCCGATCCTACCGGGAATTTAACTTTTGGTAACAAAACCTATAATTACCTTTTTTGGGAGTCAAAACAACTAATTAGAACTGAATCATTTGATCGTTTTAGTGGTTTCGTTATTGATCGTGACTCTACAATACAATTTCTTGAATCAAGCTTGCGAAAATTTGGATTGAATGATAAAGAAATGGCTGATTTTATAACGTATTGGGGACCTCAACTGATGAAAAACGATCGAAATTATATCCATTTTGTGTTTAACGATGATTGTACTCTTTTTGCAGAATTAACGATTGAACCCAAGCCAGCACAAATAAATAGAATTTATATTCTTTCTCATGCTATACCAAATGACATTTCTTTGGATATCCAAAAGCAAGAAATTCCGACAATGAACCGAACTGGTTTTACAGTTATTGAATGGGGAGGAAGTACAATCAATTCGATTGCCTTTTAAAAGCTGAGATAAATCATCTTTCTAGCTGATTTTACCCATCTGAAAGCTTCCATTTACCACGTAAATTTATAGTCAATTAAAAATGTAAACGTGGAAAAAGGATTACTTTATTTAGTACCGGTTGATTTTACGCCGGTTTCAATTAGCTCAACAAAATTCGCAGCACAATTATCAAAAGAAAACGATCAAGTTTTGCTTGTTCATGTGGTAAAATCAGAAGATGATCGAATTGCTGCAGAAATTAAATTAACCAACTTCGCCAAGTCTCATTTGACCGATTTTGCTAATTATTCAACTCGCGTAATTAAAGGAGCTGTCAGTACAGACATTGCTGTGATAGCCGAAACACTGAATACATCATTGATTATTTTAGGAACCCATGGAGCAAGTGGATTGCGCAAATTATTCGGAAGCTATGCTTTTAAAATTGTTGAAAACAGTAAAGTACCTTTAATAATCGTTCAAGAGGAAGTCGTTTACAATTCAATTAAAAAGATTGTTATGACCATCGATTTGCAAAAAGAGAGTTTACAAATTGTAAAATCAGCGGCTCGTTTGAGTCACATGTTTGGTGCAGAAATCATTTTGGTTGGAGCTCGACAAGACGATTCAATATTTAAGCGGAAAATTGATTTAAACTTAACTGTTGCGGGCAATTTCTTAACAGATCACAACATTCCTTTTTCTATTGAATTCGTTGAAGGAAAAGGATTTGAAGAAAATATTTTTCAGTTGTGTCAAGAAAAGAATGCTGACATGTTAGCGGCAACCTATTACGAAAGTTCGTTTCATGTCTTCACTGATTCTTTTGTTCGAGGACTAGCCAATAACAATTTAGGAATTCCAGTTCTAACGTTAGAAAGCGAAAACACCTCGTTTGGAGGTCAATATAGTTTTTTATAAGTGAGTAACTATTAACTGAATAAATTGACACAAAAGTGATTATTTTTGAGTCAAATAAGTTTAGGTGATTCAAAAAAATACAACCCCGTATAAAACTGAACGTTTTAAGTACACTGTTTATGGTATTTGTTTAGGTTTTCTTTTTCCAGTCATAGGAACGACTGTTGAATGCTCGTTCCGTGGAATGGGATTTTCTTTGGAGCAATTAATCAATTGCCAAAAACTGTCTCCAGCCTTATGGCTTGTAGATATGGCTCCGCTGGTTTTAGGTATTATTGCTTCCATCGCTGGAAAAAATTTAGATCAAGTTAAATTCAAAAGCAATCAATTGAATGATCGTTTTCAGCAAATGGTTGAATTACGAGAAATTGCTGACAAAGCGAATAAAGCTAAAAGTGAATTCCTTGCGAATATGAGTCATGAAATACGCACCCCAATGAATGCCATTCTAGGGATGAGTTATTTAATGAAAAAAACCGAATTAAACGAAAAGCAACTAGAGTACAATCGGAAAGTTGAAATTTCAGCAAAAAATCTACTTCGCATCATAGATGACATCTTGGATTTTTCTAAAATAGAAGCTGGTAAATTATCATTAGAAACAGCTCCTTTTAATCTTGAAGAACTTATTGCGAATGTAACAGACGCTGTTAATGTTAAACTGATTAAAAAAATCCATGTTGAATTAATCACTGAAATTGACACGAGCGTACCACCAATAGTTCTGGGCGACAGTGTTCGTTTGCGTCAAGTTTTGTTGAATTTAGTGGATAATGCAGTTAAATTCACCGACAAAGGCGAGATTAAATTAACGGTCAAATTGGTTCAGAAAATGAGTTATGGTGCCATCGTCCAGTTTACAATTCAAGATTCTGGAATCGGAATGACGGATGAAGCATTAGCCAAACTTTTCCAACCATTTGAACAAGCAGACTTATCTACAACACGTAAATTCGGTGGTACAGGTTTAGGATTGGCAATCAGCCGTAAGATTGTTCAAATGATGGACGGTGAACTGAAAGCAACTAGCAAGGTTGACGTTGGTTCTGAGTTTGTGTTCAATGCTTATTTTTCATTACAAGAAAATGAAAAGACAAACAATTACAGCGAAAATATCGTCATTGCAGGTCAAAAAGTTCTTTTGGTTGATGATTCTGAAAGTGCTCGAATGGTATTATCTGAAATGCTTCTTTCGCTTGGTTTTGAGGTAGTTGAAGCAGACAATGCTAAAGATGCAATTCAATTGTTTCATGACCATCAAGAAGCAAACGATCCATTTTCTTTATTTGTCGTTGATTGGCAAATGCCAGGAATGGATGGTCTTCAATTGGTTACTCATCTAAAAGCAGAAAGTCCAGATTCCGTCCCATCGGTTTTAATGGTTACTTCCTATGGTCTAGAAACGCTGAAACAAGCGCAAAGTGACAATGTCATCAATAAAATGCTGGTCAAACCAATTAGTCCTTCCCAATTGTTTGAAAGCATTGATACTCTTTTAAGCCTTGGAAAAAGTAAAATAAAAGAATCACCAGTTGCAACAGGAAATCATCTTGAATTTTCAAAATTATTGAAGGGTAAAAAGATTTTACTTGTAGAAGACAACGACATCAATATGGAACTTGCAATTGAACTCCTTAATGATGTTGGTATTGAAGTGTTTTCGGCTTGGAATGGGCTTGAAGCCATTGAAAAACTAAAATTGATTCATGTTGATTTAGTTTTGATGGATATTCAAATGCCAGAAATGGATGGATTAAGTGCAACACGACATATCAGAGAAACGCTGCAGCTGAAAGATTTACCCATTCTTGCAATGACAGCACATGCCATGAAAGGTGAGTATGAAAAAAGTATTGCCGCAGGTATGAACGACCATATTACGAAACCAATTGACCCTATAGAGTTGTATCGTTCGATTATTCGTCATTTAAAGCTTGGATTGGCAGAAAAAGAATTCAGTCAAGAAAAATTAATTCCGACCGAAGACACACCATTCACCATTGAAGGAATAGATGTAGCAATGGGTTTAAAACGAGCGGCTGGCAAAGTGGACGTATATTTAAAAATGTTGAATACGTTTGTTAAGAACTTTGGAAATTTTAGTGCCAAATCTCAATTGCTAATGTCACAAAATCGTTTTGAAGAAACAGGCGTTTTGCTACATACTGTGGCAGGTGTTGCAGGAAACATTGGAATGAATGAAATTTATAAAAAAGCATTGAAATTATCTGTAGATTTTAAAAATCACTTGCAAGCAGGCAACCAGAGTTTTGAGCATATTCACCAACAACAAGTAAATGAAATTGCTCGAATTCTAGAAAACAATTTAGAAAAATTGAACCTTTTTCTAGCATCCCTTGAAAGTGAATCAAGTACAAAAGAAATGATTTCAGATGCTGATTTGGAACAATTATTAACAGAACTTAAAAATTTCATTTCGGACAACGATCCTGAGGCAATTCGAGTTTGTAAAGACCTAATTGAAAAATATACATTATCTTCAGATTTAGAAGAAAAGTTAAAAAGTGTTCTCGAAGAAATCGAGAACTTTGAATTCGAAAATGCGTTAAATCTTTTAAAATAACAATTATGAGTAAATCCCTTTGGTCAATTGACCCAATGCACAGTGAAATTATGTTTCGTATTAAACATATGCTTATCACAAATGTTTCTGGAACATTCGACATGTTTCATTCTACTATTGAAGCTGAAAAGAAAGATTTTTCAGACATGGAAATTTCATTTAGTGCTGATGTAGTATCAATTAATACACGCAATGATCATCGAGATGAACATTTAAGAAGTAATGACTTTTTTGATGCTGCTAACTTCCCAACGTTAACATTCAATTCAACGAAAATTACGCGTAAAATTGATAATCTTTACTCTTTAGAAGGCGTTTTCTGCATTCGTGGAATCGAAAAGGAGGTACAATTAGAAATTTTACACACTGGAATTGGATTAGATCTTTATGGTCAGACAAAAGCTGGATTTGAAATTAACGGTGTAATAAATCGAAGTGATTTTGGATTAACGTGGAACGCGGCGGCTGAAGACGGAGGTTTGGCCTTGGGTGAAGAAATTACGTTGCAAATTTCTTGTCAGTTCATTTTACAATAACAACATCATGCAAAAATACATTAGTATCCTATTTTTGATGTTCATTTTGGGCGTATCAGAAACAGAAGCTCAAATTCAAAATGGATATAAGATGGATACAACACAATTGTATTCAACCTATTGTTTTTTGCATCAACACCCAGAATTGAGCGGAAGTGAATTAGAAACCTCCTCGCTACTTAAAAGAGAATTACTCGAACTAGGATTTTCAATCGTTGATTCACTTGGACTAAATAGTTTTGCTGGTATTTTAAAAA
Source organism: Bacteroidota bacterium (assembly GCA_039804825.1). Classification (GTDB taxonomy): domain Bacteria; phylum Bacteroidota; class Bacteroidia; order Flavobacteriales_D; family Crocinitomicaceae; genus M0103. The sequence continues at coordinate 24,821 of JBDLVK010000031.1, forward strand.
ATGGAAATGGTCCAACAATATTATACCGCACAGACATGGACGCATTACCGATTCTTGAAACAACAGGATTCGGTTTTGCTTCTACCAAAACTGATAATAGCAAGGGATGGCAAATTCCGATAATGCATGCTTGTGGACATGATTTTCATATGACAACATGGTTAGGAGTTGCAAGAACACTTGTTGAATCAAAAAAAAAATGGAAAGGAACAATAATCTTTTTAGCACAATCTTCAGAAGAAACAGGTCAGGGTGCTAAAGGAATTGTAAAAGCAAGTAACTATGCTAAGCTTCCAAAACCAGATTATCAAATTGCGATACATGATACTCCTGATTTGCTGAGCGGCAGTTTTGGATTTTGTGATGAATATAGTATGGCGGCGGTTGATATGATGAACATCACCATTCATGGCAGAGGAGGCCATGGCGCAGAACCATTTAAAGCAATAGATCCAATTCTACTGAGTGCAAATTTCATTCAAGAAATTCAAAACATTGTTAGTCGAAATTTAGCCTTCAACAACCCTGCAGTGATTACTGTTGGAGCAATAAATGGTGGGACAGTTGGGAATATTATTCCCAATTCAGTAGAGTTAAAATTGACAATTAGAACCTTCTCGCCAGAAAACCGAGCGTTTGTAATGAAACGCATTGAGGAAATTGGAAATAATCTTGCTCTTGCCGCTGGTTTAAACGAGAATGAACTTCCAAGTTATGAATTATTGGATATGTCTATACCTCCAGTTTACAACAATCCAAAACTTGGAGAACAACTAGAACAATCAATTTCCAAAAGGTCTAAAAACAATTCAATTGTTCAGGTATTACCCAAAATGATTGGTGAAGATTTTGGCATTTATTCAAATTCAAATACGATTCCGAGCTATTTGATTTGGGTTGGAGTGAAATCTCCCGATACTACTCAAACGAATACAGGTTCATTGCATACTAGTACATTTCTTCCTGATTTTAAAACAGCGTTGCCCTTAACAGTTGATGCTATTGCCAATTGTTTGATTGACTTGTTCGTGCAACACTAACCAAATTCGAGCGTTGTTATTCCAAAAACTTTAGAAAAATCGTTTTTTGGCATGGAAGGAAAATACATTCTTGCACATTCAAAGCTAATGTGTGTGCAATAACTTTGGACTAATTTTAATGCTAAGGAATTTATAGTCGGAATATCAATTGTAATTTTCTCCCCAACACCTAGCGTCAAACACGCCTTATATAATTCTTCAGCAATCTTCTCATTATCTGCGAACAATGGACCTATTTTAAAGCCTTCAAACGTTTTTCGCATAACAGCGTAGCCATGGATTTCACCGTTTTCCTTAAACAAAAGTGTATTTGCCGTTTTATTGGAAATCCAAGCCTTTAAAAATTCAGTTCGGTTAAATCCAAAGCAGCTTTGATCATACTCAGAAAGCAGATGGAAATCAGTTTCAGTTTGTTGAAAGGGCTGAATCTTAGGACTGAATAAAAATGATTGACCTTCACGAACATGGCGTTCGTCTGTAAAACAAATTTCAAATCCACCTCTTGCATAAAACGATTGCATTGCTTTAACCCCGTCCATTCCAATAGATGCTCCTGGCTTTAATTGACTTAATAACCGTGTTTTTCGTGCCTCCCAAAGTAGCTTACCAATACCTTTTGAACGGTGTTCTTTTTTTACAATAAACAATCCCATAAAACCATAATCGCCCTTATAATTTACTATTGACCCTGCGGCAATTAATTCTTGCTTCCTAAAAAAACCTATGAATTGACTCGGAAAAGCTTCAAAACATAAAGTGGCATCATTTACTCCAGGATTCCAACCTTCTTCTTTTGCCCATTCAAAAAGCAATTTAACATCTTCAATTTCAAGCTCCTTCAATGTAAGGTTTTCCATTTTCAGAATATTTATTTTTTATAAAATGCTATAGTCTTCCTTTTACGATTGTCAGCTTCATTTCACCTTTGCCTTTCAAATTTTTAACCCCAAGTTCCTGTGTTAAATAATTACTTGAAATTCGTTCTAAAACTGCATTTGTCACCACAACTTCCATTATCTCACCATTACTTTCAACGCGCGAAGCAATATTTACATTGTCACCCATGATATCAAACTGAAAACGGGAAGTACCGACTATTCCGGTAATAATTTCACCAGAATGAATGCCAATTCTGCATTTCCATTGTTGCTGACTTGTTCTATTGCGAATGTTTAAATAATCAATAAACATTAAACCGGCGTTGACCATATTTTCTGCATGATTTTCTTCAACATCATTCAAACCGGAAACAGCCATGTATGCATCTCCAATTGTTTTAATTCGAGTGACATTGTTCATTGAAGAGATTTCATCAAATTTTGTGAAAATGTCTGTTAATTCTTGAATCAAATTTTCAGGCGACATAGTTGCAGAAATGGCGGTAAAACCAACCAAATCACAAAACATAATGCTTGTATCTGGATGTTTTTCTGGTTGATAGGTCCCGTGTTTTTTTAGTTGATGAATTACTTTATCAGGAAGTAAAATGCTTAAAAGATTATCCGATTTTCGCTTTTCATTCAATAAAGCTATGTGTGTTTTAACCCTTGCTCTTACCACTTCTGCATGGAAAGGTTTTGTAATAAAATCTGACCCACCAGATTCGAACCCCAATGTTTCATCAGAGGCTTCGTTCAATGCCGTTAAAAATATAATTGGAATATGCGATTTATCAGCTTTTGATTTAATGATTTTACAGGCTTGGAATCCATCCATCTCAGGCATCATTACATCCATCAAAATCAAATCAATAGTTTGGTCATTTTCAACAATTTCAATTGCCTTTAAACCATTTTTCGCTACCTTGATTTTGTAATTATCTTTTAACAAGCCAGTTAGCAATTGCAAGTTTTCAATTGAATCATCTACAATTAAAAGTGTATGTTCAGATTTAGAATTTTCTATAATATTGTTCATTCACCAAGCCCTTTAAAATCAATTTATATCATTGATTTATCTAAAGTGGCCTCTTAAACAATAAGGAGCGAAAAGGATTGCACAGTTTCAGAAGTAAATCGAGAAATCTCTTTTAGTCATATATCGCACTCAAAATTAATAAATTACTTTCTGAAAAAACTACTCAATTATCAAGTTCAAAAAAATAAACAGAGAAAAACGTTAACTTTACCAGAAATGAAATAACAATCTGTAACATGAATTCACATTTTCTTGTACCAATTGATTTTTCAGAAACCACTCTTAACGCTCTAAAATTTGCAAGTCAACTGTCTAAATCAAATGACGATACATTCACATTATTGCATGTCATCAAGCAAGAAAGTGATCGTTTGGTTGCAAAACAACAATTAGATGCAATCATTCAATCTAGTGGTATTGCTGAAGATAAAATAAGTGGTAAAATTATCGTCGGAAAATTCTTAAATGATATCGGTAAAATTGCTGAATCAATTGAAGCTTCTTTAATTGTGATGGGAACTCACGGTTCATCCGGACTTCAAAAAGTGTTCGGAAGTAATGCTATGAAAGTTGTTTCTCATAGTAAAACGCCCTTGTTGATTGTTCAAGAAAATTCTGTTTTTCATTCAATTAAGAAAATTGTTTTAACAATTGATTTAGAAAAAGAGTCCATTCAAGTCGTAAAATATGCAGCGAAGATTGGAGAACTATTCAATGCTGAAATTTGCCTTGTTGGTGGTTTGCATAATGATGAAATGTTGAAACGTAAAGTTGACACGAATATTCTTTTGTGTAAAAAACACCTGAACGAACACGGTTTGAAATATTCAGTTGAATTGTTAGAAACGAAAAACTTCGAAAAGAACCTAATCGATTTTTGTAGTTCATATGGTGCTGATATGCTGGCAGCTACATATTATCAAGATACTTTTCAATTATTTTCAGAGAAATTTGTCCAAACATTATCGACAAACTCTTTAAATATTCCTTTGTTGACGATTGACAATGAATCTATTTCAAGCGGTAGTCAATACAGCTTTTTGTCTATTTGACAGCTCTTGGATTCGCGAAAATTGCAACATCAGAACCTGTAATTGTTTGCCCACAAAGTATTACTAAACGTTCAACAATGTTGCGCAATTCCCGGATATTACCTGTCCAATCCGTATTTTTTAATGCTTCTAAAGCATCTTCACTAAATGTTTTGCGTTGAACACCATGTTCGGCGCAAACCATTGTTAAGAAATGTTCAGCTAACATTGGAATATCATCGCGACGTTCATTCAATGAAGGAACATGCATTAAAATAACAGCCAAACGGTGGTATAAATCTTCTCTGAAACGTCCTTCTTCGATTTCCTTACGCAAATCCTTGTTTGTCGCAGCAACAACACGACAATCTACTTTGATATCACGCTCACCTCCTACTCGTTGAATCACATTTTCTTGCAATGCACGCAATACTTTCGCTTGAGCACTTGCTGACATATCACCAATTTCATCTAAAAATAGGGTTCCGCCAGAAGCCAATTCAAACTTTCCTTTTTTGTCTTTTACCGCTGATGTGAAAGCTCCTTTTTCATGACCAAACAATTCACTTTCAATTAATTCTGATGGAATCGCGGCACAATTAACTTCAATGAATTGCATTTTTCGACGGTTCGAATTATCATGTAAAGATCGCGCGACCAATTCTTTACCTGTTCCATTTCCTCCAGTAATTAAAACGCGTGCATCGGAAGGCGCAACTTTTTCAATCATCTCTTTGATTCGAATGATTCCATCTGTTTCTCCAATGATTGAACTTCCTTTAAAACGTTTGACAGTGGTTTTCAATTGCTTCGTTTCTTCCACCAAAACAACTTTGTCTTTCGCATTGCGAATTGTCACTAAAATGCGATTTAAATCAAGGGGCTTTTCAATAAAATCAAATGCACCTTTTTTTATGGCTTGAACAGCTGTATCAATGTTCCCGTGTCCACTAATCATGATCACTGGCGTTTCAACTTTCGCTTTTATCAAGGCATCCAAGACTTCCATTCCGTCCATCATCGGCATCTTGATATCACAAAAAATAATATCATAGCTTGTTGATGTTGCTTTTTCTAAACCTTCTTTTCCATTCTCAGCTTCATCTACTTGGAAGTCTTCAAATTCAAGAATTTCACGCAATGCTCTGCGAATGGCTCTTTCGTCGTCAACAATTAAGATTTTACCCATGATTTTTTATTTTTTACAAATATAACTAGAACATAGAATATTGAGCATAGAACATGCAGGATGATTCAAACTTGTTCTTTATTAATGCGCCAAAGCTCCTTCTTTGAGTGAACAAGGCGAAATGAATACGCGCTGAATTTGCAATTTTTGAAGGACCCAACGTGTTTTAACAGCGGCAATTGGAGCCATGCGTTTACGGATTGGAATAATCCAATTATTTTGATCACGTTCGCTTTGTGTTGAAGCAATAATTGCCGATAAACTCTCATTCAATTCATTGATGGAAATTTCCACCGCATCTATTTTAGAGGGAAACGGTTTGTTATGAATCAACTCATAAAAAGTTTCAAAACTTCCCGATGCACCAATTAAAATGTGTTCTTGTTTTCCATCGAAGAAACCCTTTGCTTTTTCGTCCAACCAAATCTCAATGTTAGAAACATCTTCCTGCGATAAAGGATCTGAAAAATGAAAATGCTGATAAATGCGAGAAACACCGATGTTCAAACTGACTAAATCTGTAATGCCTTTTGAATCGGCAAATACAAACTCAGTACTTCCTCCACCAATATCCATAATCACGGATGGTTCGGAAAAATCATAGGACCATTTAACTCCTTTGTAGATGAGTTCAGCTTCTAGCTCGCCAGAAATAATTTGAATTTCAATTCCCAATTCAAGTTGAACTTTATTCAGAAAATCGTTTGAATTACTAGCATCTCTTAAAGCAGAAGTTCCAAACGCGTGAATTTCTTGAACTTGGTAATCAGCACAAACTGCTTTAAAATGACGCAAGGCATTGAATCCACGAATGAGCGCTTCATCCGCAATTCGATTGTGATTGATTCCGCCCATTCCCAATGCAACGCCATCTTTCTCGGTGTGAACCAATTCAAAATTGCTTGCAAAAACATCTGCAATCAACAAATTAAACGTGTTGGTTCCTAAATCAATGACGGCTTTTCGCATATTACGTTTTTTTCAACCAGCGTAAAATAAGACTGAATTTTACACGGTGTCCGAACTGTAAGATACCATTTTTATACAAGCGCCCTGCAATTATTAAATTTAAAACTGCACTCGTAAGCAAAACCATCAGGGAAACGTAAATTTGATAGGATGCTTCTGGACCATAACCTTGTGCTAATTTTACCATCACAACAACGGGCGCTGTAAATGGAAAATAATGAAAGAACATCGTGAGTGAACTTTCTGGATTTTGTAAAGCGAAATATCCAGCATACAAAGAGAAACACAGTAAGAAAATGATTGGCAAGACAAATTGTTGTCCATCACTTTCAGAACCAGATGTTGCTCCAACTGCTGCAAAGAAAGATCCATAGAATAGATAACCTACGATAAAAAACACTAAGAAGAACGCAGTCATTGTTCCAAATTGAACACGTTCATAAACTAAGTTTACAAATTCATTGTACTCGCTAGCTGCGTACAATTGATCTAAACGCGTTTGGTTTTTTACCTCATCCGTCATTTGAACGATGTCCATATTTGATGCATCCAACATATCTGGGAAAATCAGTTCGCGCATGAAATACAAACCTGCACCAACAACGACCATCCAAATAATGAATTGAAAAAATGCCGCGATTCCAATTCCAACGATTTTACCCGTCAGTAATTGATTTGGATGAACAGAAGCCAGTAATACCTCAACAATTCGATTACTTTTTTCACGCGAAACGCTGCGAAGAATCGTCATTCCAAACAGGAAGATAAAGACAAAAATAATGGCGCCATAGAAAAAACCAACCCATCCTCTCAAATCCGATGCTTCATCCAAAGGGTCAAAAACATCACGAAAAGCGACGTTCAAAGGTTGTTTGATTTTACGAAATTCTTTGACAGATAAATCTGTAAACTGTTCAATCATCACTTCTTCAATGCGTCGCTCAATGTGAAATTGCAAGCGCGTTTGCATACGAACAGATGGCTTGATGCGGTAGAAAACAAAAGCTGTTTTATTCGACAAAACCTTTTCATTCACTTCAAACAAAGCATCGTATTGCTGAAATTGCTTGGCATCTCGAAACTCTTCCATTTCAACATATTGATCAGCAAAGGAATACGAAATGGCTTTGTCCTCTTGCGCCATAATTTTGTTATCCAACAGATGAGATGGATCTGTAATCAATACATTCCAATGCTGTTTTCCTTCTCCACCAAAAGCGAATAAGAAATAAATTAAACAGAGAATGATGATTGGTCCAAAAAACGACATCATTACGAATGAACGAGAACCCATTCGCTCTTTTAATTCTCGCAAAGCAATTAACCAACTATTACGCATTTTCAGCCTCCTTTCTTGGTTGAACTAAGTCGATGAAAACATCTTGCATAGAAGGCAAAACCTCCCACGCTGCTTCGATTTTCACTTGTCCTAACAATGTTTTTAATAAATCTTCGAAATTATTATCTCCACGCATTTTCACGTGTGCAATGAATTTATCGTCACCCAAAATTTCTTTATCCACTAATTCAAATCCTGTCCACAAGGCATTCACAAACGCAATCATGCTTCCTCGGAATTTCACTGCGTAATTTCCTGTTTTGCGTTCTTCCTGAATTTCAGAAATGCGACCTTCCATAATTTTTTTCGATTGATGAATCAACGCAGCTCGATCACAAATCTCTTCCACACTTTTCATGTTGTGTGTTGAAAGAATAATCGTTTTTCCTTTTGCTTTCATTTCAATCAATTCTTGCTTGATTAATTCCACATTCACAGGATCAAAACCGCTTAAAGGCTCATCCAATATCAAGAGTTTCGGTTCATGCAAAACTGTACAAATGAATTGCACTTTCTGCGCCATTCCTTTCGAAAGTTCTTCAATTCGTTTTTTGCGCCAATCGGTAATTTCGAATTTCTCCAACCAATAATTCAATTGGGTTTTCACATCTTTTTTCGATAAACCGCGCAGTTGGCCAAGGAATAAGGTATGATCTTCAACAGTCATTGTGCGGTACAAACCTCGTTCTTCTGGTAAATAACCAATCATCGACAAATGTTGTTGGGTCATGATATCGCCGTTGATGCGAATGTGTCCTTTATCAGGCTCAATGATGCGATTGATGATACGAATCAGGGTTGTTTTCCCCGCACCGTTCGGACCTAATAAACCAAAAATTTCACCAGTTTGAATGTGCAATGAAACATCGTCCAATGCAACTTTGCGGTAAAATGATTTTGAAATGTTTTGAATTTCGAGCATACGCTTTTATTGAATGGTTAAAACTACAAAATCGCTTAGACATTTTTTGCCTAAATACATGAAAAGTGCATGGAATTAATTGAACATCTTCCCTCTCCAATCTTTCCAGCTATATAGCTTCGAAAAGACAAAAAGTAACATTGGTTGTAAAAGTACGATTGTTAGAATGGCATCCCAACCAAACGAAGGAGCGCCGTGATCAATGAAAACTGCATCTGTTTGAAAGGCTTGCCAATCGTTGGTCAACATCAATGCTGCAAAAATATTGTTGATGGCGTGATAGCCCATGGATAATTCCAAACCGTCGTCCATTAAGGCAATAATTCCCAAGAAAATTCCTGTTCCGATGTAATAGATCATCACAGAGTAACCCAATTTTTCAACTTCTGGGTTCGCACCATGCATGAGCCCAAAGGCAATCCCCGTAACGATAACAGCAATCGAGCCTTTTTTGAATGAGAAACCTAAGGCTTGAAATAAATAACCTCTAAAAAACACCTCCTCACAGGTTGTTTGGATAGGAATTAAAAACAAGGAAATAAGAAGAAGCGGAAAAAACGTGGTCCAATTCACATTCCACTCGATGTTAGGATTGGTATTTACAGAAATAATCAGAATTATCCCTAGAATACCACCCCAAATCGCAAAAGCACTAAAAAAGCGTTTCCATGAAAAAGTTTCGCGGGCAGTATAAACCGAAAGAATCGGACGTTTGTGTAAAAATCGAACACTTAATACCAAAGCGATTAAGGAAAATACAAACGGCAGAACCAAATAGAACAACATTTTATTCTCACCGAAAAAGGCTGAAAGTTGTTTCATATCAGCATTCCCTGGTTGCGATAAATCATACTTATTCACTACCAAATCAATCAGCATTGGCAATTGGCCAATAATCGCATAACCAACAATTACTAAAATTACAGTGAGAATATATGTAGAAAAGAGATTTCCTCCTTTTGATGCATTTTTAAGAAACGACATTGTTTAAAATTGGTATTACAATGATACAAAAAAGGCCTTGTAATGAAACAAGTCCTTCTGAAATTCTAAAAATTAACGTTATCTCTTTCTCGTTCAATCTTCTTTTTTACCAGAAACCAAGATTGAATCTCTACACACGGTTATTTGTAGAATTTCTATTTTCTTATTGGAACATATCCTTCATTCGTTTGAAGAAGCTTTTATCGTTTTGATCTGGATTTGGTTTAAAATTGTCGCTTTGTTTCAATTTCTCCAATATTTCACGTTCTTCTTTTGACACTTTTTTAGGCGTCCAAATGTTGATGTGCACGAACAAATCTCCTGTACCGTAACGTTGCACATGTGGTAAACCTTTTCCTTTCAAACGCAACACTTTTCCACTTTGTGTTCCTGGTTCCACTTTTATTTTCGCTTTACCATTTACAGTTGGAATTTCGATTGATTCTCCTAGGACAGCATCTACAAAATTGACGTAGGCATCATAATGTAGATTTTCACCATCGCGTTTCAATTCAGGATGTTCAATTTCTTCGATCACAACAATCAAATCTCCTGGAACACCGTTGAACGGTCCTGCATTTCCTTTTCCAGAAACACTCAATTGCATTCCTTCTTCAACACCTGCTGGAATATCGATTTCGATAACTTCCTCTTGTTTTTTCAAACCATGTGCATCAGAATCAGCTGGTTTTTTGTCAATCATCTTTCCAGCACCTTGACACGTATGACAAGTTGACTGTGTTTGCATCGCTCCTAAGAACGTTTGAGCCACACGCGTTATTCTACCGGTTCCGTTACACGTTTGACAGTTTTTATACGTAACTCCTTCTGCGTTTACGAGCTTGTTAACTTTAATTTTCTTTTTAACACCTTCAGCAATTTCTTCCAGTGTTAATTTCATTTTTACACGAAGATTTGTTCCACGCACAACACGACTTCCTCCGCCTCTGCTACCTCCAAAACTTCCACCGCCACCGAATGCGCCACCGAAAATATCACCGAATTGAGAGAATATGTCATCCATATTCATTCCGCCTCCGCCAAATCCACCTTGTCCACCGACTCCAGCGTGACCAAAACGATCATACTGTGCGCGTTTTTCAGCGTTACTCAATATTTCATAAGCTTCTGCTGCTTCCTTGAATTTTTCTTCAGCGCTCGCGTCATCAGGGTTTTTATCCGGGTGATATTTCAACGCTAGCTTACGATACGCTTTTTTAATTTCCGCATCATCAGCATTTTTAGAAACGCCTAATATTTCGTAAAAATCTCTTTTTTGACTCATTCCTTAGTAGGATTAATTTTTGATAATTTGTGAATTTCAAATTATCAAATCTTCAAATTAATTAATTTCAATTACTGACCAACAACAACCTTCGCGAAACGAATTACTTTTTCATTCAAGTAATATCCTTTCTCAACGTCATCAATTACTTTTCCTTTATCACCTTTCGATGGAGCTGGAATGTTTGCAATAGCTTCGTGAAGTTCACTGTCGAAATCAGTTCCTTTTGCTTGCATTGCTTTTAAGCCTTTTGCTTCCAAGGTATTTTTAAATTTATTGAAAATCAAATGAAAACCTTCTTTCACGACAGCAATATCTTCTGCATTTTCATTGTTTAAAATTGCACGTTCAAAATCGTCCATTACTGGCAATAAATCAACCAAAATTCCAGCATTTGCATTGCTAATCAAATCGATTTTCTCTTTGTTTGTGCGTTTTCTGAAATTATCAAACTCAGCATATAAACGTAAAAAACGGTCGTTTAATTCAGCATATTTTTCTTCTGCTGTCAACTCTTTTTTCTCTTCTGCTACAGTTTCTGTTGCCCCAGTCGCTTGTTCTTCTTGAGTCGTTTCTTGTTCTTGCTCGTTTATTTCTTTTTCCTCTGCCATTGTTCTCAATTTTAGTCGAATTGCTTTTGTCAAAGATACTGCCAATCTTGAAAATCGGACATGCTGACAGAAAAAACGAAGCAATCAATGTAAACTTGGCAGAATTGTTGAGAAATATTTGGGACGTAACTAGCTTTCACGGCTTAGTTCACTAAATTTACAGCTTTAATCGGAAAACATTGAAAGAATTAAGACCTCATCATGTAATGCTTTTTGTGCTAGGAATTTTTCTAATCCTTGCACCAATTGTATTTTTCATACCAAAGGAAGGATGGAATATCGGTGGATTTAAACTTAACTTTTTAACAAGCGAGCAATTCATTCATCCACCTAAACAAGAGAAAAAAGACATTAGTAAAATTGTAAGTGATGTTGATACCTTAAGTATTGAGGTAGATCCTTTGTTACAACATAAAAATGGTTCTGATGGCTCCATGGGTGCGCCTTCTGGTGGAGAATTATCAACTGAAAGTTCGACCATTATTCACATGAACGAAACGGGTAAACAAAACCTGTATCGCTTGTTTGAAAAACTTCAAAATGTTGCAGGCGAAAAACGCAAAATTCATATTCTTCATTACGGTGATTCTCAAATCGAAGGAGATCGAATGACCGCTTATATTCGTCAACGTATTCAAAATCAATTTGGAGGTAACGGACCAGGTCTGATTCCAGCAACAAACGTTTATGTAACAAATACGTTTAAACAAAACTACTCGCCAAATTTCACGCGTTACACATGTTTCGGTGGTTCAAAACTAAAAAACCGACGTTACGGTGCAATGGGTTCTGCCTCTCGATTTACAGCTGAAGGTGATAGTTCAACAAACATTAAAGAAGCTTGGATTGAAATTGAACCTCACAAAAGTGCCTATTCTAGGGCAAGAGAATACAACAATGTGAAAATGTTCTACAATAGTTGCACGAGTCCGTGTGGGTTGAAAGTCTACCAAAATGGAAAGTTAATTCACGAAGACAGTTTAATTAAAGATGGAAAAGCACATTCTGTTGATTTAAGTTTTGGTTCAACACCTGGGAAATTAAAATATGTGTTTACGGCTGCCGTTAGTCCAACAATTTCAGGTTTCTCATTGGAAGGAGATTATGGTGTACAAGTTTCAAATATTGGTATGCGTGGATCTAGCGGAACGATTTTCGGTTCAATGGATCAAGCCTTGTTGAGCAAAATGTATTCTGATTTAAATACTGAATTGGTCATCATGCAATTCGGAGGAAACTCAGTTCCATTCTTTAAAGATAGCAGTGCCGTACGAAATTATGTCAGCTATTTCAAAGGCCAATTGAGCACGATTAAAAAACTTCGTCCATCTGCTGCCATTATTGTGATTGGTCCAAGTGATATGTCAAAATTAGAAAATGGTGTTTTTGTTTCGTATCCTTTACTTCCGTACACTGTTACATTGATGAAAAAAGCAACAATGGATGTTGGCGGTGGTTATTGGGATTTGTTTAATGCAATGGGCGGAATGAACTCAATGCCATCGTGGGTTGAACAAGGACTCGCAGGTAAGGATTATATTCACTTTACGAATAAAGGCGCGAGCATCGCTTCACAGAAATTCTTCGAAGCATTTTCAGCTGAATTTGCCAAATGGCAACAATCTAAGTAGCAAAGTAAATTATCTTGATGCGTTACATATTTCCACTTTTCTTTGTTCTGCTAAGCTTTCAAATGAAAGCACAGGAAAGTTATGTCCCGCCAACAAGTGATTCGCTGAATCAATATTGCTTTCCCGATTTTATCAAGATGGATAGCAGTTTCACGCAACAATATCCTTTTGTTTCCATTGAAAAAAATAATTTTCAATTCTATTCTGTTAACAGTCCTAACTGGGAACATTTTTACAAGGAAATGGACTCAATGATTCGTTTCAAAGATCGCAAATTGAATTTTTATCACATTGGTGGCTCTCACATTCAAGCTGATATTTATTCGCATGACATGCGCACGTTTTTACAAAGTAATTGGCCTGAGTTAACTGGGGAACGCGGTGTTGTTTTCCCTTTGAATTTAGCACATACAAACGACCCTGCAAATTACCAATTTGCCTCACCAAATACTTGGACAGGTTACAGAAGTGTTACACATCGTGTTGAAGGAATTGATTATGGAATCATGGGTGCAGCATTGATTTGCAAAGACTCCATGATTAACATAACATTTCAACATGATCGAACAACAGTTAAACCTCCATTTTGTAGCGTTCGAATCTATCACAACAAAGGCGAATTGCCCTATGAAATGAATTTTGGTGAGGACGAAATTCTGATTTACCGCATTGAACAAAACCACGAATTAGGCTATACTGATGTTTATTTTACAGATCCACTCAACGATTTAGATTTACAATTTTCGCGTAAAACAAGTGATCCTGCACAACTTGAAATTTATGGATTTCAGTTCATGAATGAGGATCCTGGAATTTCCTACACGTCAATTGGAATCAATGGCGCAGGACTTTACACGTATTTAGAAAACAAGAATTTTGAAGAACAATTGAAAGCATATCCGCCTGATTATTTTGCATTTTCGGTTGGAATTAACGATGCCAATGTTCCCTACGAAAGTTTTGATCCACAGGTGTATAAACACAATTTGGAGAAAATGATGAAGATTGTTTTACGGGCTAATCCGAAGTGTGCGATTTTGTTGACTGTACCCAATGACGCGCACTACAAACGCAAATACTTGAACCGCAACATTGCTCGCGAGCGTGAAGTAATTATAGAATTGGCGGAACAATACAAAATGCCTGTTTGGGATTTTTATGGCGTAATGGGTGAATTAGGCTCGTCGCGCTTGTGGATGAATAGAGGATTGATGCAAGGCGACATGGTTCACTTTACATCAGAAGGATATCACTTAAAAGGAGATTTGATGATAGATGCTTTTTTAAAGTTTCTGATTCAAATGAAAGAAATTGAAGAATTAAAAACAAACTAATGGAAAGACTTTACGACGTATTTTCTTTTGCAGCAACCGATCGAATGGTTTTTAACCGTTTGGATTTTTGGTTGTTCTTTTTAGCATTTATGATAGTATTTTCTGTACTGCATAAACATCAATTGGTAAGAAGTATCTTCTTTACAGTTGTCAGCATGTTTTTGTATTACAAAACGTCAGGGCTTTTCGTTGTGCTACTTGGCGGCTCAATTATCTTTAATTATTTATTGGGTAAATGGATTTATACAGTTGACAGTAATACCAAGCGAAAATGGATAATTGCACTCTCGGCCGTTTTCAACATTTTCTTCCTCGCCTATTTCAAATATGCTTATTTCTTTACTGAATCGTATAATGAATTGTTTCACACCAAATACGAAATTATCAATTGGTTTGCACAAATGGGGAATGGATTCTTTGGTGACGGCTTCTTTGAAACAAAAATCCTATTGCCTGCTGGAGTAAGTTTCTTTACCTTCCAGTCGATTTCCTATGTTGTTGACATTTACAGAAAGGAAATTACACCAGTAAAAAACTTCTTTGATTATGCGTTTTACGTGACCTATTTCCCGCACGTAATTATGGGGCCGATTGTTCGTGCACGCGATTTTATTCCGCAGATTTATCAACCATTTAGACTGACAAAAGACGAGTTTTCTGCATCCATCATTTTGATTGTAAAAGGTTTGATTAAGAAAATAGTATTGGCAGATTACATTGCGGTTCACTTCATTGACAAAGTAGTTGACGCGCCAGAAGCCTATCCGGGATTCGTAAGTGTTTTAGCAATGTGGGGCTATTCGTTGCAAATCTATGGCGATTTTTCAGGATACACAGATATTGCAATTGGCCTTTCAAAGTTGATGGGATTTGAGTTATTGCCAAACTTCAATTCACCATACAAAGCAAACAGCGTTGCGGATTTCTGGAGACGCTGGCACAAGTCATTGGGTGCTTGGCTACGTGATTATTTGTACATTCCGTTGGGCGGAAATAAATCAGGTGGATTTGCAACGTATATCGCAACCACAATCATTTTTGTCTTTTTGTTTTTTATTCTCCAATGGTATGAATTGATTTTTGTATACGCTGGTTTAACATCGATTTACATCATTGGCTCACTCATCTTTCCGAATTTCAAGAAGTACGTTCACCGCGATTTAAACTTACTGATCACAATGGTTGTCGGAGGATTGTGGCATGGCGCAAGTGAAAACTTCATTATTTGGGGAGCAATGAATGGTGCTGCGTTGGTTTTGTACAATTACTGGAAGAAAATTTCACCGTATGAAAATAAATCGTGGTTAATTGTTCACTTCTGGAAAATATTCTTGACTTTCAATTTCATAACGTTTACGCGTATATGGTTCCGTTTGGATGGCGAGGGCGAACCTGTGAAAATGTTGCAACACATCTGGAATAAATTTGACTTTGATTGGAACACATTTGTTACCGTTTTAGTGACTTACCAAAGTGTTTTCTGGGTTATTTTGGTTGGATACATCGTTCATTGGTTGCCGGACAGCATCAAGAAAAGTTGGGAGAATCTATTCTCAAAATTCCCAATGCCTGTTCAAGCAATTGCTGTTTCAATTATTATAATTGTAATGTACCAGGCTGTTTCGGACACATTTAAGCCATTTGTTTATTTTGCGTTTTAGGAAGGGAATTTGATGATTTGATGATTTGATGATTTGATGATTTGATGATTTGAATTGTATAATTTAAATATTTAAATTTTGCAAAGACTTAACAGCTAGTATTCTGGTGCTTTAGTGTTCTTTACTACAGCAATCACTTCATTCAAACATCTAAACTCTAGCTCTAACATCTGTGAGAACTAACTACATTCTGCCTGCATCTCTTTATTCCGCCATTGGATCCAATATTCTTGCAATCCTTCCGGAGTTGTTTTTAATGGGCTAATGTTCAATTTGTCACCTGGTAAAAGGATCGTTGAAAGCTGTTCAATGCGCAATTCAATTGCAGGAGGATGATTCCAACCACCACAATGATCAAAGGATGTAAAGGCTTCACACTTCGTCTTCACTCGTTTTAATGGAATACGTAATTTGTAGGTAACTTGTCCTGTTCCCATTCCTTTTGTTGACATCTTGATCTGTTCAAAATCAACTTTTGCGAATTTTCCGGCTTTGTATAATTTCTTTAATTGGTCACCCACTTTCTCAGACATTTCGTTGGAAAATTGATGCGCCACATCGTCACCTTCGATAAATTCTGGTCCAACATAACTTCCTTCGCAGACAAAATCAGAGGCTGTTATTTTTTCACTTTTTTCTTGCTGAATGTTTTTAGATGTGTGAGATGAACAAGAGTCAATAAAGCACACTGTCAAAAGCAAAATCAGAAGCTTATTTACTTTATATTTTCTCAATAGATTCATTTTAGAACTTATTCTTAACATCCATTACTTCATGTAAAATACGAATGATTTCTACATCCCCTTCAACAGTAATTCGATAAAAAATAATGTGTTTCATGCAATGATAACCAAACAAATCTTGCAATATACTTGAATAGATTTTTCCTTTATTTCGATCCTTTAAAAGGGACTTACATGCCTTAGTTAACATTAAAAAGTAATATTCAGCTTGGTCTTCGGACCATGTTTCAAACGTGTAATTATAAATTGAAGTCAAATCGTCAATCGCTTTTGCTGAAAATTTAAGCTGATTCATTTTTTACGATTCGCTTTCAATTCCTTCAAATATTCCGTTGGATTAAAATCTTCAACCATTCCACTATCAATTCCTTGTTGAATGGCATTTTTTAAGTTGGATGATTTTTGTTCTTCCTCCTCCAATAAACGCAATCCCGCTCTAACAGCTTCACTTGTATTTTTATAACGACCTTCTTTCAACATGTTTTGAATGAAATCGTCAAAATAATCTCCTAAGGTAATGGAAGTGTTCTTGCTCATGTACTCAAATTTTAATCTAAAATACCAAAAATTGGTACAAACTCAAATTATATTTTGAAGGCAAGTTTAATAATTGTTCTTACTTCGGTTGAAATAGCGCAAACTATCAATTGTAATCCCTGTCATCAATGGTACAATTCCTGCAAATGGAAAAACTATGATGATTCCAAAAACAAATTGACCATCCTTCATTACTTCCCAATTATTTGCGATTAGAAAATAAAACATGAGTGGAGCAACCAAAAAGAGCTGAATCACATAATAGCCGAATAACCTATAATTACTAGTAATTTGCTTTTTCAAGGTTTTTGTAACCAAGCGAAAAGTCCACCAAATGAAAAGAATTAATAAGGTGATTAAAGTTGCTATACCAATTGCCGCATAATTCGTTTCACCCAAAATGAGGGAGAACAAAAAATCCAACAATGCAGGGAACAACATGGCTAAGATTGGAAAAATAATAATAACAAAACCCAAAACACACATTATTGCAAGGCAAATCCCAATAAATGTGTGTTTTATTGTTGAAAGCGTCATTCTTTACTTCGACTGATCTAATTTTTTCACCATCGTTAAAATGGTTGCTAAGGCCACTGTTTCACCTGTTTCATCATAAACGTCAACCAAGAATTTCACAATCCCTTTTGCGATATCATCTTCTGAGCGTTTTTCTTGGTCAACCTTCTCTTTAACCGTAAAACGTACTCCCAAGGTTGCACCTGGATAAACAGGTTTTGTGAATCGTGCTTCATCCAATCCATAATTCAACAATACTGGACCTTTTTTCGGATCTACGAATAATCCAGCAGCTTTTGATAGTACGAAATAACCGTGCGCGACTCTTCCTTCAAAAATGGTTCCTTCTAACGAAGTCGCATCCATGTGCGCATAGAAATTATCACCTGAAACATTGGCGAAATTAACGATATCAGCTTCTGTAACCGTGTGTTTATGCGTGAACACAGTTTCACCAATTACCAATTCTTCAAAATGCTTTCTGAACACATGCGGATTCGCTTCTGGCATTTCTGCTCCAACTTGGAATTGTTGCGTAATGTGTGTAATCGTAGTTGGATGGCCTTGAATTGCTGTACGTTGCAAATAATGCAAAACACCACGTTTTCCACCCATTTCTTCTCCACCTCCAGCGCGACCAGGACCACCGTGCGTTAACAGTGGCATTGGGGAACCGTGACCAGTACTTTCCTTCGCACAATCTTTATTCAAGACCAAAATACGTCCGTGCATGCTCGCCGCACCAACAACGTATTCAGCTGCTTCTTTATCATTAGGCGTTACAATCGAAGAAACCAAGGAACCTTTTCCCATTTTTGCTAATTCAATTGCATCGTCGATTTCTTTGTACGGCATAATCGTTGAAACTGGACCAAAAGCCTCAATGTCGTGACATGCTGTTTTGTTAAACGGATCGTTGTTTCTAAACAAAATTGGGGAGAAAAATGCCCCAGTGTTTTTGTCAGCACCGAACACTTCAAACTCATCCATATTTCCGAATACGATGTCTTGCGATTTGGACAATTCCTCAACACTTGCTCGTACGCGATCAACTTGTAAACGTGTGGCCAATGAACCCATTCGAACGCCATCAACACTTGGATCTCCAATTTTTGTAGAAGCCAAACGAGCTGCAATTCCTTTTTCTACATCGTCAATTAAATCTTCAGGAACAATTATTCGTCGAACAGCTGTACATTTTTGTCCTGCTTTGATCGTTATTTCTTTCACTGTTTCCTTGATGAACAAATCAAATTCTTCTGTTCCTGGAACCGCATGTTTTCCTAAAATGGTCGCATTCAATGAATCTGCCTCCAAATTAAAAGCGACACTTTCTTGCGCAATGCGTGGATGTGCTTTCAACATTTTTCCAGTTGCTGCACTTCCTGTAAACGTCACTATATCTTCAGTAGACACGTGATCAATCAATCCACGTCCTAAACCACAAATCAATTGCAATGAACCTTCTGGTAGAATTTTCGAATCAATGATATCGCGTACCATTACTTCCGTTAAGAAACATGTGTATTCAGACGGTTTTACAATAGCCGGAACACCTGCCATTAAATTCACAGCAATTTTCTCTAACATTCCCCAAATCGGGAAGTTAAATGCATTGATGTGAACTGCTACACCTTCTTTTGGAACCATGATGTGATGACCAATGAACGAACCATTTTTAGAAAGTGGTGCCGCCACTCCGTCCACATAATAAGGCAAATCTGGAAATTGACGACGCAATGAAGCGTTTGCAAACACGTTTCCAATTCCACCTTCGATATCAATCCACGAATCAACTTTAGTTGCACCAGTCCATGCACTTACCTGATAATACAAGTCTTTCTTTGTCATCAGATGCATCGCCAATGCTTTTAACATGCGTCCACGTTCTTGGAACGTCATTTTGCGCAATGCACGACCGCCCGTCTTACGACCATACTCCAACATTGCGGCATAATCCAAACCAGCACTTGATGTTTCACCGATTTTTTCACCAGTGATTGCATTGTATAAATTTGTTTCTGTTCCATCGCCATCGATCCATTGACCAAGCGCGTAACTTTGATATCGTTGCATAACCTTCAATTTTGTGCACTAAAAATAGTTAATCTATCTACAATAGCACTTATAAATCGAAAGCAATTCTACAACTTTTAATCGAAGAAATATTTGGTTTTATCGGGAATAAGCTCTAATTTGGAGCCTAAATAAACTTTTTTAGGCTTTCAAACCTAGAGAATCGCTTAACAACAAGATTAAATTAATTACGATTCATGCCGTTCAATGAACTTTTAAAAACGCGTTTGGTAGCTGAAAAGGATATTGGTACAACGATTTTTCGTTTGTATGATAATCGTATTTACCATGTCATCATTAAAAAAGGTGAGCGTGTTACGATGGAAGTGGTTGAAGAGGGTTATAAATTCTTGAATGAAAACGGTGGTGGTTTATTTTACAATGTTTACGAATTTCATTCATTTTCCGATGTTGATCCAGAAGTGCGTGATTGGTCGGCTTCATCTACAAACAATTCGTACACAATTCTAGATGCCATTGTCATTACAAGTCTACCACAAAAGATTTTGGCGGACTTCTACATACGCTTCAATAATCCAGTGAAACCGACGAAAGTTTTTATGTCGATGGACAAAGCGTATGAGTGGATTGAAACGTTTAGAAACTGACAATTTGTTATTCGTGATTCATGATTTGTGATTCGTGATTTGTGATTCGTGATTCATGATTTATTCATAGATATTTGAAAAAATCAAAAAACTCACTTCCTAAACAAACTGAAACTCACTTTCGTGTTCCGCGATGTAATCCAAAGTTTCCAAGATTTCATTTAAATCGAAAGAGGTTACCAGTTTCATGCGTAATTCTTTGAAATGAGAAATTCCTTTGAAGTAATTCGTATAATGGCGTTTCATTTCGGCAACACCCAAGGTTTGACCTTTCCAGTTCACACTCATCAATAAATGTTCACGCGTAGCTTCAACGCGTTCACGGATTCCCGGAGGAGCTAAATGCGTTCCAGTTTCCATGAAATGTTTTACTTCATTGAAAACCCATGGATAACCGATACTTGCTCGGCCAATCATAATTCCATCAACTCCGTAGCGATTTTTGTATTCTACGGCCTTTTCGGGTGAATCAATATCGCCATTCCCAAAAATCGGAATGCGCATGCGTGGATTGTTTTTCACTTCTCCAATCAAGGTCCAATCGGCTTCACCTTTGTATAACTGAACACGCGTGCGACCGTGAATTGAAATTGCCTCAACACCAACATCTTGCAGCTTTTCGGCTGTACTGACAACAAACTTTGATTTGTCATCCCAACCCAAACGTGTTTTAACAGTAACTGGTAAGTTCGTTGTTTTTACAATTTCATCCGTCATTCGAACCAACTTCGGAATATCTTGCAACATTCCAGCACCTGCACCTTTGCATGTCACTTTTTTTACCGGACAACCAAAATTGATATCGATAATATCTGGATTGGTTCGCTCAATGATCTTTGTTGCTTCACGCATTGATTCGATGTCGTAACCAAAAATCTGAATTCCAACAGGGCGTTCGTATTCGTAAATATCCATTTTCTGAACACTTTTCGCAGCGTCACGAATCAAACCTTCTGAGGAAATAAACTCTGTGTACATTAAATCGGCTCCGTGTTTTTTGCACAGAGCACGGAAAGGTGGATCACTCACATCTTCCATTGGAGCCAACAAAAGTGGGAATTCACCCAATTCAATATCACGAATTTTTACCATGGTGCAAAAGTACGAAAGAAGTTAGAATATAGATGTGAGAATCTCGAATTTAGAAGTTGACACATGAAAAATGCTTTCAAAAAACCGTTTACTCAATAATTGATACACTTCGAGTAATTTGTTCAAGACAAGGGTTACTTAATTGAAAATAACACTTACATTGCATCATTACTAATACCTAATCTTATGAAGAAACTTACTCTCGCAACTTTTGTTTTCATTGCTGGTTTTTTATTCGCTCAACCAGGTCAATATGATTTCAGTTTTCCGTATTTCAATCCGTTTAATGAGCAAAATCAGTACCGTTTTACTTATTCTATGGAAAAACAATCAGATGGAAAAATTATTGTAATCGACCACAATTACATTTTATCACCAAATGAACTTTTTGTCTATCGTGTAGATCAAAATGGAGTTTTAGACCCAACATTCACAGTTAATACAATTCCAACAACAAATTTAATTGACTTTCCAAAAATTTCTCAATTTTCAGATAACAAACTTTTGATTTCTGGTCAATTTCATAACTTCAATAATGACCCTAATTTGAATGTTATGGTGCGACTAAATGCCGATGGAACTGTTGACAATACATTTAACATACAAGACTCTGTCGATTATAGTATTTCAAGTGGCAGCATTAAAACTTGTGTCCAATCAGATAACAAAATCCTTGTATACAATGAAGAAAACAATGTGTTTAATCGTTACAACTACGACGGAACTGTTGACCCGACCTTCCAGCCGTCAAGTTTAGGATATGCGCCAATCTATAACTTCATTCAATTACCAAATGACAAAATTGTTGTTTGGTTCGAACCTAATTCAAGTCCTATTAGCGGGAATCTTGTTTGCCTTAATTTAGATGGAAGTATCGACCCAACATTTAACAATAGTCACTTTTATTCGTATGGAACTTCTCCTATGTTATTAGAATACTTTAACAATAATATATATTTATCTACTAATTATTTGACAATAGACGGAACCCAACCGACTGGTATAGCTTGCGTAAACATGGATGGAACCTTAAATACTTCTTTTAATTCCAATATGGCAAATTTCAACCCGGATATGGATGTTATGTGTTTTGATTTTCAACCGAATGGTGACATAATGATTGGTGGTTTATTCTCTCATATCAATGGAGTTGTTCACAATAAAATTCAACGAATTAAATCTAACGGCACTATTGACAATGGTTTCACAAGTTTTGGAGGCACTAACGGTGGTGGCGGACAGGTTAATGCAATCATATGCCTTTCAGATAATAAAAGCTTAGTTGGTGGTTTTTTTACTGAATATAACAGTTTCCCTGCAAATGGAGTTGCTCGCATTGGCAACTTCAATTCATCCGTTCAAATTTTTACGACAGTGGACAATGGAACATGCAATGGAGATGTTTTTATTAGTCAAGAAGTTCAAAATGAAGTTAATTACGAGTTAGTGGGGGTTGAAACCTTGTTAAATGTCAATTCAAATTATGCCAATTTCAATGATCACTGCGCAGGTGTTTACACCTTAAATACGCAGAATCCAATTACTGGAACTACAATCAACACAACGCCATTTGTTATTCCAAATGCGCAAAACTTTTACGCTGTACAAGTTCCAACAAGTGGACTTAACATCGTTGATACCTTAACTTTCTGTATTGAAAATTGTCTAATTGATTATGCAACCGTTTCACAAGTTACGATCGAATCCTACACAACTGTTGGGACAGATTCTCTACTCATTGAATTTGCAGTTATTGATGCAACTGACACCACGATCGTTCCATTGTACACCTCAATTTACAATTATGGTTACAACTTGATTCAACTTCAATTATACTGTTTACAAAAAAGCTTGGGTTCAAATTTAGTAGCAAACAATGTCGTATTGTTTGATGGATCAAACTTTGAAGTATTGGCTATTGAAAAAGTGGAACACCAATCTAACTTCGTACTTTATCCAAATCCAACAAATTCTGAAATAACACTGGAATTTGAAGGTAACGATGGATTACTAGAACTACTCGACCTTTCTGGTAAAACTGTATTTTCTAGCAAAGTGATTTCTGGTCAAAAGTTGCAAATTCAATCCTTAAAAGCAGGAAGCTATCTTGTTGATTTAAATTTATCGGGTAAACATACAATCACAAAATTCATCAAATTGTAATGTATCATTTGAAACATGCTTGAATAAGGACCATGTTAATCGCGAAGACGAACTATTTAGTCTTCGCGCATTTTAAAATCCTGGAATTCTAGACGATTAAAATTTTAATCATTTTGCCTCTTCGATTTTGTAAAACAAGTACATTTACAAAAAACATTCAGCATGGAAACACACGCGCTTTTTACCGAAAAACAACGTTTCAATCAGTGGTGGATTTGGCTAATACTACTTGGCATCAATGGGGTTACGATTTACGGTTTAATTCAACAAATCGTGTTCAAAAAGCCATTTGGCGACAATCCAACAAGTGACAGCGGAATTATTTTTGGCGCTTTTATGTGTTCACTGCTTTTGGTTGTTTTTGTTAGTTTTCGATTGGAAACAAGAATTTATAAAGGTGGAATTGCTGTTCGCTTTTTTCCTCTGCAATTGAAAACGCGTTATTTTGCATTCGAGGATATTGCTTCCATGGAAATACGTGAATACAAACCAATTATGGAATACGGTGGTTGGGGAATCCGTGGATTTGGATCAAACAGGGCCTTGAACGTGAAAGGAAAAATCGGACTTCAATTAATCTTTAAGAACGGACAAAAACTGTTGATTGGCACTCAAAAATCCAAAGAGTTGGAGGACATCTTAGCTCCTTTCAAGAAGTAATAGGGTTATTTTAAGTGCTTGTCCAATTCTAAATGCAAGCCCATTCCTCGTAAAGACTGACCTTTTGCCACAATCATTCCATCTCCATCAATTAAGAACCCTGACGGAATCGAATATACCTGATATGCAGTTGCTACCACATTGTCTTTGTCCCAACCATGATTTTTCCAAATCAATTTGTCAGCTTCAATGGCTTTTTTCCAAGCTTTTTCATTACGATCCAAGGAAACACTGTACACTTCAAAGCCTTTTGCATTTTTGAATGTTGACTTATTGTACTTGTTATATGCTTCAACCACATTTGGATTTTCTGCTCTACAAGGTCCGCACCATGATGCCCAAAAATCAATCAACACCATTTTACCTCTTAGTTTAGACAATTTTATCGTCTTACCTTTTGGGTTCACCAATACAATATCAGGTGCAATTGAATTCACTTCAATTCCTTGCTGAACTTCTTTTCTTGGGATAAAAGCTGTTGCAACTCCCATTACCAATAACAATCCAAATAGTATTTTCTTCATCATCCAATTCTTCTAATGTCCGCACCTAAATTATTCAAACGAATTTCAATATCTTGATATCCTCTGTCGATTTGTTCAATGTTGTGAATAACACTTTTACCATTTGCTGAAAGCGCTGCAATTAATAAAGAAACTCCTGCACGAATATCTGGGGATGTCATTTGAATTCCTTTCAATGAATGTTGGAAATCTAGACCAATCACAGTTGCTCTATGCGGATCACACAAAATAATTTGCGCTCCCATGTCAATCAATTTATCGACAAAGAACAAACGCGATTCAAACATCTTTTGATGAATCAATACCGATCCTTTTGCTTGTGTTGCTACAACGAGAATGATTGACAACAAATCGGGTGTAAATCCTGGCCAAGGTGCATCAGCAATTGTTAGAATTGAACCATCAATGAAGGTATCAATTTCGTAATGATCTTGAGCTGGAACAAAAATATCATCTCCTCTGCGTTCCAATTTAATTCCTAAGCGACGGAACACATTTGGAATGATTCCCAAGTTTTCCCAGCTCACATCTTTGATTGTAATTTCTGAACGCGTCATGGCTGCCAAACCGATGAAACTTCCAATCTCAATCATATCTGGCAAAATGCGGTGATAACAACCACCCAATTCTTTCACTCCTTCAATGTGCAACATGTTGGAACCAATTCCAGTGATTTTCGCACCCATTGAATTCAACATTTTACACAATTGTTGCAAATATGGCTCACAAGCAGCATTGTAAATCGTTGTTTTACCTTCTGCCATTACCGCTGCCATCAAAATATTTGCTGTACCAGTAACAGATGCCTCATCCAAGTGAATGTATGTTCCTTTCAGTTTTTTTCCTTCGATTGAATAGAAATGTTCTCCTGCATCGTAATTAAACTTTGCTCCCAACATCATGAATCCTTCGAAGTGCGTATCTAATCTTCTGCGACCAATTTTGTCACCACCCGGTTTTGGAATAAATCCTTTTCCAAAGCGCGCCAACAAAGGCCCAACAATCATGATTGACCCGCGTAAAGAACCAGCGCGTTTTTTGAAATCTTCTGTTTCTAAATATGCTAGATCAATGTCTTTCGCTTGAAAAATAAAAGTTCCTTTCTCTACTTTTTCAATCTTCACACCCATCGTTTGCAACAAACTAATCAATTTGTTCACATCGATGATATCAGGAACATTCGATATGGTAACTTTTTCAGCGGTCAAAAGTGGCGCACAAAGTACTTGTAACGCTTCGTTTTTAGCTCCTTGAGGAATCAATTCGCCTTTTAATCTTTTACCACCGTGTATTTCAAATGAAGACATGTCTTAAAATATTATGCTTTTACAAATCAAAAGAACAAATAAAATATGTTCGCAACTCACTTTATAAAATAAATGTTCAACAATTCATTATTAATAAAAAAGGGCAGCTCTCACTACCCTTTTTACTTCTATTCTCATTTTCAGCCATTCGTCAATCTGTTTCACAACAAATCAACTAGTTGACCTAGAAATTTATGGCTTTTTAATAAATTTCTTTTTTTGATTTTTTTGCTTGAAGTTCGATTTATTGCGTTTGTTTTGATTTTGACCTAAGCCCATTGAACGCAAAATCGTGTTTGTATTCACCAATTCATCTGGATTTTCAAGGATTAATTCTCCTTTTGAAAGTTCCTTTAATTGATCGGCAATTACATTGTTCTCAACAGCATCATTGTTATGCGCTAAGAATTGTTTCTTCATGAAATTGGCCATCGTATTTTTCATGTACTCACGCTCCTTTTCATCGGTAATATCTTTCGCCGATTCCAAAATGCGTTGCGTATAACTTCCGTAATGACCGTATCGAATTGAGCTCTTCGGATAATCCATGATTTGAGGCTTTTCATTCAAGACCTCTTGTTTTGGAATTTCATAAGGAGAATCAACGTCCAATTTAAAATCAGACATCACAAAAAGGTGCGTCCAAAGTTTGTGACGGAAATCATCTACATCACGTAAATGCGGATTCAACTGCCCCATCACCTCAATGATTGCTTGTGCCGCACGGTTGCGTTCATCGCGATCTGCAATTTCCATTGCGTGCGCAATCATGTTCTGTACATTTCGCCCGTATTCAGGCAAAATTAACTTCCCTCTCGTTGTATTATACTCCATTCAAGCTACATTCATTCGGGCAGCGCCCAAATATTAATTTTCTAATAATTTACCTAAAGCGTTGTTGTACAATTCTTTTGCTTCAGTAATGAAACCATAATGCTCATCATCGACCATTAATTTTCCTTTTGTAACGTGACCAAGTAATGTGAAACTTACTCCTGAATCCATCATAAATTCAATAAATTCTTCTTCTTGATCTTCGCTAACTGTAACAACAACACGACCTTGTCCTTCACCAAATAAGAACGCGTCTTCTCGGACTTCTGAATCAGTTACGATATCAAATCCAAGTTCGCGAGGCATAGACATTTCCACTAAGGTAACAAATAATCCGCCATCTGCAACATCATGAACAGCATTTACCAATTCATTTTGAATCATTCCCTTCACCATGTGTTGCATAGCATACTCCTTGTCCAAATCGAAATATGGAGCTGGAGAAGCTTTTACACCATGGTATGAAGCCAAATATTCTGATGAGGAGATGTCATTTGTACTTTCTCCAATGATGAAAATTAAATCACCTTTTTGTTTGAAATCCAATGACATTACTTTGTCTTTATCCTCTACGATTCCAATCATACCAATTGTTGGCGTTGGGAAAACTGGAACTTCAACACCGTTTTTCACAGTTTGGTTGTAGAACGATACGTTTCCTCCTGTAACAGGCGTTTCGAATTTCAAACAAGCAGCTGACATTCCTTTGATCGCTCCTACAAATTGCCAGTATGATTCTGGATTGTATGGATTACCGAAGTTCAAACAGTTTGTAATTGCACTTGGAACACCTCCCGAACAAACAATGTTACGTGCTGCTTCAGAAACAGCGATCATTGTTCCAATTTCTGGATCTGCATTCACGTAGCGTGAATTACAATCAACTGTCATTGCCAATGCTTTGTTCGTTCCTTTAATGTTTACAACTCCTGCATCCGAAGGACGATTTGTTGTCATCGTTTTTGTTCCAACCATTGAATCATATTGCTCATATACCCAACGTTTCGAAGCGATGTTCGGCATTTGCAACAATTTATAAGCAACCTCTTTTAAGTCTTCTGGTTGTTTAATTGAATCAATGTTGAATTTTTTATATTCTTGGTAATAAGCAGGCTCACTGTATTCACGCTCATATTGTGGCGCTCCACCTCCCAAAACCAAAGATTGACAAGGAACATCTCCAACCAATTCACCTTCCATGAAGTAGCGAACACGATCAGAATCAGTTACAACACCGATTTCTTCAGCGTGTAAATCCCATTTGTCAAAAATATCTTTTACAACTTTTTCTTTTCCTTTCTCAACAACAACCAACATGCGCTCTTGTGATTCAGAAAGAAGAATTTCATACGGCAACATGTTTTCTTGACGTGTTGGAACGCGATCCAAATGGATATCCATACCAACATTTCCAGCTGCACTCATTTCATTTGTTGAACATGTGATACCAGCAGCTCCCATGTCTTGCATTCCGCGAATACAATCTGTTTGCGCCAATTCCATCGTTGCTTCCAACAATAACTTCTCCATGAATGGATCTCCAACTTGAACTGATGGTAAATCATTCGCAGAATCTTCTGTAATATCTTTTGAAGCGAAAGCAGCTCCAGCAATTCCATCTTTTCCTGTTGCTGAACCAACAATGAACACAGGATTTCCTGGTCCAGTTGCTTTTGCAGAAATCATTTTGGATGAATCGATAATTCCAGCTGAAAAGGCATTTACCAATGGATTTGTATTGTATGACTCATCGAAAAACACTTCACCTCCAACGATTGGAATACCGAACGCATTTCCGTAATCACCAATTCCTTTTGTTACACCTTTTACCAACCATTTTGTACGATCGTTTTCGATGTTTCCAAAACGCAATGAATTTAATTGAGCAATTGGACGAGCACCCATCGTGAAAATATCACGGTTGATACCACCAACACCTGTCGCTGCACCTTGATAGGGCTCCAATGCACTTGGGTGATTGTGCGATTCAATTTTGAAAACACATCCTAATCCATCACCAATATCAACCAACCCCGCATTTTCTTCACCAGCTTTCACCAACATGTGAGGACCTTCTTTCGGAAGTTTTTTCAACCATAAAATCGAGTTTTTGTACGAACAATGCTCTGACCACATAACGGAATATACCGCTGTCTCTGTGAAATTAGGCGTTCTACCTAAAATCTCTTTGATCATATCAAACTCATCTGGGCGCAATCCTAAATCGACCGCTTGTTCTAATGTTGCTTCTTGCTGTAATGTGCTTTCCATAAATACAAAATGTTGCACAAAAGTAATGATTTATTTTTTTGTACTGTACCGATTTTGTCTACAGAAAACTGTACTTATTAACAACAGAATCGAGAAGTTTTAATCGTTTAGTTTCGTTCAATTATTCACCCAAACGAATATGCACTCCAAAGGTGCAATTGAACATCCAATTACGCACATCTTTTGCGGGCTTAGAATCATAATAATTGTTGACTTCAAACCTAAAATCTGTTCGTTTGAAAGCATGAAAATTAATGGAGTACTGCCCCATAAATCGGTAATCTTTGAAATCAGTAAACATTGGCTGAATATAGGTCACCGCCGTAAACGAAAACGTAGATTTTGGATTAAAATACCAGGACAAATAATTGCTCCAACGAAATCCTTGATTGATTTCTGTCGATGATTGAATGTCTTCGTATTCAAAAAAAGCAGAAGTCCCCGCGAAAATCCGATATCCTTTTTTATCCAATGCTTTTACGCGAAGACCTGTTCCAACCAACGTTCTTAAGCGCTGATCCAACAATTGATTGTATTGTATCTGAGTATAACTTTCCCATTTCCAAGGACTTTTCTTTGTTGCATTTTTTCCTTGTAAGCGATAGGCATATCGAAAATGCGCCATTCCTGTATTGGCGTAAACGCGATCAGCTCCTTTGGAATAATACCAATCTGTTAGAAAGAGGTAATAGTGTTTTTGAGTTTTGTATTGAACGCGAGGACGAAAATTGGCGTTCAGTAACAAATCTTTGTTTTGTACCGCTGAAAATCCTGCATCCATTGCACCACTCCATCCGGCCGTATCATCATAAATCCGCTTATTCTCAATATTCACAACTTGCGAAAATGAATGTTGAGCAACCAAAAACAGAACTATGCAAACTACGGATTTCATTTACTTTTGAGCGAATTTATACAAGACGTAAGCAACAAAACCAAACAGTACATTTGGAACCCAAACCGCTAAATATGCCGGGAAACCAATGTTCATCGCCGCAACAGTTGTCACTTTCATAGCGAAAATGTAAATGAAAATAATTCCCAAGCCCAATGCAATATTAACTCCAATTCCACCTCGTTTTTTTCGTGACGAAACTGACACTCCAATTATTGTCAATACATAGGTTGCAAAAGGATATGAAGTACGTTGATACAATTCGATTTCATACATTGGAACTTTTCCTGATCCTTTTTCTTTCTCCCGTTCAATGAATCGTTTTAACTCACTATACGTCATCGCCTCAGCAGCATTGTCGCGCGTGGCCATTTCATCAATTTTGAAATTAAAGGAAACCACTTTACTCTTCCCTTCTACGACACTATCATTCGGATAACCAACAAAACGCTCATAGTAATCAGACAATTTCCATTGATTTGTTCCTGGTAAATTGACCGCTGTTCGTGCTTTTAAGAAGTATATTTCACGTTCCTTTTTGCTATCCCATTTCTCCAATACAAAATCGTTCACCGTATTGTTTTCCTGAATGTAACTCGAAAAATAAACCACTTGATTACCGGGATATTCAGCGTGATAATCTTCCACACTCATGGCGTCACGGTAATAATTTTCCTCAAAGGCCAAACGTGTTTGATTCGATTTTGGTAAAATAAAATGATTCATTACTAAGGAAATCAACATCAAGACGGTCGCTGCAATCATGTACGGTCGCAAGAAACGATGAAAGGGTTTTCCACTGTTCCACATCGGAATAATCTCCGTGTCTTGAGCAAGCTTCGCCGTAAACCATATTACCGACACGAAAATGATCATCGAGGAAAACATGTTCCCGTAATACAAAATGAAATTTCCGTAATAATCAAAAATAATCGCTGAAATTGGCGCTTGATTATTGATGAATTCAGATAAACGTTCCGATAAATCGAACACCATTGCTAAGAGCATAATAATCCCTAGCATGAAGAAGAAAGTCGTTAAAAACTTTCGAATGATGTATCGATCTAAAATCTTAAGCATTTACTTACAAACGGTTTTTCAATTTTGGAATCATTTGATCTTTCCACTCACTAAACGTTCCTGCTAAAATTTGCTTGCGCGCTTCTTTCACCAACCAAAGGTAAAACGCCAAATTATGAATTGTCGCAATTTGAATAGCTAGATTTTCCTTCGCTTTCACTAAATGACGCAAATAAGCTTTTGTATAAACTTGATCAACATACGCTGTTCCATGAGGATCAAGCGGAGAAAAATCAAGTTCCCATTTTTCATTTTTAATATTGATAATTCCTTCAGAAGTAAACAACATCCCGTGGCGTGCATTTCTACTCGGCATCACGCAGTCAAACATATCTACTCCCATGGAAATACATTCCAACAAATTCACGGGCGTTCCAACTCCCATTAAATAACGCGGTTTTTCAGTTGGTAAAATCGAACACACCAAATCTGTCATTGAGTACAATTCTTCATCTGGTTCACCAACAGACAATCCACCAATGGCATTACCAATCGCATCGTGTGAAGCAATCGTTTCTGCTGATTCAGTTCTTAAATCTTTGTAAACACTTCCTTGAACAATTGGAAACAAGGCTTGCTCACAGCCATATTTCGGTTCCGTTTCATTCATTTGATTAAAACAACGTTTCAACCAACGATGTGTCATGTGCATGGAACGTTTAGCATAATTATAATCGCATGGATAAGGTGTACATTCGTCAAAAGCCATAATGATATCAGCACCAATCGTACGCTGAATATCAATTGCTTTTTCAGGGGTAAAGAAATGGTAACTTCCGTTGATGTGCGATTGAAACTTCACACCTTCTTCTTGAATTTTACGCGAACCAGAAAGTGAATACACTTGGTAACCACCACTATCTGTCAAAATTGGTCGTTCCCACCCAATAAATTGATGTAAACCACCTGCTTTTTCAAGCACTTCT
Source organism: Bacteroidota bacterium (assembly GCA_039804825.1). Lineage (GTDB taxonomy): Bacteria > Bacteroidota > Bacteroidia > Flavobacteriales_D > Crocinitomicaceae > M0103. Next base: position 56,966 of record JBDLVK010000031.1, read on the forward strand.
AAGCCTGGTCGCAAGTACAAATGATACGTATTCCCTAGAATAATTTGCGCTTCAATATCTTCTCTAAGCTCTTGTTGATGAACACCTTTCACGGAACCAGCTGTCCCAACTGGCATGAAAATCGGCGTTTCAATTGCACCATGATCTGTTTGAAGAACTCCTGCTCTTGCTTTTGTTTTTGTATCGGTATGAAGTAAATTAAAGTGCATAAATTGTTGAAAAATAAACGTCACAAAGATACATGTATTTCATTAAGCACCCCATCTTTGCACTAAAGCTTTAAAAAGGAATGCAATTTTTCCCCACATTTGAATTTAATATCATCACCGTTTTATTCTTGTTCTTCGCCTTTATGGCGTTTATAAACTTGCTATACACCTTCGTTATTTATGGACGTTTAGCTTTTTTTAAAGAGCCTGCAAAACTTTCAGATGCGCAATTGCCTCCTGTAAGCATTATCATCGCTGCACGCAATGAATCGGATAATTTGTACGAAAACCTTCCTTATTTATTGCAACAAAATTATCCTGAATACGAAATCATTGTGGTCAACAATCAATCCATTGATGATTCCGCGTATTTATTGAATGCCTTCACGCAACAATTTGAAAATGTGCGTGTGATTGAAGTGAACCGAAGTCAACACATCAAACCAGGAAAGAAATTGCCGTTGACTTTAGGGATTAAAGGTGCGAAATACGAACATTTGTTGTTCATCGATGCGGATTGCAAACCGACATCCAACACTTGGCTAAAAAGCATGGCTTCTAATTTCGTTACTGGGAAAGAGTTGGTAATTGGATACGGACCTTACACAAAAGAAAAAGGCTTTTTAAACCGTGTCATTCGTTTCGATACAACATGGATTGCTGTGAGCTATTTTTCTATGGCTTTGGCAAAATTACCCTACATGGGCGTTGGGAGAAATATGGCTTACACCAAAACCTTGTTCAATTCGGTGAATGGATTTAAATCACATTATTCCCTTCCTTCGGGAGATGATGATTTATTCATTCAAGAGGCCGCAAAAAATCGCAATTACGCCATCAACATTGACCAGCATTCGTATTCCTATTCGGCACCTCACAGCACTTGGTCAGGTTGGATCCGTCAGAAAACACGTCATTACAGCACTTCGAACCGCTATTCACGCTTTAAAAAATTGATGCTTGGTGTTTATCCTGCGAGTTTATTGTTCGTGCTTTTTACGTTCATCGTTTTAATGTTCGATGCTGATTTCCGTTGGTTAACGCTTGCATCTTTCTTACTGTTAACTTTCTTAAAATGGTGGATTCAAGGACGTTGTTTTAACAAATTACATGAAAAAAGTTTTGTCGCTTATTTGCCTCTTTGGGACATTTTTTACACCATTCTAATGCCGATTATTTATTATTCTTCCGACAAGAAGGAAGTCAACAAGTGGTAATCATTAGCAAAAGCTCAGCGCTTTTTGATTGACCAATTCACGTTATTAAAAAAGCCTTGTTAGGAAATCTACCGTTTCGATGTTAAAACAGGCGAATTCCTTCGTTATTTTGAACCTTATTACGGAATTCCGTTAATTGTACACATCAGTTTTGGACTGAGACATTACGATTTATCGGAAAAAAGGAAGCAAAGTAAATGGTAGAAATAGAACATTTATCAGATAAAGCGAAGCAGGATTTAGTTCTTGTGGAAGCGGCGAAGAAAGGAAATCAAGCTGCTTACGCAGAATTGATGGACCGCTATCGTGAATCCATTTATTTCATGATGTTTAAAATGGTGAAACATGCTGACGATGCCGATGATTTAACAATCGAAGCATTCGGGAAAGCATTTAGCCGCTTAGATCAATATTCGCCAAGTTTTGCATTTAGTACCTGGCTTTTTAAAATTGCTTCAAATAACTGTATCGATTTCATTCGCAAAAAACGCATTTATTTGACTTAAATTGATAGTTTGATCACAAGTGTTTATTGTTTTGTATTTTTCGTATATGGTATTTCGTATAATT
>JBDLVK010000032.1:0-10701 GCA_039804825.1 Bacteroidota bacterium
TAACCCCCAAACGAATCGTTCTTGGAGAACTGATGTTGTATGGGTTTTGAATTTTCATTGTATAATAATCTCTAAAAGATTGCTCATCCAATTGGTTTTGGATAGACGTTTGGTTTGCTTGCGCAGCTAAATAACCATCATCATTCCAGTTTCCTGTTGCACGGTAAACATTCAATACGTTGAATTGATTCAACAAGTTTGTTACACGCACATATACGTTTAAGAATGTAGCTTTCTTTTTACCGTCATCACCTCCAAATGCAAGGCTGAATGTTCTATCCAACTGTAAATCCAAACGGTAAGACCATGGTAAACGAGATCCATTTAATGTTCCACTTAAACCTGCATTCAAATTTCCAATTCCTTCATCTGTTATGAATGTTTGAGCTGAATAAGGTGAACCAGAGTAGATGTTAGAGACGATGTTTAAACCAGTGTTCTCTAATACATTGAAGTTGTTGATAACTGGTCCATTGTAATCATCTCCTTCACCATAACGATAATCCATTGTGATTGCGAATGCATGACGTTGGTCGAATGAGTAAGGGAAAATATTACGCAAGTTAGGTAAACCAGCGTTGATTAAACTTGAAGCTGATGTTGCATCAGAACCTGTACCTTCAGCAAATTGTAAAGTATATGCAGCTGTCATACGGATATTTCCAGTTCTTCTCATGTCATAAGAAACTGTCATACCTTTTACTGTACCGAAGTCACGGTTACCGTAAGTTTTGTATGTTGCTGGATATGCATCAAATACGTTAATCAACTGAACGTTATTTCTTTGCTCACGGTAGAACGCTGAAATTTTCAATGAAGACGTTTTTGACAATACTTGTTGGAATCCAAGCTCGTAATCAACTGTTGTTTCAGGCTTCAAATTCGCGTTATCAATAATTGCACTTCTATTTTGCATGAATTGATAATCAAATGGATCAAAACGGTAACCAGAAGTTGGACGTTTTGTCAAGATATCGTAGTGAGCAAAGAAAGATGCTTCATCAGAGATAGGGAAAGAGAAAGCGATACGAGGCATCACATTCACTTGCGCTTTATAATCTGTAAAGGCATCAGCACTTGGAGTATCTTGACCTGGGTTTAACAACCAAGGTTGAATACCTGTTGCACCTTCGATTACTTTAGGATTTTCTACTTGCACACCATCAGCGTTGTACCAGTTTGTTCCGATACGGAAACCGTTAATTGCAGTAGGATTGTTTACATCATTTACGTAAACAGTGTAATCGTCACCCATTGCTGTTGGGATATTCACCCAGTTATATGTTGTTGGATCAGAAGCCAACAATTCTTTTGCTTCAGCAACTGTATGTGCATTGTAAACTAAATAAGGATCTTTTAAAACTGGTTGGTTTGCATCGAACACGTCAACACGAACTCCGACGTTGAATACGATATCATTGAATGCAAACTTATCCATTAAGTAACCTGCAATGTATGTTGGTTGAAATGCACCTACAAAACGTTTGTAGTTACCATTCTTATCAAACTCGTTGAAGTATTTATTAATGTCAGTATTTCCTTTTACTTTTTTACCTGTGTGATCAAATCCCCAGTAAGAAACAAACGAGTTACCAGAGTTCAATAATTCATCTGGAGAGAACATATCAAATGTATAAATACTCGGATCATATTGATCGATGTCAATAAATTCTGAACCAGCACCACCAGAACCAATTCCTTGCGTTTGTAAGTACTCACGTAAGTTATAATCGAAGAATGATTGGTTATCACTGTTTATTTGACCTCCGTACTCTCCAGTTCCAGAAGTATATGCATATCCTGTGTTCAAACGGTCGTAAGTAATCGCTTTGAATGATCCTGAATCAGAAACAACTCCACTGTTCAAGTCTAACTCTTTAATGTGGAAGTTTGTCAACTGACGTGCAATTGACCAAATTCCAATTGGACCATTTGTACCTCCACTAGAAGTTGTTCCAGAAGTCCAGCCTCTATCCCAACGTTGCTCTAACTCGAAACCAAATGATAAAGAGTGGTCACCGATGTTCACAGCAAATGAACCTGTTCCACGTAACTGATCATTTTCAGTTTTACCGAAATAGTTATAAGGTGTTCCGATATTACTCCAAATTTGGTAAACAGAAGATGGTGAATCCCCATTTCTCAAGGCGTTACCTTGTTGAATTTGGAACAAGTTTTCGTAGTGATTTGTTGGATCACCAGCGTAAATATTATAGTATTGAGTTGTGATTGCAGCTAAAGCAGCATTCGTTTCAGAAGGAGAGAAAGCAACTTCCACATCTCTAAATCCATTATGGATATAAGTTTGGGTTGTTGCATCGAACTCATAACTTGGAGTACGTGTAGTTGTAAATGTACCAACGTGTCCATAGTTAAACATGTTGTATTTGTGGTTTGGATCGTATACGTCATTTTTAGATTTAGAGTAATCCAACATTAAGTTGTATACGAATGACTTCAATTTAGAAGCTGAACCTTCTTCATCATTTGTGAAACGTTGAGTCAAACGACCAAACACCCTCCAGTCTAATGATTTAGAAACTCCAAAGTTTGTAAAGTTCAACAATGAACCTGAGTAAGAATAGTTATTACCTGTACTATAATTTAACGATCCTCCAAATGTTAAGTTCATTGATGGCCCTGTATTTACATCAATTTTTGCTTGAGATGAGAAAACTGATCTTCTTGCATTCATTCTCCAAGCTACTTTCTCAAAATCATCTGCTCTCAAGAAGTTTGCATTGTGATACGTTCCTTGACCTGTTGAAGTTGGACGTAAAGGATTTGCTAAAAGCTCATCACGAACATCTTTCTTAATACGGTATGAACCACCAGCAAGTGGACGGCTATCCAACTCATCTGTGTAGTTACCAGAAACCAAGAATCCTAAACGCGGCTTAACTTTTGCACCAGTTGAATCTTTTTGCATCCAAAGTGGTCCAGAGAACATACCTTCTAATAAGTTATATCCATATTTATCTAAACCGATAACTTTACCGTCGTATCCATTCACGTCTTTACCGTTCAAGTAAAAACCTGAAGACACACCTTCAATTGATCCAAAATATTTTGCAGAAGGACCTCTGGTTGTTACAGAGATAATACCCCCTGTAGCATCCCCGTAATTCGCTGGCAAACCACCAGTGATTACAGATACCTCTTCAATTGCTGATTTTGGTAAGTTTGAAGATCCACGTACTTTGATACCATCTATATAAAAGTAAGTTGCATCCGAACGAGAACCACGAACAGAAATCTCTCCTGAACCCTCGTTTGAATTCACACCACCTACAGTAGAAGCTACACCTGCAGCAGAACGAACTGGTAAACGCGAAATATCTTCACGCGTCACAGTTGCTCCGGATGCGCCACCATCTTTATTAATAAGGGGAACGCGATAGGCAACTACTTTCACCTCTGCAATTTCTTTCGGATTGTCCTTGTTTTTTGGCTTCGAAATCGTTAAATCATCCAAGAAAGTTATTCTCTCAGAAGAAACAATCACTCCTGTTAATGAAGTAGGGACATAACCCTCTGCTTCATTTCTAACCTCAACATCGTAAGAACCTGCTCCTACTGAGTTGATTTGGAATCCTCCATCAAAATCTGTCGTAGCACCACCTTTGACACTACCGTTTTGAAATAATACAACCTTACAAAATGGTATCGGCTGTTTCGTGTCCCCATCTTTAACTACACCTTTAATGGATCCCAAACCTGTTTGAGAAAAACCATAAGAGGCTGTTAACAAGACACTTACTAATAAAAAGTTAAGTTTTCGTAACATAAGTACAGTTTATTTATTAAACTTTTTGCTGCAAGAAAGCTGGTAAATATAGAAAAAATCAATCTCATAACATGTGTGTTAAAAAAAATTAAATTAATCTTCTATTAACTTTCATTAACAAAACTAACGCGATTTGGTCGAGATAAAAATCCTTTCTAACATATTTTCAATGCTTTTATACAAGTCTACCATTTGTTAATAAATTTTCGTTTTTTTGTAAAAAAAGAAATTGACACCGTTCACTCAAGATAGCATACAGTTAAAAAATTGCATCATTCATTTGTTGTATTTTAAGCCCTTTGAAGCTGTTGAATTTTTAGCGCATTTAACTCCTGAGGAAACAGAGCGATTTTTTACTTTTTCACACGCAAATCGCCGACAAGAATTTGTTGCAACTCGTTTTTTACGTCACCAACTATTCGGATACAATCACATTCATTATACTGAGCATGGCGCACCTTATATAGAAGATGAAGGATTTATATCAATCAGTCATGCTCCAGGAGTTGTAGGGTTGGCTATTTCACAACATTTTCAACTTGGTTTGGATATCGAACCAATTCGTACGAAAGCGCATTCCCTGCAATCGAAATTTTTATCGACAGATGAAATGTTGGAATTCGACACATCGAGCGAACTCGAAATGACAAAGGTTTGGTCTGCGAAAGAAGCTTTATATAAATTAGCTGGTCGAAAACAACTTATTTTTAAAACGGATTTGTTGTTAAGTAAAAAGTCATCGGATGTTTGGAATGGTCGAATAATCAATCCAGATGAAATTCGAACTGTGGATTTAACTATATTTGAAAAAGAAAACTGTGTTTATACAGTCAATGATTGTCCAATTCAACTTCAATGAACGGAGAAATACTAAAGCAATTCAGAAAAGCGAAAAATGCTATTGCCGTATTAATCGATCCAGAAAAATGCGATAATGGAACGCGTTTATTGGAACTTTTGGAGAAGTCTTCTTTTGCGGGAGTTGATTTTCTTTTTATTGGAGGTAGCACTGTAACTCGTAAGGAGTTTTCAGCAACAGTAGAATTCATCAAAGAGCATTCGACCATTCCCTTAGTTATTTTCCCAGGGTCATCTCAACAAATCAGTGAAAAGGCAGATGCAATTTTATACCTTAGTTTATTGTCAGGAAGAAATCCAGATTTTTTAATTGGTCATCATGTTCAATCTGCTGCCGAATTGTTTGAAATGGATTTAGAGATTATTCCAACAGCTTATTTATTAATAGATGGTGGTACCCAATCCTCTGTTGCATATGTGAGCCAGACAACTCCAATACCAAGGGATAACAGTACAATCATTCGTAACACAGCTATAGCTGGTAAATTACAAGGTAAACAATTGCTTTATTTAGATGCAGGAAGTGGCGCTCGTTTTTCGGTTCCAAGCGAGCGCATTGATGAATTAAGTCCCCTAGAATTACCAATTATTGTTGGTGGAGGAATTACAACCATAGATCAAATCGAACAATTACACCAAGCTGGAACTACCATTGTTGTTATCGGCAATAAATTAGAACAAGACACCGAATTCTTGCTGGATATTTATGCGTACAAAAAAGTTGATCAGTCGAAACTTACTACTGAAGAGTAAGTTCCATGATTATTTTACGCGTAACATATTCACCCGCTTGCGCATCGTAAATATCTCCGTAGTAATAAACAATGTTCACTTTCTTTCCTTTTAATGCATCTGGATTGGCAACAAATTCATCTGCAATGTCAATTGGTTCGGTCCACAAATAATTCAATGTTTCACCCAAGTTATTTTTCACTGTCAATTGACAAGGAAAAGCCTTCGCAACCGTAACTACGGTTCCTTCTTCAATCAAATCTCCTTCATCAATCGGAACTGGATCATCTGATAGTTCATCAATCGCCATATCCATCAATTGCTCATCTTCACCAAGCACTTTCATGGTGATTTCCATAAACTTTGGACATTCCAACACCAAACGCTCCCCTACTTTACCGCCTATTTCCTCAATGGCTTCCATTTCATCGCGCGTTTTAATGTTCAATTCATCTTTTAATTCTTCCTGATTTTTTAATATGACAGGTGAAGCACATTCAATGACCAAAGCGAGGTAACTATCGTAGTCAACTACATCGGCACTGTTTTTCTTGTTTATGCAATCACATGCTGCATTGAGTGTTTTGTCCATTGTGGTTTGTGCAACTATAGAGAATGAACTCATTACTACTAAACCAAGAAGAATTTTTTTCATTTTTACTTTTTAACGATGAACAAATATAAGATTCGTTTCTCATCACGGAGCATTTTAACTTAATTTTAGTTTTCTGCGTTACGAATTGGATAATCTTGTATTTTTAAGAAATGATCTTAAAGAAAATAGCAGGTGGTTTGTTTGTTATTGCTTTTGCAATGGCAGTACTCTTGTTTACAAACTATGGTTCAGGACTTCTTTCTAAAAGTACTGCACGCTTTTTATTTCTCGCAGCTGGTGGAGGAGCATTTGTATTAAACCTTATTTCTTACCGCCACGGAAAGCACAGTGCCGAATTCAATTTGTTCTTTTGGCTGGGTAGTATTTTTGTATTTCTTGGATTGGTTTTTAAAATCATGCACTGGCCCTATTCTACATATGTGCTTTTGGCCGGACTGGGTGTTGTTGGACTTTCCTATATTTACAATCCGTTTACTGAAAAAGAATCAAATGAAGAAACTGATTTATTAGACAGCAAGTAAACACGTATGAAACCACTTCTCGTTAGCTTTATTTTTTCCATTTTCTGCTTTTCTTCAATTTCCGCAAAAGTGATTGGAATTGAAGTGCCTTATACCATTCAACTAAGCGGATACGATGAATATGTTCCATTGACAAACAAGTCACTCTTTTATTGGGAAAATGTAACGCAGAAAAATACACCACTTACAGACTACCACTTCAACAGAATTCAATTTAAAGCACTTCCGAATAACACACCAAATTTTGGTTTTATACAACATGACGTCTGGTTTCAATTCAGCTTGCGAAACAATGAACATTATGACCAAGTGATTTACCTTTCACTTAACAATCCAAATTTAGATCACGCAGAGTTGTTCAAGCCGATTGAAACCGGAAGTTTAATTCCCTTGGATCAAGGTGACTTGGTACCTACACATTTAAAACAAATCCTTTCACGCAAAATAGCTTTCCGATTAGGACTTCCAGCGTTATCAACTAATCACTATTACTTGAGGGTTAACAATGGCGGAGAACAATTTCATTTCGGCGCATCACTCCAATCGGAATCCTATTTTCACCAGAATGAATCGAATGAAAACTATTTTCTAGGGATTTACATCGGAATTCTCTGTTTTGTCATTCTATTCAATTGCTTTATGTGGCTCATCACCAAAGAAAAATTGTCCTTGAATTATTCGCTGTATTTAATTACTTTTCTCTTTCTTCAATTATCATTGTTGGGTTTTGGGAAATTGTATCTCTGGCCAGACAACACATATTTAATCAACCATGCAAATCCTTTTTTCGCAACAACTTCTGTACTCTTTCTTTTGCGCTTTAGTCGCATTTATTTGAACCTTTCTACTCTACTTCCACGAATCGATCGAATCTTCCAACTATTTCAAGTTCCATTGATTTTAATTGCCTTACTTTCTTTGATTCCCGTGGAGTTTGCTTATACATTTTCCATTATTGCAGTTAACGGCTTTACGCTATTGCTCAATATCTTCATTTTGCCTGTCGCTATTATTGCCATTCGCAAAGGCTATCAACCAGCAAAATTATTCCTCATTGCCTTCCTTTTATTGGTGATTTCAGTCTTCGCATTTGTCCTGAAAAATTTCGGAATTCTACCTTCCAATTTCTTCACGGATTTTGGTTTTCAATTTGGATCAACAGCGGAGGTAATTCTGTTCAGTTTAGGTATCGTCATTCGTTTCAAAAACTTCCGTGAAGAAGCAATTAATCGATTGGAAGAAATCAATTTAATTAAAGAAAAAGCGAACGCTGAATTGGAAGAAAAAGTCAAGCTTAGAACAGAAGAAATTGAGTTTCAAAAGCAGGAAATCGAAGCGAAAAACGAAGAAATTATCAGCAGTATTTCCTACGCAAAACGGATTCAGGAAGCGCTACTTCCAAACCAGTTAAAACGAGCTCATTTGTTACCGACAAGTCAACTTTGGTATGCCCCAAAAGACATTGTTGCAGGCGATTTTTATTGGATGGAAGAAAAGCACCTCAATGGAACTGATTTTGTTTTCTTTGCCATTGGCGACTGTACAGGGCATGGAGTTCCAGGAGCAATGATGAGTGTACTATGTACCAATGCTTTAAACGCTTCATTATCGGCATTAACGACTGTTAGTACATCTGAATTATTGGAATCTTGCAGTACCATTTTACGTGAAAATTTAAACCAATACGATGGAACTATCAACGATGGAATGGACATCTCTGTTTGTTGTCTGGAAACGGGTTCAAAATCGCTCATCTGGTCAGGTGCAAACAATCCACTTTGGTTACTTCGTTCGGGTGAACTAATTGAATTTTCTCCAACCAAACGACCAATTGGAAATACTTCTATTTCAGATGCTTTTGAGGAACATAAAATAATACTTGAAGAAGGAGATTTTCTACTACTATTTAGTGATGGAATTGTGGACCAATTTGGTGGACCAAAGGGCAAAAAATTCAAGAAAACAGGGCTCCGTGAAATACTATTAAGTCAGGAAAATCCAACGAGTGAATCTTTAAAAGATGGCATACAAAAAGCGCTGCTAAACTGGATGATAGAAAGTGAACAAATTGACGATATCGCCCTATTAATTGTGGAAATTGCGTATTAGCCTATTCAAAAAAAGCTTTTAGGCTCAAATCCATGCTTTTTACTGAATGTGTTAATGCGCCTACAGAAATAAATTGCACTCCAGTTTCAGCATAGGAACGAATTGTTTCCATTGTAATTCCACCTGAAGCTTCTGTTTCATATTCTGCTGGAATCAAAGGCAAGACGCGACGAATTTCATCTGGTGTAAAATTATCCAACATAATGCGGTTTACTCCACCAACACGAAGCACTTCTTTCAACTCTTCTTCGTTGCGCACTTCCACTTCAATTTTCAACTCTTTGTTATTTGCTTTCAAATAATCGTGTGTACGTGCAATTGCTTTTTCGATTCCACCAGCATAATCAATGTGATTATCTTTCAGCATTACCATGTCGTACAAGGCAAATCGATGGTTATATCCCCCTCCGATTCGCACAGCCCATTTTTCCATGTATCGGATTCCTGGTGTTGTTTTTCGCGTGTCTAATAACTTGGTTGAACACCCTTCAATTAAAGAAACAATTTTATGCGTTTGTGTAGCAATTCCACTCATGCGTTGCATAAAGTTTAGCACTAAACGTTCAGTGGTTAAAATAGAACGTGATTTACCTTTCACGACAAACGCAATTTCCCCTTTTTTGACAAGAGTTCCGTCTTTAATGAAAATTTCCATTTCTAATGTCGGATCAAATCGATGAAAAATCAATTCAGCAAGCTCTACACCTGCCAAAACACCATCTTCTTTCACGATTAACTGCGCTTGACCATATGCATTTTCAGGAACACATGCTAAGGTTGAATGATCGCCTTCGCCAATATCTTCGCGAAAAGCGTTATCGATAATTTCGTAAATCATGTTGCAAATATATAGAACAAAGAGCAAGGAACAAAGAGCAAGGAACGATGAGCGATGAGTGATGAACTTGGTGTTACACGTTTTTCTAACTCTACATTCTAGATTCTATCTTCTGATTTACGCTTTTTCGATAGTGAGACTTTCGATTTTGAAATCGGCGCCAATTTTAATGAAATGTATGGTGACGCGGAAGCTCTCTGATTTGCTATCGTATGTACCAATGGCGAATGAACCATCAGATGATTCTTTTCCTTTAAAGATAAATTTAAAACTTGAACCCGGTTTTTTCGAGAAGAAATCCTTCAAAACCAACGTGGCTTGTGATTGACTGTAAGCGCCTTCTTTTCCTAGGACATTGATCAGCATTTTATCCTTCCCAATTGCAACAATACTACCTGCATCATTTGAAGTAAAAGCCTTTTCTATCGCAGTATACGGCACTTCACCTTGTGGTGAAAAAGATAATACGAAAGAAGTCAAAAACACGTATAAAAATGTCATAACACAAAAATTTGATTTTGGAACAAGCAAAAATGATGCCCTTTTTGTCAAAGGATTTGTGATTCAGAATTCGTGATTCGTGACTTGTGATTAATCACTTGTTCGTACCTTTGAAACATGAAAGTAAAATTCATTTGTATAGGAAAAACAGGTAAATCCTTTTTAGAAGAGGGTGAAAACGAGTATTTAAAACGTTTAAAACATTATATTCCTGTTGAACGAATTGAGATTCCCGACATAAAGAATGCTAAGAAATTGACTTTTGAGCAAATCAAAGAACAAGAAGGAAAAGAAATTTTAGCAAAAATTCAAGCTGGTGATCATTTGATTTTATTGGATGAACGTGGCGATTTTTATTCTTCGGTGCAATTCTCCAATTTTCTACAACAAAAATTCAATTCTGGTGGAAAGGCAATTGCCTTTGTTGTTGGCGGTGCTTATGGATTCTCCGATGAAGTGTACCAAGCCGCCACTGGAAAAATTAGTCTTTCCAAAATGACTTTTTCTCATCAAATGGTTCGCATGATTTTCTTTGAACAACTCTATCGCGCGATGACTATTTTACGCGGAGAGCCTTATCATCATGAATGATTAATAATTCGTGATTTGTGATTCAATAAAAAAAATCCCGGGGTCTGAAGCCGGGATTTTTAACCATGAAACTACCTCTGAAAGTAAACTGTGTAAATGAAACGATTACATAGTTTAAAGTTGTTGTTCTTATTGATTGCAATCTAGA
>JBDLVK010000033.1:0-44644 GCA_039804825.1 Bacteroidota bacterium
GTTGTGACCTATTGAAAGATTTAGATTACAAAGTTACTCCAAATCCGCTTGAGATGCACGGAGACTCTGTACGTGTAAAAGTTGACGTAACTTTCCCTGAGAAAGGAATTAAGAAAAAAGCGAAAGCTGAAATTACTCCAATGTTGGGTGGTACAGCTTTGAAAACTGTAACTGTTCTTGGAGAAAAAGCAACAGGAAACGGTGATAAAATCCAATACAAACCAGGTGGTAAAATGGTTTATGAGGATGTTGTTGCTTACAAACCAGAATTCGAAAATGCGGATTTAATGGTTACTGGAAAAGTTTACAAAGGAGACAAAGAAAAAGAAGGTCAATTTACAGATACTAAAATTGCTGATGCAACTATCATCACTCCATATTTAGTACATAAAGATTTCAAAGTTGTTTACGCGAAAGATGAGTTCAAACGTGTAAACGAGCAAACATATGTTGCTCAAATCAATTTTGATAAAGGTAAATCTGTTGTTAAACCAACTGAATTAAAAGATAAAGATATCGTTGATTATTCAAAATGGTTGACTGCAGCACAAACAAATGCTAAAATTGCTATCAAAACAATTAACGTTACAGGTTACGCATCTCCAGAAGGTGAAGTAGCGAAAAACGATAACTTGTCAACTGAGCGTGCTGAAGCTGCTAAAAAAGTTTCAATGGATTTAGCTAAAAAAGCTAAAAATGACAAAGCACAAACTGAAGTTTACAATTTATCAGGACGTGGTGAGGATTTCGAAGGATTCAAAAAAGAGTTGAAAGCTTCAACAATGAACGAAGATGAGAAAAACTTAATTATCCGTGTTTTAGAAATGAATTCTGATCCTGCAACTCGCGAGACAGAAATGCGTAACATGGGTAAAACGTTTACTTTCCTTGATAAAAACATTTTCCCTAAATTACGTCGTGCTGAAATCACAACTGTTTATGACCTAACTGGATATTCTGACGAAGAATTGAAGGCAGTTTCAGTTGCAACACCAGATTCATTGGATTTAGAAGAATTGTTGTTCACAGCTACATTAACAAATGACTTAAACGAAAAATTACGTCTTTACAATGTTGCAATTAAAAACTATCCAAACGATTACAGAGCATTCAACAATGCTGGAGCAGTTTTATACCAACAAAATAAAATGGCTGATGCTAAAGCGAAATTCGAAAAAGCAAATAGCTTGAAAGACAATGCAATTTCGAAAAACAACTTAGGTGCAGTTGCAGGTGTTTCAGGAGATCGTACGAAAGCAAAACAATTATTAGGTCAAGCTAAAGGTGCTGGTTCAGAAGTAAACTACAACTTAGGAATCTTGAACATCCAAGACGGAAAATATGCTGATGCAGTTTCTAACTTTGGTTCTGACAACTCTTTCAACAAAGGATTGGCTCAAATGTTAAACGGAAGTGCTGATGCTGCTGTTAAAACAGTTGACGCTTCTGCAGACAAAGAATCAGCTCAAGGTTACTACTTAAAAGCTGTTGCTGCTGCTCGTCAAAACAATGTTGATGCAGTTGTAAGTAATTTGAAAAATGCATTTGGAAAAGATGCTTCTTTGAAAGCGAAAGCTTTGAAAGATCGTGAGTTCTTGAAATTTGCTGAGAATGCTGCTTTCACAGGAATTGTGAAATAAGTAGAACTTAGTTCAAAATATAAATCCCGATTCTGTTTTTACGGAATCGGGATTTTTTTTACCAATAATTTCTAGATTATCAATTTGACCTTATCACCTGCTCACTACATGATAACACGTTTGCCAAGTTTCATAAGTTGCATAGCATTTTTGTTCTCTGCGCAATTCAAAGATGACTTTACCAAGTACATCCGCGAGATATGCTGATTCAGCAGGAGAAAGTTCTTTTGTACTAAAAAAAGTACGATAAGAAATATCAAAGGTAGTACCGTGCAAATGAGCTGAATTTTTGATTGAATTTCGGTTCCATCTACGCAAACGTTTGATTGAATTAGTTGTGCGAAGCATGGACGTTAACGTAAAGCGTGAGCATTCAAGACTTGTGTTTTCGAGTTTACGATGAAAACGTTCACCGATTGTGTCTAGTAATATTTTTGCTTCAGGAACAAGAAAAGAATAGCTGTAATACATTGTATCCACAACATAATAATCCGAATTTTCAATATACAACAACTTACCTTTACGATATAGCTTACGGATGTCATTTGTTGTTTTTAAAAAGGTTTGAGTTCCATTCAAATATGATTCTTCCAAGTATTCGAGTACATTGTCATTTAAATGCAAAGCATAACAAGTGTCCTCATGGCAAGTTGCTTCATCTAATTCTTGACGTTTCAATCCCAAATTGCGTATCAAAAGCGCGTAAGTATTTGTCGTTTTTTCAGGAAATACAAACCACCCAACAGCCAATAAAACACTGAGTAAAACAACTGTATAAACTAAATATTTGAGCGATTTCTTCACAAGGATTAATAAGTAGGCAAAATTAACAATTCAAAAAAAAGTCTACGCTTAATTTGTTGATAAATATAATATTCGGTTAATAATTCCGTAAAATACTAAGCTGAAAAAGGTTGTACTTTTGTACCGATTTAAACATGAAACCATGGTAACAGTTATCGGATTTGACATGCCAATGTCAATGCTCTACGACAAGCGCGCACTTTGACGCAAATCGGGAGCGCGTCTTCGCAACAGCGAAATAAGCTTCCCGAATTATGTTTCAAAGTGCTTTATGAAAAAGTTTATTTTAGTTTCAGCATTGATGCTGAATGTAGTTATTGTTTGGGGACAGATTAATCTATCTACAATTGGCTCTCCTTATACGCAAGATTTTAATACACTATCAAATTCCGCAACAAGTTCAACTTTACCTTCTGGTTGGTTTTTAAGTGAATCTGGAACGGGTTCAAATGCTACTTACACTGCTGGGACTGGAAGTATTGCTACTGGTGATACGTATAGTTTTGGCGCAACAAGCTCAACAGATAGGAGCTTAGGAACGCTTCAGTCTGGAACTGTAATTCCAACAATAGGCGCTCAATTTTCTAATACATCTGGTTCAACAATAACTTCGTTAATTATTACGTACACAGGCGAACAATGGAGATTAGGCACCGCAGGTAGAGTTGATCGATTGGATTTTCAATACAGCACTTCTGCAACTTCTTTAACAACAGGAACTTGGACTGATGAAAATTCACTTGACTTCACTGCCCCAATTACAACAGGAACTTTAGGAGCTTTTGATGGTAACTTGGCCGCGAACAGATTAACTATAACATTTACAATTTCTGGTTTATCAATCGCTTCAGGATCATCTATTTGGATTCGATGGAATGATTTTAATGCCAGCGGAGCAGATGATGGATTAGGAATAGACGATTTTTCAATAACTCCTCAAGCTACATCACCATCAACGTCAATCACAACCACAAGCTTATCCTCCTCTTCATTTACTGTTAACTGCTCAACTACAGCTACTGGAACAGTTGATTTTACATCTACAGGATCATTCACAGCAGGGAACGTTTATACGGCACAACTATCAAATTCAGCAGGAAGTTTTACAAGTCCAATTAGTATTGGAACATTGAACTCAACTTCTAATTCAGGAACAATCAACATCTCTATTCCAGCAGGAACAGCCACTGGCGTCAGTTACAGAATTCGTGTTGTTTCTTCGACACCGTCCACAACAGGAACAGATAATGGATCCAATATTACTATCACGTTAAATCCTTGTACAATTACTACTGGTCTTGTATCTGGCGGACCTTTTACCGTCGATTGTTCGACAGGTGACGCAGGTAGTGTTGCTTTTACTTCTTCTGGAACATTTGCTGTAGGGAACACATTTACGGTTCAGTTGTCAAACGCTTCAGGGAGTTTTGCAAGTCCAACAACAATTGGAACATTAACAGGCGCTTCAGCTCAAGGTCTAAACCCAAGTGGGTCTATAAATTTTAATATTCCAAGTGCAACTACAACTGGATCAGGTTATTTGATTCGCATTATTTCATCAAATCCTTCAGTAACAGGTTCTAATTCAGCAGCAAATTCAGTAACACTTTCTGGAGGACCTTGTACATTAACACCAATTTATGTCACAAGTATGTTATTCGATGGCTGTGATGTTTCATGTGGATCAGGAGTTGAAGGGAAATCCGAAATCATTTTTGGTACAACAGGAGGATATTCACTTACTCCAAATGCAACGAATGTTGTTTTAAACTACACAACAGGAGGCTACATTATGTCATCAACAGTAGTAGCAAACACAACAACAACTGCTAATTTAAATACTGCAGCTGCTTGTCCAGGTTTATTTGTCGATGGATTTGGCACTACAATTCCACCAAATTCTTCTTTCCTTCTTGTATCCAATAATTTATGTGTTTCAGCTCTTACATGGTCAAATCTTTGCGGCACAGGACCGATCTATGTAATTTATGCAGGAGCTGGATCAAGTGGAGCGAATTGGCACGATGGTGGGAATTTTGGGAATTCTGGAGGAAGTAAAAATTTCACAATGACATTTACCGCAAGTGATGGAACTGTATTGAGTGACACCTATTCATATACAGCACCAGGTTCAGCTACCGATGGAAACTATGCAAAATGGAATGAGTTTGGTGGTACCCCTGTTGAACAAGGAAATATGCCAAATTGTGATATTACGCCTGTCGTTTTACCTTCAGAATTGGTTTCATTTTACGGAATAAACTATCATGAAATCAATAGTATTTACTGGCAGACAGCATCGGAGCAAAACAATGATTACTATACATTGAGTCATTCTACAGACGGCTATAATTTCTTTCAAATCGCTCAATTAGATGGTGCTGGAAACTCAGATCAATTACTTTCCTATTCATTTGACCATGTACGCCCTTCAGCTGGCATTAATTATTATAAATTATCATCTACAGATTTTGATGGAACAAATTATTCAAAAGGAATCATCGCAATTAACACAAAAAGTAATTTGAGTTTTTACAATTCAATAACTTCAAGTATTGAATTGAGCTCAAAATCTTCTGTGGCTTTGTATTCATTGGAAGGAAAATTGATATTAATGGCAGAAAAAACAACGCAGATTCCATTTAATGAAACTGGAGTTTACTTATTAGTGAATCAATTAACGGGAGAGACAGAGCGAATTTTCATTCCAGAATAATGCTAAATACTCTTGTTCTGCTTGACCAGGAGTGGCTATAATTTTGCATGGGATTTCCAAACAAATTGCATCCATTAAAGTGGAATATCCGCTTCTTGAAACAATCATTTTACTAGATAGAAAATAGTCATCACATTTCAACCAATCAGTTGAGGGATAAATGTTTTCTAATTCAATGTTATCTACTATTTCCTTGGGCGCAATCAGAACGTTATGACCTTCATCCGTTTTAAATGATTCTAATTGTTGCTCAAGGAATTGTTTCGCATAAATTGGTGGACCACTCACAACAATCAATCGATCGATGGTTTTCGTTTCTTTGGGGACATACCTTCCAAAACGCGATAAAACACCAATATATTGGACATTTAAACCATCTTCATTTCGACTCAAATTTCCTGCATACTTAGAATCTTCCGTGTCAAGAACCCAAATTTCATCAAAGGCTCGCATGTAGGAAAGATGGATCTTTTGGACCCAGCGTTCATACCATTTAAGCGGTAAATTCAATTGATGTGTCATGAAAATAGAACGTGTGTTTTTTGATCTAAAACCATAACGGTGGTCAGAAATTATAACATCTATCTGAAAAAAATCAACATAGTTTTCAACTTGCGTTTTTTCCTCATCTTGCCGACTCTTCAAGGCAGAGAATTGTTTTAATAGATCCAGCGAAAACTTGCCTTTACCCCCAAATTCGAATGGATAACCATCGTGATCAATATATGTAACATCCGAAAAATACTGTTGGAAAATGAACTGTTGTTCAGCAGAGCAAGCAATAAAAATAGTATTATCATTTCTCAGCAAAATGTCAATCAAACCAATGCAACGTGAGACATGTCCCATTCCCCAGTTCAAAGGAGAAAGTAAAACTCGTTGTTTTTTGATATCAGTTGGCAACATTTTCCGAAGGTAATTCAGAATTCTTGAAAGCTATGCACGAATTTTCATTTTTTTGATTGTCAATCCCAACTTTGCTTTTATCTTTAACGTTTAGAACAAAGATAAACACACAGACTATGTTTGATAAAAACGAATTTAGAAAATATGCCACTAAACACATGGGTTTAAGTAGTATGCACATGGATCATTACATTGAGTCTTCATTGACACCTTATATCATCGAAGAGCGTTCTATGAATATGACGCAAATGGACGTGTTCTCGCGTTTAATGATGGACAGAATCATTTTCTTGGGAACAGGAATTGATGATTATGTTGCAAACATTATCAATGCGCAATTATTATTTTTGGAATCAGCAGATCCTAATAAAGACATCCAAATCTATTTGAATTCTCCAGGTGGATCAGTTTATGCAGGTTTAGGAATTTATGATACTATGCAATACATCAAGCCAGACGTTGCAACAATTTGTACGGGAATGGCTGCTTCAATGGGAGCTGTTTTGATGTGTGCTGGAGCTGAAGGAAAACGTTCTGCTTTAAAACATGCACGCGTTATGATTCATCAACCATTAGGTGGAGCACAAGGACAAGCATCGGATATCGAAATTACTGCGCGTGAGATTCAAAAGTTGAAAAAAGAATTGTACGATATTATCGCAACACATTCTAAACAACCATTTGATAAAGTATGGGCTGATTCAGACCGTGATTATTGGATGACTTCTGAAGAAGCAAAAGAATACGGAATGGTGGATGAAATTTTGATTCGCAATCCAAAATAATTTACCTTTGTAAAATGTAACGAAAGTCCATCCGTCATTTGGCGGGTGGCTTTTTTGTCAAAAAATACTATGTCAAAAAAAGATTCAGGTTGTTCCTTTTGTGGTAGATCTCGCGCAGAGGTTGGAATTTTAATTGCTGGAGTTTCTGGACACATTTGTGAAAGCTGTGTTCAACAAGCACATTCAATTATCAAAGAAGAAGATTTAACAGATAAATCGAAATCAGGTAATGAAGTTGTGAATGTATTGAAGCCTTCTGAAATTAAAGCGAAACTCGATGAATATGTAATTGGTCAAGAAGATGCGAAAAAAGTACTTTCTGTGGCTGTTTACAATCACTACAAACGATTAAATCAACCAGCATCTAAAGACGAGGTAGAAATTGAAAAATCAAATGTAATTCTTGTTGGACGAACAGGAACAGGAAAAACACTTTTAGCGAAAACAATTGCAAAGATGTTGAATGTTCCGTTTTGTATCGCTGATGCAACAGTTCTTACCGAAGCTGGATACGTTGGAGAAGATGTTGAAAGTATTTTGTCACGCTTATTACAGGCTTCAGATTACAATGTGAATGCTGCCCAACATGGAATCGTATTTATTGATGAGGTGGATAAAATTGCACGTAAAAGTGATAATCCATCAATCACTCGTGATGTTTCTGGAGAAGGTGTTCAACAAGCCCTTTTAAAATTATTGGAAGGTTCGATTGTGAACGTTCCACCACAAGGAGGAAGAAAACATCCTGAACAAAAAATGATTCAAATCGATACGAAAAATATTCTCTTCGTTTGTGGAGGAGCATTTGACGGAATCGAAAAAATAATCGCAAGTCGTGTTAACCGTCAAACGATTGGTTTCTCAACATCTGAAGTTGAACGCATCGATAGTGAAAGTTTATTGAAATACATCAATCCAACAGATATTAAATCGTTTGGTTTGATTCCAGAATTAATTGGTCGTTTCCCAGTTCTAACTTATTTGGAACCATTGGATGCTGCTTCATTAAAACGAATTTTGACTGAGCCGAAAAATGCATTAGTGAAACAATATGTTCGTTTGTTTGACATTGATGGTGTTAAATTAAGTTTCGACGCTGATGTATTGGACTTTATCGTAACCAAAGCAATCGAATTCAAACTTGGTGCACGTGGTTTACGTTCAATTTGTGAAGCGATTCTAAACGACGCGATGTACGAATTGCCATCTAAAAACGAATCTGAATTCAGAGTAACGTTAGACTATGCAGCAGCTCAATTCACGAATTCGAAAATGGCAAAATTGCGTGTAGCATAAAACACCTAATAAAAATCAGATTCTTTAATGTTAAAGCTGTTTTAATTGATTTTAAAACGGCAATACTTAATGACACTTCCTTTAGCAGTGAAGAGTTTTTCGTAATGCGTTTTAATATGGAAAATATCACGCGTTTGTTGATCGATGTTTTCTGGAAGTTCGCCATACAAATCCCACGTCAATTCTAATAATTCATAATTGTGCTCTTTGATTTGTTCTTCCGTATATTCAAACAATAAATCTGAATCCGTTTTCATGTGCACAAGTCCACCCGGTTTCAATAATTTGCGGTAACGCGCCACAAATGGTCCTGATGAAAGTCGTTTATTCGGTTTATTTGGCTGTGGATCGGAAAAGGTTAACCAAATTTCATCAACTTCATTTTCTTCAAAACAATCGTTGATAAAATCGATTTTCGTTCTCAAGAAAGCAACATTGTTCAACTCCGCTTCAATTGCCTCTGTCGCTCCAATAAACATACGTGCTCCTTTTATATCGCAGCCAATAAAATTCTTTTCTGGAAAATGTTTCGCTAATCCAACCGTATATTCGCCCTTGCCACAACCCAATTCCAATACAATCGGATGATCGTTTTTAAAATAGTCTGAACGCCATTTCCCTTTCATCTCGTATTCTTCACCAATTGTAGGTTCGAACACATTCTCATACTCTTTTATCGCAGCGAACCGACGAATTTTATCTTTTCCCATTTTGCAAAGTTAACACTCAAGGATTAATTTACAATTGAAAATTCAACTGTATACCCTGTATGTTTGCGAATATTCAACACTCTTCCATCATCAAAAATCAAATATTGACCTTTGATTCCTGCTAATTTACCAACGATATCAGCAGTTTTATCAAACGATAAACTTGAAACCTTCGTCGGAAACTCTATGACAGGATAATTTAACTCGATTACTTCATCATCTTCCGTGAAAAACTGAGTTAAGTCAGCAGGCAATTGATCGTGAAGTGTCCATTTTTCATCAACGAGATCAATCGAATCATCCACTTCATTTTTCAACATGCGTTGCCAATTCGTTTTATCTGAAAAGAAATCTTTAAGCGCTACTTCCAACATTCCTGCTTCATAACGGTTTGGAGTTTCTGCAATGCGAATCGCAGCTGAAGCACCTTGATCAATCCATCGTGTTGGAACTTGTGTGATGCGCGTTACTCCTACTTTGACAATATCCGAAGCTGCTAAATAAACAATGTGTGGCGTATTGTGATTGCGTTCTTCCCATTCAGGATCTCGGCCTTCACCTAGATGTGCACGACATAATTCTGGGCGAATTGTACATTCAGTTGCTTCCGGAGCATTCATGAAACAATTGTAACAAAAGCCGTCACCAAATGATTTTTTTGTCACTTTACTACAAGAAGAACAAATGATTTGTCCATTCCAACGAAAGGCGATTGTTTTTCCAACACACTCATTCATCACAATATCTTCGGATAAATTCAAGGTGTATACAACCGTATCCGCTAGGTCAACGGACATTTTTCTCAAATTCCCTGAACTCATTATTCTTCTGGCAAGATTTGCATTTTGTCCGCAAAGTGATAACAATAATCACGTAAATCTTCACAGATTAAGGTCTCACCAGTTGCTTTTTCGAACGTATCCGCCATTGTCAATAAAGTTTGATGAAAAAATTGTTTCATTTCTTCAATTGACATTTCTTTTGTCCAAAGATCAATTTTCATGGTATTTTTTTCCTTCGGATCCCAAAGAGAAAGCATGAAGGCTGACGCTGGTGCATTATCCATTTGTCCGTCTGGTGCCGACCATTTCATGCCGATTGGCAAGTTATTTTCGTTTAATCCAACTTTAATTTGAATTTCGGATGTCTTTACAATTTTATCTTCCATTGTTAATCTATTTCGTATTCAACAAGAATATCGGTGTAAGGTGTATTTATTAATTGTTCAACAGTAATGTCTTTTGCTTCCATGTATTTCAAAATCATGCGATAACCTAAAAATTGACCTAAACGATCTGGACCTTTTTCTGGTAATCCAATAGTGAAAGGTCCTTCTTTAAGTAAATTTTTAGTATTCAATTCGTTTACTGTAAACAACATTTTTTCGTCAACCAAATACTTCCAAAGCGAATATTCATTTTCAAGTGCCCATTTGTAATCTACTGTTGTATAGCGCAATATCAGTTCAGGTTCTTTGTTTGGAAAAGCTGCCTGTGTCAAGTAAAGAATTTTTCCCCAACGAATTATGTGTTCAGCTAAGTTTCCATCAACTTCATCTACATAATGCGTCATCACCCACGAACAAATCGCATCACGGGTCATAAATTTTGGTTCCATAGCATCTTTGATCCACTGATAAAAAGGTTCTTCTGGTAATTCTTTAACAACATCAGTTGATGCGCCTAAATAGTTATCCAAGCCAATTCCAATCTGCTTTTCAGTGCTAAAGGCATTTGAATTGAACAAAGAATTCATAAAAACAATATTCTCCGGCATTTTTCCGGAAGGAATGTGGAATTTCAAATGCTTAAATCCGTCAATCAATTCCGTTTTATAACTCGTAAGATTTGAAAATTTCTGAGCAATTCTATTTTCCAATCGTTTGATATATGGATCTTTTAAAAATAGTGTCAAACTTTTTTCAAAACTTGAATCGGACGCATTGGACATCCGAATACAATAACCCAAATTATACTCATAAATTTCAGGAATAATGTCCATGTATTTATGATGCATAACAATTCGATTTGCTGGTAGCGTATTGACTAAGCTTGAATCAAGATTTAGAAAGTCAATATTTACCTCGGTTTTTGACGCGTCAACATCCAGTGGATTATTACCACAACTTGCGAAAACAAGAATTACCAAGAGGAATACAAAAATGCTTTTAAGAGTCATTATTATTCTTTAATATTGTAGTCCAAAAGTACATAAATCAAAGGATTTGTGAAATTTTTTTAGACTATTAAAGCAAAAGAAAAGACATGAAAAAAATTTTATACTCAGTAGTTGCCTTAGGACTAACTTTATCGGCTCAAGCACAAGAAGCTGCTGACAAAGATTTTCAAGCCGGAATCATACTTGGATCTGGATTAAATTTCCAAAAAATGGGAACAAAAACGATTCAAACGAATGGAGTTGGTAATGATTTAACGATTGGTGCTAATTTTAATTTTAGTCTAAACGAATCAATTGCGTTTTGCACGGGTGCAGAATTTGATTTTAACACGATTAAATTTGATTATGCACAGGATGGAAAACCTTCCATTTACTATCGCTATAACGATACAGAAATTCTTCAGAAAGGAGATGCTGGAAGTCCAACCACAGATAGCTACTTTCAGTTAGTGACAAGAAATCAAAAATCAGTTTATTTGACAGTGCCGACGATGATGTTATTTAGAACGAATTTCATTGGTTACTTCCGTTACTTCGGGAAATTTGGACTTCGCAATAGCTTCTTGTTGTCGACTAAAAGCAATGACGAAGGATTTAATTTTGGCCCAGGTTATACAAATGGTGCTTCAGGTTCTAACGAAGCTATGAAAGCGTCTGGTGATATGTTCTTCTTTAAAAGTGCAGTTGGATTAGCTGGAGGAGCAGAATGGAATTTCTCAGGGTCAACTTGTTTGGTTGCTGAAATTGGATATTACTATGGATTTACGCCATTGTTTTGGGGACGAAATGCAGACTCTGATAAAACAACGCTTTACACGAGAGCTGGTGAAAACGGAACATCTGCTGATACATATTTAGCAAACAAAGCAACACAAGGACAATTAATGTTCAAAGTATCTATTTTATTCTAAATTCATTGAATTACACTAAAGCATCACAACATATTACTGCCTGGTTGAATCACTACTGTGAATCAGCTAGGCTTTCTGGTTTTATTATTGGAATTTCTGGAGGAATTGATTCTGCATTGACTTCTACCCTGTGCGCATTAACCGGTAAAAAAACCATTTTGGTGAACATGCCTATTCGTCAGTCTCAAAGTGAATATGAGCGTGCATTAAATCATATTGCAGATTTAAAAAACCGTTTTTCAAATGTAGAAAGCATTGAAGTGAATTTAACTTCAATTTTTGAACTTATGGAAAGTACTTTTCCGAAAGATACAATTGAGAATCAACTTGCAATGGCTAATACACGTGCACGATTACGCATGACAACCTTGTATGCCTTGGGTCAATCAAGTAACTGTTTGGTCGCTGGTACGGGAAATAAAATTGAAGATTTCGGAGTTGGATTTTTCACGAAATATGGCGATGGTGGTGTTGATTTGAGCCCAATTGCGGATTTGACAAAATCAGAAGTAAAAAGTATGGCTCAAGAAGTTGGAGTAATCCAGGAAATTTTGGCAGCGAAACCAACAGATGGTTTGTGGGGTGATAGTCGCACCGATGAAGACCAATTGGGAGCAAGCTACCCTGAACTTGAATGGGCCATGGAATTCGCAGGAGATGAAACAAATTTAACGCAACGAGAAGAAGAAGTTTTGGCAATTTATCGCCGATTAAATCGTATCAACAAACATAAAATGGAACCTATTCCTGTTTGTATAATACCACAACAATTAAGAATTTCAATATAAACAACCTAAACATTTAATTATGATTAAACTTAAATTGAGCCTATCAATTTTCTCCCTACTTTCATTTGTTACCCTTTATTCGCAAGTTGACTTTAACAATTATACAACTGCGAAATCAAAAGGCAAGATACCTGTTGACTTTACAAAACAGACCTATACGAAAGTACAAGAAGACATTAAAAAAGGAAAAGAAGAATTAAATCAAAATCAAGAGAGAGTATTTTTTGAAGGAACGAACTATGCAATCGATGAAATCTTGCATTCAGGATTGGTAATTTATGGTGATGAAATGTCAAATTACATATCTGAAGTTGCAGATCATTTATTGAAAAATGATTCAGATTTACGTTCTCAATTGCGATTTTACATCATCAAATCAAACTCATCAAATGCGTTCAGTACAGATCAAGGAATTGTATTTGTAACAACTGGGTTATTATCCCAATTAACTTCTGAAGCGCAAATTGCATATGTTTTAGCGCATGAGATTTCACATTACACCGAAAAACATGTCGTTGAAACTTTTGATTATAAGACGAAAGGTTATCGTCAAAGTGATCGAATTGCAAGTTTGAGTCAATATTCAAAAGAGAAAGAATTTGAAGCTGACAAGCTAGGCGTTAAATTATACAACGCGGCTGGATATTCAGAGGAAGAAATTATTTCAACGTTCGATGTATTAATGTACTCGTATTTACCTTTCGACGAAGTAGTTTTTCCAATTTCATATTTCAACAAGGATGGATTTTATGTTCCGAACACATTATTTCCAAGTAAAAAATATGAAATTAAGGCAATTGAAGATTACGATGATTCCAATAGTTCACATCCTAACATTAAAAAAAGAAAAGAAGCAGCTGAAATAGAAATTGGCACTTATTCAAATTGGACAGATGTAACACAACGTCTTGGTGAAGAACGTTTTAAAGAAATAAGAAATATTGCTCGATTCGAAAGTGTTCGAAATGACATCATTGATAATCAATATGGTAATGCACTCTATTCAATTTTCATTTTAGAAAAAGACTTTCCAAATTCGATGTACTTGAAACGAATGAAGGCACAGACTTGGATGAATTTAATGTTGTATAAAGCTGAAAATAAATCATCTCAAACAATTCAAAAAACTTCAGAATTAGAAGGTGAGTCTGCTTCCCTTCATTTCTTTTTGAAAAAGCTCTCAAAAGAAGCTTTAATTTCATTATCGCTGCGCCAGGTTTATGATTTGTACAAGTCAAACCAGAATGACGAGGAAATAAAAGCAGTTTATACCAAATTCATTAAAGACTTAGCTGAAAACTCACAGTTCAAACTAGAAAAATTATCAAAAAAATCATTTAATGAAGCAGCACAAGATTTCTTAAAAATCAGTAAGGACAGCATTAAGCCGGTTGAAAAAGATACCGTTACGAAGACGTCCAAATACGATAAAATCAAAAGTAAAAAGAATGCAGACAATCCAACAAACTTTGATTCAACCAAATTCTACTTATATGGATTGAATGATATTTTAGAAGATAAACTTTTTGCCGATTTATACGCGGAAAAGAAAGCGGATTGGGATAAGATCGAAAAAGAAAAAGAAGATTATAACGCACTTTCCAAAAAAGAAAAGAAAGCTTACGATAAAGAAAAAGCTTTAAATTCTGAAAACCTTGGCATTAAAGAATTGATTGTTGTTGAGCCTATGGTTCGCAGTTATAAGCACGGTGAAGTAGACAATATTAAATCAGAAAAATTAGAAAGTGACTTTTCCGAGGCAATTGAAAGTTCAGCAGAACTGGCAGGGATTAAAACATATTCTGTTGACAGTAGAACTCTCGCAACAAAAGGAACGCAAGGATACAATGAGCGCAGTATTTTGATTAACATGTTGAATCAAATTGCCTCTGATGAGGATATAAATATTTTTCCTGTTGACTACCAATTATTAAAACAAATATCTACTGATTACGGGACTTCAAAAGTGATGTTTTCCCTTGTTGAACATGAATATTCTGCCAACATCTCAGCTTCGGGTGTATTGTCTTCTATCATCATTTATCCAATTTTATTGATCTATGTACCAGTTGGAATTCTTTCAGGTAGTAACACCGAAATGAACATGTTGATTTTAGACCTTGAATCTGGTAAAATTGAAAATGGAGTGAGCTACTATTTTAAAGACTCACCTAAAAAACTTCAATTGGGTGCTCATGTTTACGACATTTTAAAAACACTTGGAGAAACAAATTAATTCATACAACTAAAACAAAATCAATGAAATACTATATTATTTTCATCGTAACACTACTAATTTCATTTAGCTCTTTTTCTCAAAAGAACAATGGATATTATGGAAAACGATTTTTTGTCGACGTAGAAGGTTTGGCGAATTTTCCTTTATTTTCAAATATTTTGAGCTTAGGTCAATATGGCTATAAAGCAAATGGTAAAAACTTCGTGACTGCAAAAGATAAATTTAATACAGGTTTCCGCATAAATGCTGGCTATGCCGTAAAGCGTAATCTTGGACTATCAATTGAATACGGTCAAGATTATT
This sequence comes from Bacteroidota bacterium, assembly GCA_039804825.1. GTDB lineage: Bacteria > Bacteroidota > Bacteroidia > Flavobacteriales_D > Crocinitomicaceae > M0103. Next base: position 15,277 of record JBDLVK010000033.1, read on the forward strand.
CCAGTGTTTATATGGACAATTATGACCAAATGTATTATGATGAATACAATTACCTCTATGTTAAACATGAAATGATTGATGTTAAAACAACTGTTTTTATTCCTAAAATTGAGTTTGCAACTTCAAAGGCACTTCTTCCTATGGGTATTAGTCATCAAATTGGATTTGGAATAGCAAATTCAAGAGTGGCCGAAAAAAACTATTTGTATCAATATACTGATAGTTATTATGGTATTGACTATTCTCCGACGCTATACTCTACATCTACAACAGATTTAGATCCAGTCAATTTTGAAAAGTTCAAGACGGTTAAAAAGATTGTTTTGTTATATGCGTTAAATATGCGAACACCAATAACGAAAAGTTTGATGTTTAATTATGGTATCAAATACACAATTAACATAGGTAAAACACCAAATGAATATTATTATTCTTATAGTGAACCGAAATTAAATTACACAAAAATGGTCGAGAATGCTGTTGCTCGACACAGAGGGTTTTCATTTATGAATGCCTTTGTTGGATTAACATTTGTTTTCTAAGAAAGTTATCATCAATAAAAAAGCGGATTTGAAAGTTCAAACCCGCTTTTTTTATTTTACCAAGTATTGATCAATTTGACTCAGGCGCCAATCTTAAAACAATACCATCTATTTCTTCACTTATGTGTATCTGGCAACCTAAACGACTGTTAGATTTCACATAAAATGCTTGGTCCAACATATCCAATTCCGCATCGCTTTGTTCTGGTAAATGTGTCTCTGATTCTAAATAACATTGACAAGTTGCACACATTGCCATTCCTCCACATTCTCCTTTCACTGGCAACTCATAAGACTTACACAATTCCATGACGTTCATATTCATATCAGTTGGAGCTACTAATTCATGTGCTTCTCCTTCTCTATCGATAATGGTAACTGTAATTTCGTTCATGCTATTTTTTTGTGCAAAATTAGTATTTTCCTATTAATTGTAAATACGCAAAATGTTAGAACCATTATAAACTGTTTGATACTGTCGTAAGCCGAATTCAGAACCAGTTATTGCAGAGCCGTCATAAAGTGAGTAGCGAGCGGTTGAGCATGAATCAATTAATTGTAAAAAATTATCATTATCTGGATATAAAGGCATCCCACATAGCGCATCTGGATCTTCAGGTGAATGTCTATCAAAAGCAACAAATTCATCGATTGCTCTTCTATAAACAATAATTCCACGAGAACCACCAGAAACGTAAGTCCAACCACCTACCCCCATTAAACCAGAATAACTTGGTAAGGTAATGTCAATATTCATATCAAAAGGAATATTTGGAACAGGGTGCAATTTATTTTTATTACACGCACTGAATACGGAACTTAGAATGACAAAACATAAAATAAATTGTAACTTCATGGCGTTCAATTAGCTTAAAACAAATGTATGAAGATTAAAACGTTATTCGGCTTTCTTTTATTGCTCTTTTTGGTTTTTAACTCAATGTCATGTGGTTCTGCTAAAGTTGGCGATAATCCAGCTTCAGTAGCAGAAGCAGAAGAAATCTTGGCTAAAAAGGCTAAGAAACAAAATAAAATTGCCCGAAAAGAAAAGAAGAAAGCGACAAAGGCTTATTGGAAAAGACAATCTAAAGATGCTCGAAAGTCCGTTAAGCGCAATGCCAAGAGACAACGTAAAATGGCGAGAAGAAATAAAAGACGTTAATCCTCTAATTCCATTAATGCTTCTGTTGCCGTTTCCCAATCAATCATCAATTGATCCAATTCGGATTTGACTTTGCTATATTGAGATAGTAATTTCGAAGATTCTTCTTCGTTCGAATAATCTAAAATCGCGATTTCCTCGTCCATTTTTACAAGAAGTTGTTCGTGTGAGTTAATTGCGTCTTCAATCTTTTTAATCTGATTATTCAATTGATTTTTCTTTCTTTTTAGTTCTTTAGCTTCTTCAAAAGACAGCTTTGGCGCATCATTCTGTTTTTTCTCTTTTTCTGAATGTGTTTCAACGTGTTTAACCTTATCTTCTGTTAAATCATGAAACATTTTACGTTTTAAGAATTCTTGCACACCAAAATGATGAATTTTTAAGGTTTTGTCTTCAATGTCCCAGATCCGATTGGTCAATCCTTCCAAAAATTCGCGATCGTGAGAAACAACGATGAAAGTTCCTTCGTAATTTTTTAATGCCTCTTTCAAAACCTCTTTGCTTTGAATGTCCAAATGATTCGTTGGCTCATCCAGAATCAACACATTCGATGGACTTAACAACAATTGACACAGTGCTAAACGTGTACGTTCACCTCCAGATAATACTCCGACTTTTTTGTCAACATCTTCACCTGTGAAGAGAAAAGCACCTAATACACTTCTTAAATCACGTCGTATTTCTCCTGTTGCAACATCATCAACAGTTTCATAAATAGTTTTTGTCTTATCTAAACTTTCAGCTTGATCTTGCGCAAAATAAGTTATTTGAGCATTGTGTCCAAGGTTCACTATCCCATCACCTTCAAGCTGATTCATAATTCGTTTCAATAAAGTAGATTTTCCAACACCGTTTGGCCCAAGTAGAGCAATCTTCTCGCCTCTTCCAACTGTCAAATTGATATTTTTGAAAAGAACTTTATCGCCAAAAGATTTTCCCATATCATGCATTTCCAATACCCATTTCCCAGGTTGTACACTTAAAGGGAAAGCTATTTTCATTTTGGCTACAATTCCTTTTTCAACTTCAATTATTTCAGTCTTTTCTAGTTTTTTTATTAAGGACTGAGCGAACGCTGCTTTGTTCTTTTTAGCTCTAAACTTATTGATTAGTTCTTCGGTGTGTTTAATCTCTTTCTCTTGTTGCTTTTTCGCGCCTTCTAAGCGTTCCAATTCTTCTTCACGCACTTGTTTGTACTTCGTGTAGGCAAAAGGAAAATCAAACACCTTTCCAAGGCTAATTTCTAATGTTCGTTTTGTAACGTTATCCAAGAACAAACGGTCGTGTGAAATAACAATAACTGCACCTTCGAATTTTTGCAAATAATTTTCAAGCCAACTAATCGAAATTATATCGAGGTGATTCGTAGGCTCATCAAGTAAAATAACATCAGGTTGGTTGACTAATATTTTAGCCAATTCTGCTCGCATTTTCCAACCACCAGAAAACGTATTTAATTCGCGGTGAACCTCTTCATCATTGAAACCTAAGCCTTTTAACGTACTTGTGATTTTCTCTTCCCACGTGTATCCATCGTGCAAATTAAACTGATGATTCAATTCATCCAATTTATTAAGAAGTTCCAAATAGGAGGTAGATTCAAAATCTGTTCGATTAACTAATTGATGATTGATATCTTCAATATCGCGTTTCAATTTTGTAAGTAGCTCATTAGAAACATTCAGGTACTCAAAAACAGATTTTGTAGAATCTATTTTTATGTCTTGGGTTAAGAAACCAATTGTGCAATCTTTTGGTTTATGTATTTTTCCATCCGTCGGAGCATCCCAACCTGCAATCAGTCGCATCATAGTCGACTTACCAGCACCATTTTTTCCAACTAGGCCAATTTTATCTCCTTTATTAATTTGAAGACTAACATTTTCGAATAAAAATCCTTGTGGCAAATGAACGCCTAGTTGTTCTAAATTTATCATAGTGCAAAGATAGTTTTCACCTTTAATTTTTCCTAAAAGCAATAAAACAAAAAAGCCCCGTCATAAACGGGGCTTTGTTTCAAAGTATGTTCAATTAGAAACTCCAAACATCGTGTTCTAAAGTTCTAATTTCTTCTTTAATTTTTTCTGCTTCAAATAAAGCATCTACACCTGCTTTGTATGTATCAATTTTTCTATCATATACATTTGACTCTTTGTACATAACAGAAGAGAATCTGCGTTTCCAAAACAAGTCATCAAAACTCATCCATTGCGCATCATTCTGATCGTTGTATGTGAAATAGTTATTTAGGACATAACGACAGTGAGGAAAGTACAACCAGAATAACTCTTTGTATTTACCACCTTCTTTTGCACCAGATGTTGCTGCCGAAGCACCACCTTCATAAATAACTGGAGCAATACCTAAAATTCTCACATCAAGAACTGATCTTTCTTTATCAAAGAACCAATCCTCTTTCAAACGATATTGAACAATGTGTTCTGATAAAATCATTTCCTTTTCTTGATATTCTTCAGTAACTGTTGTTTCAATTCCTGTAAAGAAATCTACTATAACAGAGTCTGTTCCATCAACAACCGAAGGAATTGGTCTAAACTCTTTGTTGCCTAAAACACACAATCTAGAATCAATATCATCTCTAAATTCTTTGTCCGTGTAATAATTTAAACCTGGACCGTGTTCAATTGGGTATTTAAATTGATCACCATCTGGAGGCAATACTGAGAAAAAATCATAAGGATTATTCGCTGAGTACATTGTTAAATCACCATTAATAATATGATGTTTCAACACAGTCCACAAACTCCATCGAGATGAATTCTTAACCCAAATTGTATCTTGGTATTTATCAAACGGATAATACAATGGATGATTTATCTTTTCTCTTAGATCGATAAAAGCCCATACACGTTTACTCCAAACAACATCTGCTTCACGCACGTGTTCGTATGGAATTAACTTTTTGGTTGGAATATGTTCTTGAATATAAACACCATCTACAACACCACCTGGCTGGACATTAACCGGTCCACCGTTGATCCCTTCTGGCTGTGCCATTCCATAAAATGAAACTGCCATTACACATATCAATAAATATTTCATAATCAAACTTTATTAACGTTTAACATTCTAAACAAATTCCTCCTATCGATTAAAGCTTAACAGCACAAGTTGAAGGTTTTCCACCTGTACCTGTACCACTATAGATACAAGAGAATGTTGCTATCGAACCTGCCGGAGCAGCTTTCAATAATCTTAATGCATCATCAGTTAAATTAGCACCTGATCCACTAACTGGTTTCGGAGCTCCTGAAACAGATAAAATCCATTTTGTAACTTGGAATTTCGCTTTTGTCAAAGGAATTCCAGGACCATACTTCGCATACAATACTTTTGGCGTTCTTGTAGCCGCTTTATCTCCATCACCGTATGTTCCCCAGAAAATTTCTGCTTTAGGCATTGGTTGAATTTGGAACTCAAATGTACCCAAACTTACACTTTTATTAGTTGCAGTACTTTTACCAGAAACAGTGATTTTACATGTTTTTCCAGCTCCTGGAGTTGCAATCCATTGTGCACCTGTTTTTGCCAATGTAACACCACTTCCAGATACAGATGTTTGATCATATCCTGATGCAACAGCCTCCACAACGTTAGCATAACCACGATATAATACGCGCATGTCAGGTAAAGAAACTGTTCCTTGAGGTTTCATTACAATAATTTTCTTTTCCCAAGGCATTGTTTTTGGAACACCTGATTTGTTCAAGATTGTAATTGTACCTTTAAGATTCATTTCAGAACTTCCGGCTTTTGCTGTCACGAAACCACGACCATCATGCGTTTCTTTCAACGTTCCACCATTCACAGTAACAATTGGTTGTTTGTCAGAATCAAAGGCTGCCATCATTACTTCGATGTTTACTTCTTCATTTGCATTAGCAACTTCTGGACCATAAGCTAAAGCAACGATTTTGTTGAATGAGTATTCACCTCCACCAACTCGTCCTCTAACTAAAGCAACCGCATCCGCACGAGCTGTTAGAATTTCTTTTTGTAAAGAAGACAATGAAGCCAAAGCTGCTACTGAAGGAGAGTGATCGAAGGTTTTACCAATCCAGTGAACTTCACCTTCTTCGTTTTCTTCCATTTTCACACGCTCCATTTTTGTCAATGATTGATAAATTTTAATCAACGCTTCTTGATCGTCAATTGCGACAGTTTTCATAGCTTTTTCTAATTGACCTTTTAAATCCTTAAAATCTTTGTATTTATTGATTTTAGGATCTTTGAATGAGTATTTCTTCTCAGGTGTACTTGAAGAGGACGCAATCAATTCAGTCAAATCTGTACGGTACTTATTGTATGATTCCCACAACTTTTTACCGTTACCTGAAGGATTTTTCAAATCTTCCGCAATACCCATTACAAGCATTGGCTCATCATATTTGTCTTTTCCTTCAACGTGCATTAAATTCATACGCGCTGGTTTCAATGGTTCCTTTTCGCTGTATGCAGAAGTAATAATCGCTTCTTCTCCAGTTTTAGTTACATCTTCACCACATGTTTTAAGAATCTCGATTTTCATTTCATCAATCATCTTAATTTGCTCAGCCGTCATTTTGTCGATTTTATCAACAACCAACAATAACGCTTTCGCTTTTTTCATAACGTCCGGTGCTGATTTATCTTCAGCAACTTCTTTTAAGTCTGATTTTTTTTCTTCACCACGACCATATTCATTCAAGTTTGATATTTGAATGTTTTCTTCAATCGCAACGAATGCGTCCAAAATTGCTTTGGATACGTTAAGAGCTAGAAGTGCGGTAAGTACTAAGTACATCATACCGATCATCTTCTGTCTTGGGGTTTCTTTTCCTCCTGCCATGATTAATTAAATTTTATTGGTTTTCAATAAATTAATGTTCAATTACTTTAAAGTAACAGATTAATTAAAAATTAACCTCTGGTAATTGTCATAGCTTTCAACATGTTACCATACACGTTGTTCAAATCAGTCAAGTTTTTAGACAACATTGCCATGTTCTCTTTGTACAATCTTGTATCTTCCGCAGAAGCAGACAAGTTTGCCATCATTTCAGTAACTTGAGCTTGGAATTTCTCAGTTGCCTCTAAGTGAGATGAAGAACCTTTCAATTGTAATTCGTAAACATTGTTCAATGCTGCCAAGTTTTTAGAAACCTTTTGCATTTGCTCACCGAATGATTCTCCTTCTTTTGTATCAGCAGTCATACCTGAAATTGATACAGAAGCTCTTTCGTAAGCAGCAGATAAGTTTGCAACTTTATCAGAAGCAGCCTGTAAGCTAGAAACATAAGAATCTGTTGCAGCAGCTGCAGAAGTAACACCTTTCAATTGTGCAGCATTCTCACCTAAAGCACGCATTCCATCTCCTAAACGCTCTAATAACGCTCCGTCAATTTTTGCTTCTTCTAACATTTTATCTAATTGATCAGTAATTCCATTACCTTTTCCACCGCGACCTGCAGCTGCTGGTAATGAATCGTGATCTAAATCATCTGAATGACCTAATGCCAATTCTGGGTACACAAGTTCCCAATTTGGATCTTCGTGAATTGGTTCGAATGCGGAGAAAATGAAGATTAATGCTTCAGTACTCAAACCAACTACTAGCATTGGCCCTGCAAATGGCCAGTGCATAATTTTAAATAACGCTCCGACGATTACTACTGCTGCACCAAATCCATACAGCTTCGCCATAAACTTTTTCCATCCTTTACTTCCTGGTTTCATAGTTTTCCTTTGTTTTTAGGTTTTAATAAAAATTACTACTTTTTGTTTGTTGTATTCTTAGCGAAGTTCTATATCGCTTCGAATTTCTTCGCCACCTTCTCTGGTAATGTCACGCCCACCTCTTCCCAAGTGCGTCATCACATTTCTATAACCAACATAAGATTTGGCAGTATCTTGATATTCGTAAGTACGTGTTGCATTTTGTAAGTAATAACCTACGTCTTTCCACGAACCTCCGCGTAAAACTTTACGTTTCATTGATGGTGGATCCCAATCCATTGCATCGTAACGGTAATCTGTATTTAAATCATGTGAAAATTCATACATTGACTCATCATAAGCAGTTTCACACCACTCAGACACGTTTCCTGCCATACAATATAACCCCCATCCATTTGGATTGTAAGAGAATACTTTCACAGTATGGAAACCACCATCTTCGAAGTAACGACCTCTCATTGGTTTAAAGTTACCCAAGAAACATCCTGCTTCATTTCTGATGTAAGGACCACCCCAAGGGTATTGGGACATACTCAAATCACCACGAGATGCTCTCTCCCATTCTGCCTCAGTTGGCAATCGGAAATCATTCACAAATAAATCTCCCATTGCTACTAACCATGAGTTCAACAATTGAGTTCTCCATACAGAGAAAGCTTTTGCTTGTACCCAAGTAACACCAACAATTGGATAATTATCGTAAGCGGGGTGCCAGAAATACATGTTAGTCATTGGATCGTGGAATGAGTAAGTAAAGTCACGTACCCAACATAATGTGTCTGGATAAACATTAATAATCTCATCAATAATGAATCGTTGACGGTTTTCATGTCCACGAATACCACTATTCTGACCTTTTTTATTGATTGTTTGACTCAAATCTAAATCTTGACCTTGAGGCTCCTCAGTAAATGGGTGAACCGGATTCTCAAGTGTTCTATGTTCATCAATTAATTTATTCCCATCTTTGTCATATCCATCTGGAGAAATGTTAACACGACCACGCTTGGCAGCTTCTCTCAAATCTATCCAATAATAACGGAACATTAATTTACGAATATCCAACTCACGTCTTTTGTAGTAACGCTCTGGTTGAGGATAGTACATATCCGCCAAAACAGGAACTACTTCGGGATCTGAATAGTCAATTCTACGATCCCAATTTAATGAGAAAATAGAGCGATTTAGTTCACGATCTGACGGGTCGTATTCAACATATTCTAATGCGCCTTCATCGAAGTACATATCTTCATAGTTGATCCAACGCTCAGCATCAGCATCATCTTCCAAACCTGCGTAGATTTTTTCACGAGCAATAGAGTCACGCACCCATTCTACGAATTGGCGGTATTCATTGTTCGAAATCTCCGTTTGATCCATATAAAATGCTTGAACAGAAACTGTCTTCGCACGCGTTTGGTGCAAAAACGGAACGTCCATGTCATTTTCTCCCATCTGATAAGAACCAGCTGGAATATAGACCATTCCCAAAGGAATTTCAGGATGATATACAGGTCTCCCCAACGCGCCTGTAAGGTGTCCAGTTCTTGTACTACAAGAAGCTAACACAACACCTACTAATCCAATTAACAAAAGTTTTTTCATTCTACCTCTTTTTTATCTTCCGGACATCAAAAAATTAACATTCTACAGGATCTACTATTTTCGATATAACGGAATCTTCCCCAAAATGGTTACAAATATTTATATTTTTTTTGAAATTACAACCATCTCGGGTGATTAGAAATTGTGAGTGGTGGTTTTGGCAAGTAATAACAATACTTAATCATCATCTCATGCGAACCTCTAGACACACTAGCTAATTTATTTATAGTTGCATCATACGAATAACCAACAGTGAAATTTGGTAATGGCATCCAACCTACCATAATTGCAACAGCATCAGACGTTCTGAAAGTCAAACCTCCGTATGCAATATTTCTCCATACATAACGAGCATTGATATCTGCAGAAAACTTAACCAAATCAGTTCTCATAATTGTTTGGATATCCAAATCTCCATTAGACCCACCAATACCAACAATTTTATAACCACCCATAATATTATAATGACGAGCCATTTGATATTGTTGAGGAACAGTTCCAACTGTTTGTTTCAATAACGATTCATTCAAATGAGTTGAAGAAAGTCCTGCATAATAGTTACTATTTCCTTTCCAATATACTCCAAAGCTTAAATCAACATTTGTAGCAGAAAACCCTACTGGCAACGTTGGATCAATAGACGTTTGTGGTGGAACCCAAGTAGGTGACATTCCAAAATTCACAATACCAACACCAATTCCTCCAGAAATAGTCCCAGCATTTAAACTTTGATGAAATGCATAATTTAACAACACATTATTTTGTCTTGAAAAACCAATCGCATCATGAAAGAACGAAACCCCTATTCCACCATGTAATTTAGACAGATTTGCCTCAACATTCAACACTGCTGAATTAGGTGCTCCATTTACTTTATCCCACTGATTTCTATAAATCGTGTTCGCACAAATTGAATTATTACCTTGATCAACACCCGTTTCACCAGGATTCAAACTCATTTTATCGTACATAAAATGCGTAATTAATTTATCCTGTTGAGCGACTAAACCACCAGCAACAACGGTAAATAATGACGTTAAGAGAATTATTTTTTTCTTCATAAATTCTTATTCGCTTACATAATAACCACAGGAGAAATTAACAAAAACTTCTCCAATTGGCGACTAAAATAAATATTTTTCTTTACAAATGAAACTTTTTTTCCCTTTAGTTGTGAGAAAAGATGGAAACAAACAAGAATGAAAAGCTTAGTTAATTTTTAAACACGGGAATTAACCTAATTTTTGAAAAGTTTTCCACCATAAATCTGGCATTTCATTTTTCATGGCTAATTCATAATCGGAATGGTCGCAAGGAACCATGTGATGACGTTCGTATTTAGAACCGGATTGTGCGGGATAAGGAACTTCCATCCACCAGCGTTCTGATTTATTGCTTTTATAGAACACAATAACTTCACTGAAATCATCTAAATGCACCGTAAATCGCATGTAATCTCTTTTACTACCAACTGGAAAATCTCCTTTTCGCTGTGAAACCCCATCAATAAAATACCAAATCACCTGAGCAACTAAACTCGACAAACTTCCTGCATTGAGTTCAGGGAAATAATTAAAAATTCCAAGACAAGTCAATTTATCACTTATTCCAGCATATTTGGAAATTTGACAAATCTGATCCGCATAAAATCCATTGGGATATTGGTAATCTGGCTGGCGAATTTCAGAAGCCCTTACACTTTGCATATCAATGCTCAAAATATCTGAATTTCGTAAATGCGGTTCTGATTTTTTAAAATTGGCATTGAATTCACCCAGACGACAGGTATCGAAATAGAGTTTTTCAAACAAGTCCATTTCATGTTTTGAGGCAAATGGTGCTTGTAAACCGATGTTCGCATGATTGAATAAATAACATGGACGCTCAAGCAACAAATGACTTAAATAACCATTCGCTTTCAGGGGAGCATCTGGATTTCCTAAGTCAAGCTTATAGTCGACACTGCACAAATTAACCATTTGCTCTAACTGGGCATAACCGCGATACAAGGCCATTGTCAGATCTTGAGTTCCACCGATTATTATCGGTAAAATATTTTCTTTAACCAATTCAGCCACAACTTGACTCACAGCAAAATAAGTGTCCGCGATATCTTTTCCTGGCAAAATATCACCGAGATCATACAATGGCATTTGCCAATCCAAGCCTAGATTTAAATCGTAGAAAAATGAACGAAATTGTTCTTGATTTTGAGGCTTACTGACTAGATCAGATCCTCGAAATTCCGGAACATAGATTAATGCAATTCCATTCTTTTTAAGTTCTGGAAAAGAATCAAATGAATAGCGTTCTATTACAGCTCCAATTTGCTGTTCAGCATATTTTGTATCGATTTCAACTTGCGAGAAATAGATTGAAATGTCTTTCATTTTCTTTGATTTTTATCAAAACTAACTGAAATAAACAGTCAGAAAAAACACTTCCCTAGAAAGTATTGAAGAGCTAAATGTTCAAAAAAGTGAAGACAAGCTTATTTTTTCTTTGCTGGCGCTTTCTTTTTTGCTGGTGCTTTTTTCTTGGCAGCAACCGTTGTTGTATCAGCCTTCGTTGTACGGCCTTTTCCTTTTGATACTTTCGGTTGATCTGCTGCAATAGCCAAACATTCTTCCAATGTTAATTTCTCGGCTTCAGTTCCTTTTGGCAATTTGAAATTGTCTTTTCCAATTTTCAAGTAAGCTCCCCAGCGTCCATTCAACAATTGAACATCAGCATTTTCTGCAAACACTTTAATCAGTTTATTAGCATCTGACTCACGTTTTTCCAGAATGATTTCAACAGAACGATCGTAAGTAATTGACATTGGATTTTCATCTTTAGGAATGGAAGCAAATATTTTTCCGTGCTGAATATATGGGCCGAAACGACCAACATTGGCTTTTACCACTAATCCTTCAAACTCACCTAGCGTTCGCGGCAACTTGAACAATTCTAATGCTTGCTCTAAAGTAATACTTCCGATTGATTGATCTTTTTGCAAAGAAGCAAATTGTGGTTTTTCGCCATCCGTTTGTTCATCTCCAACTTGGATCATTGGTCCAAAGCGACCGATGCGAGCAATGATTTTCTTACCACTTTCTGGGTGAACACCTAACTCACGTTCGCCTGTTGCGCGTTCAGAATGTTCCAACGTATTTTCAACATTTTTATGAAATGGGTCATAGAATTGATGAATCATCTTCGTCCAATCTATCAAACCTTTTGCAATTTCGTCAAACTCCTCTTCTACTTTCGCTGTGAAATTGTAATCCATGATCAATTCGAAATGATCTTTCAAGAAATCTGTTACAACAATTCCAATATCAGTTGGCGATAATTTATTTTTTTCTTTACCTGTAATTTCAGTTCGCACTTCTTCTACAAGTTGATTGTCTTTTAATTTTTTGAACATGTATTTACGCTCCTCACCTTCACGCTCATTTTTCTCAACGTAACCACGCTTTTGAATTGTTGAAATTGTTGGGGCGTACGTCGACGGACGACCAATTCCTAGTTCTTCCATTTTCTTTACCAACGATGCCTCAACATAACGTGATGGTGGACGAGAAAAACGTTCTATTGCAGTAATTTCGTTTACCTTCAACACTTCTCCAACAGTCACTTGTGGCAACAAATCAGAAGCTACTTCTTCATCTTCATCATCTTGATCTACATCCGATTCAAGGTAAACGCGTAAAAATCCATCAAACGTAATTACTTCTCCTTTTGCTTGAAAATGTTCACTTACAGCTGGAGATGCAATTTTAATCGTTGTGCGTTCCAATTGTGCGTGAGCCATTTGAGATGCAATCGAACGTTTCCAAATTAAATCATACAAACGTTCTTCATCGCGCTCCGCAGTAATTGAGTGAACACCAAAATCTGTAGGGCGAATTGCCTCGTGCGCTTCCTGCGCATTATTGCTTTTCGTTGTATATTTTGTTGGCTTCGAATAATTAGATCCGTATGCACGTTCAATTTCATTTTTTGCACCTGTGATTGCCGTTTCAGACAAATTCACAGAATCCGTTCTCATGTAAGTGATTTTCCCAGCTTCATACAAACGTTGTGCAACAGACATTGTACGAGAAACAGAGAATCCTAATTTCAAACTTGCCTCTTGTTGTAAAGTTGATGTTGTAAATGGTGCAGCTGGAGATTTTGTAGCAGGTTTTTTCTGAACATCATCTACCGTGAATGTTGCGTCATTGCAATTATTCAAGAAATCAAGAGATTCTTTTTCAGTTGTAAGTTGTTTCGAAAGTTCTGACTTAATTTTTCCTTTCGCAGCGGTAAACAAACCATTTACTCGGAAAAAACTTTCAGAATTGTGTTTCTGAATTTCGCGTTCACGGTCAACAATTAAACGCACTGCAACGGATTGCACGCGTCCTGCAGACAAACTAGGTCTAACTTTTTTCCATAACACTGGAGAAAGCTCAAAACCTACAATACGATCTAACACTCGTCGAGCTTGTTGAGCATCCACCAATTCTTTATTGATTTTACGCGGATTGTCAATTGCTTTTAAAATTGCAGTTTTCGTAATCTCATTGAAAGTAATACGTTTCGTATCTTTTTTCTCCAAGTTTAGCGTCTCAAACAAGTGCCAAGAAATAGCTTCTCCCTCGCGGTCCTCATCGGTAGCGAGCCAAACCGTTTCGGCTTCCTTTGCTAATTTCTTCAGTTCTGCAACGATTTGCTTTTTATCAGCTGACACCTCATAATTGGGATGAAAATTATTATCAATTTCAATGGCAATACCCTTTTTCGCTAAATCTCGAACATGTCCAAAGCTTGATTTCACAACGAAGTCTTTTCCCAAATAACCTTCAATGGTTTTAGCTTTTGCAGGGGACTCAACGATAACGAGATTTTTTGCCATAGTTTGCAATTTTGATTGATGAAGCAAATTTCGGTGCAAAAGTAAACGTATTTCTATTCAAAAAACAATGAAAAAATTTTAGTTGATACTTATTATAGTTCTTTTAACCTATGGTTAAAGATTTTTCACCTTGAAAATATTTTTTTTGAAGTTGTGAATTTGATATACAATTCAATCATTTTATCCTTTTTTGGCAAAAAATAAAAACTGCCATTTTGACACACTTCTGAATTTTCCTTATTTTTGCTTCCTTAAATGAATTTGAACACATCGAGATGGACTTAGGACAAAACAAAGTTATAGACGAAGGAAAACAAGGAGAAGCAACATTGGTTGAAGCAAGTGCAGCGGCTAATGGAAAAAAATTATACGTAGAAAGTTATGGATGTCAGATGAATTTCTCTGACAGTGAAGTAGTTGCATCGATTATGTCCAATGAAGGATACACAACTACGCGCAATGTTGATGAAGCGGATGTCGTTTTAATAAATACATGTTCAATTAGAGAAAATGCTGAAACACGTGTACGCAATCGATTGACAGAATTCAAAATCAAAAAGGAACAAAATCCAGATTTGGTTGTCGGAATATTAGGTTGCATGGCTGAACGTTTGAAAAAAGCGTTGTTAGAAGAAGAAAAATTGGTGGATTTAGTTGCTGGACCTGATGCTTACCGCGATTTACCGAATTTGGTTGAAGAAGTTGGTACAGGACAAAAAGCGGTCAATGTTTTACTTTCTCGCGATGAAACATATGCTGATATTTCTCCAGTTCGTTTGGACCAAGGTGGTGTTGCCGCATTCGTTACCATTACTCGCGGATGTGACAACATGTGTTCATTCTGTGTAGTTCCTTTTACACGCGGAAGAGAGCGTTCTCGTGACCCGCATACAATTGTGAATGAGTGTAAAGATTTGTTCGAAAAAGGTTATCGTGAAGTCACATTATTGGGACAAAATGTTGATAGTTATCGCTGGAACATGACATCTAAAGGTGAAATTAAAGACGAAACACAGGCAACAACAAATTTCGCTGAATTAATGGAAATGGTAGCGTTGATTTCACCTGATTTGCGTGTTCGTTTTTCAACTTCACATCCTAAGGACATGACAGACGATGTGTTAGAAATGATGGCGAAATACGAAAACATTTGTAATTACATTCATTTACCAGTTCAATCAGGAAATACAGCTGTTCTAGAACGTATGAATCGATCATATACAAGAGAATGGTATATGGATCGCATTGAAGCAATTCGTAGAATTGTTCCGGGTTGTGCCATTTCAACAGATCTTATTACAGGTTTTTGTGGTGAAACTGAAGAAGAACATGAAGATACAAAATCGTTGATGAACTGGGTTGAATACGATTACGCTTACATGTTTAAATATTCTGAACGTCCAAAAACATTGGCTGAGCGTCGTTTTGATGATGATGTTCCTGAAGATGTCAAAGGTCGACGTTTAACCGAAATCGTGGATATGCAACAAGCGCATTCTTTGAAAAACAACCAAAAACAAATTGGAAACATTGACCGTGTGTTGGTAGAGGGATATTCAAAACGTTCACAAGATGACATGTGCGGTCGCAATAGTAAAAACTCGATGATTGTTTTCCCGAAAGGAGATTTTCAGAAGGGTGATTACGTGATGGTCAAAATCAACGATTGTACTTCAGCTACTTTAAAAGGTGAAGTTGTTTCTATTTGTGCTAAAAACTAATTTTCAAAAACGATGAACTTACAACAAGTCAAACAACGTTTTGGAATAATTGGGAATGCTCCCATACTGAATCGAGCGTTGGAAGTAGCGATACAAGTTGCTCCAACAGATATTTCCGTTTTGGTAACGGGTGAAAGTGGAACGGGAAAAGAAATCATTCCGCAAGTGATTCATCATTTGAGTTCAAGAAAACATGGAGAATACATTGCTGTAAACTGTGGTGCAATTCCAGAAGGAACGATTGATTCAGAATTATTTGGACACGAAAAAGGATCGTTTACAGGTGCTCACGGAAGTCGTCAAGGCTATTTTGAAGTTGCCAATGGTGGAACAATTTTCTTGGATGAAGTTGCAGAACTTCCGATGCAAACACAAGTTCGCTTGTTGCGCGTTTTAGAAACGGGAGAATTCATTCGAGTTGGATCATCAAAAGTGATTAAAACGAACGTAAGAGTTGTTGCCGCAACCAATGAAAACATGCAGCGCGCAATTGCTTCAGGGAAATTTCGTGAAGATTTGTTTTATCGTTTGAGTACAGTTCCGATTCCTCTTCCCCCTTTGAGAAATCGAAAAGAAGATATTTATTTATTGTTCAGAAAATTCGCAAGTGATTTTGCTGATAAATATAGAATGCCAGCTGTTCGACTAACGGACGATGCGGTTTCATTATTGAACAATTATTCTTGGCCGGGAAATATTCGTCAACTAAAAAACGTTGTAGAACAAATTTCAGTAATCGAAACAAGTCGTGAATTGGATGCATTGACATTTTCTTCTTATTTGCCAGCAGAAAAAGATAAAGTTCCCGCAATAATTGGCGAAAACGGAGGTGAAAATTTCTCAGAACGCGAATTGATGTACAAGTTTCTTTTCGACATGAAGAAAGACTTGTCAGAGTTGAAAAAATTAGTTGTAGACATGATTGGTCAAGGTGGAAATTTTACATTGAACAATGATCAAGAAGCAATGGTAAGCCGCTTGTACCAGGAAGTAAATCCAACGTATAGTCAAGCGCGAATTTTACCTCCGACAGTTGAAAGTGAGCCAGTTGAATACCCAATCATACACGAAGCAGACGATTTTGAAACGCATGTTGAGGTTGAAGAATCTTTGTCATTGGAAGATCGCGAAAAAGAATTGATTCAAAAAGCCCTTGAAAAACACCGTGGAAAGCGAAAATATGCAGCAGCAGAACTCGGAATTTCAGAACGTACCTTGTACCGTAAAATCAAGGAATATAATTTAATTGATTGATGAAGTATTTGTCTCTTTTTGCTTTAATCGCGCTACTTTCGAGTTGTTGGCCCTCAAGTGTTTCTTTTGTTGACACTGGTTCCATGCCCAAAGAATGGGAAACATTCTCTGTTAAAACCTTGGACAACAATGCTCCAAATACACCTATCAGTTACGCTGCAACATTGTCTGAAGCAATAAAAGATGGCATTCAAAACAACACACGCTTGTTGTTAAATTCGACGACTGGTAAAGGAGAAGTGTACATTGAAGGAGCGATTACTGGATATTCTGTTACACCTGTGGCCTTGCAAGCGGGGGATAATGCACAAAAAAATCGTCTAACAATCACAACCTCTTATACAATTTATATATCTGCACCAAAGGAAGATCAAATGACATTAACGTCAAGTAGATTTGTGGATTATGACTCTAACACCGATTTAGGCAGTGTCGAAGCAACATTATTGGAAGAAATTAATGCGCAAATTGTGCAAGATGTAATAAATAAACTACTTTCGAACTGGTAATGTTGAACCTTGAAGAAATAGCACAGCGAATAGCACAACCCGAAATTAGTCGAGTTGAGGATATTGGTGATTTGAAACTTTTTTCAGATAAATATCCGTATTGCCAGCTGTTTCCAATTCTTTATTTAAAAGCTTTAGCGCAACACAATGACATTCGATTTGAAGAAGAATTAACAAAATACGCTTTTTGTATTTCAGACCGAAGTCAACTGTATGATTTGATTCACACTGACAAAACAGCGACTGATGCTCAAGCTATTTCAGAAGAAGTCTCAACTATTGAGGCTGTAAATGAATCTATTGAAGAAGAAATTATTCTTCCTGAATCAATAGTAGAAGCTCCTTTAGAAACGATTCAAGTTGTTGAACCGGAAGATGATATAGTTGAAATTCCTGCAGTCATTGAAACACCAATAGAAGTTGCCGCCGAAATCCCGGTTGACAATCATGAAATCGAAGCAAGTAGTTCTCCAATCGTTTTGGATGAAGAGGATGATGAAGACGATTTTGAGTCTGAATATATATCCTTAAACATACGTGGAAACGAAGATCTTCAGTCTGAGAAAGTTGAAATTAGCATTGAAAACGAGCCTGAGTTACCAATTATTGAATCAACAGAGCCCTCTGGAATTGAAGAATTAGAACCAATTTCTCCAGATTCATCTTTCAAAGAGGAAGCAACTATTGAGCAATCTGAAGATCCTGTAATTGAAAAATTTGAAAAAGAAATTTTATCTGAGGCCATTGCAGCAAATTACAATTTAGATCATTTGACTCCTCTTCCATCGTCAGAACCAGAAGAAATCATTGAGGAAGAAATTTTCACTCCAACCGTGCTTTCTTTGGATGGAAAAAAATCATTTTCATCATGGTTGCGTTCAAATGAAAACGATATTCAACCAAGATTTGATACGGAAAAAGAACGAATTAATGCAATTGTAGATCAATTTATAAAAGAAGAGCCAAAAATTTCTCGACCTTCAAAAGAAACAATTATTGAAGAAAAACCGAAGAAAGAATTCTTCTCCCCTACCAAGAAAGCTAAGGAAAGTCTGGATGTTAACAGCATGCCAGTAAGTGAAACTCTTGCCAAAATTTTCGCCTTACAAGGCAATTATCCGAAAGCAATTTTCGCTTATGAGCAATTAATCTTGATAAATCCAGAAAAAAAGATTTTCTTTGCATCCCAAATTGAAGAATTAAAGAAAAAGTTAAATACATAAACAATGGACATTTTATTTTCATCGATCATTATTTTAGCAAGTATTTTATTAATCCTTGTTGTTTACGTTCAAAATCCAAAAGGTGGAGGTTTGAGTTCAGATTTTGGTGCAGCACAACAAATAGGTGGTGTACAAAAAACAAACGATTTTATCGATAAAGCTACTTGGTCGTTGGCTGGTGTGATTATGGTATTGAGTGTTGTTTTAACAATTCGTTCAAAAACACCAGAACCACAAGCGATTGATCCTGCTAAAACACAACAAGGGCAAGAACAAAAACCAGGTAGTCAAAACAATGCTGGACAGCCACAAAATGGTCAAACAAAACCGTAACTAGAAAATTTTCAACATATGAAATGTCAGTATGTCATACATGCTGACATTTTTTTTTGAATTAATTCTCAAAATCCGAATTTTTGTCGCGAACAGTTAGTTGGCACAAATTTGGGGTAATGTTGAACGTCAAATTTTAATTAAACACAAATAGATATGTCAACAAATTTCAAACCTTTAGCAGACAGAGTTCTTATCGAACCAGCTGCGGCGGAACAAAAAACAGCGAGTGGAATTATCATTCCTGACACAGCGAAAGAGAAACCATTGAAAGGAATTGTAATTGCAGCTGGAAACGGTAAAAAAGATGAACCAATGACAGTAAAAGTAGGCGACACTGTTTTGTTTGGTCAGTATTCAGGAACCGAAATTAAATTGGACGGTAAAACGTTTTTAATTATGCGTGAAGCAGATATCTATGGTATATTTTAATTCATTAAACTAGAAAATTTACAGACATGGCAAAAGAAATCTATTTCGATGTAGACGCAAGAGATAAATTAAAAAGAGGCGTTGACGCATTGGCAAATGCGGTGAAAGTTACACTTGGACCAAAAGGTCGAAACGTAGTAATTGGTAAAAAATTCGGAGCTCCTCACATCACGAAAGATGGTGTTACAGTTGCGAAAGAAATTGAATTGAAAGATTCAATTGAGAATATGGGTGCTCAAATGGTAAAAGAAGTTGCTTCTAAAACAGCTGATATTGCTGGAGATGGAACAACTACTGCAACTGTTTTGGCGCAAGCAATTATTGGAGCAGGATTGAAAAATGTTGCTGCTGGAGCTAATCCAATGGATTTGAAAAGAGGGATCGACAAAGCGGTAACGGAAGTTGTCAAAAACTTGAAACAACTTTCAAAAGAAGTCGGTTCCGATAATGATAAGATCAAACAAATTGCAACTATTTCTGCAAACAATGATGAAACTATAGGTTCATTGATTGCACAAGCAATGAAAGTTGTTGGAAACGATGGTGTTATCACTGTTGAAGAGGCAAAAGGAACTGAAACAGAAGTTAGAACTGTTGAAGGAATGCAATTTGATCGTGGTTATCTATCTCCTTACTTTGTTACAAATACGGAGAAGATGATCACAGAAATGGAGAAGCCAATGATTTTGATTTATGAGAAAAAGATCTCGAACATGAAAGAATTGCTTCCTATTTTGGAACCAGTTGTTCAAGCGGGACGTGGATTGTTAATCATTGCAGAAGACGTAGACGGAGAGGCATTAGCAACTTTGGTTGTTAACCGTTTGAGAGGTTCATTGAAAATTGCAGCCGTAAAAGCTCCAGGATTTGGTGACAGAAGAAAAGCTATGTTGGAAGACATCGCGATTTTAACTGGTGGTCAAGTTATTTCTGAAGAAAGAGGATTCACCTTGGAAAATGCTACTTTGGACATGCTTGGAACAGCTGAGAAAATTGAAATCGACAAAGACAACACAACAATTGTGAATGGAGCTGGCGAAAAAGAAGCAATTCAAGCGCGCGTTGGACAAATCAAAGCACAAATTGAAGCTACGACGTCTGATTACGATCGTGAGAAATTGCAAGAGCGTTTAGCTAAATTGGCTGGCGGTGTTGCTGTTCTTTACGTTGGTGCTCCAACAGAAGTTGAAATGAAAGAGAAAAAAGATCGCGTTGATGATGCTTTAGCTGCGACAAGAGCAGCTGTAGAAGAAGGAATTGTACCAGGTGGAGGTGTAGCGTTAATTCGTTCTATTTCAACTTTAGACGCGCTTAAAGGCGAAAATGAAGATGAAATGACTGGTATTCAAATCGTGAAACGTGCTGCTGAAGAACCATTGCGTCAAATCATTGCAAATGCAGGTGGTGAAGGAGCAGTAATTGTTCAAAAAGTTCGTGAAGGAAAAGACGATTTCGGATACAATGCTCGCACGGATAAATTCGAAGATTTATATGCTGCTGGTGTAATCGACCCAACGAAAGTAACACGCATCGCTGTAGAAAACGCTGCATCAATTGCTTCCATGCTTTTGACAACTGAATGTGTCATTGCTGACGAACCTGAAGAAGCAGGTGCTCACATGCACGGTGGAATGCCAGGAGGAATGCCAGGAATGATGTAATTTTGAATTCATGATTCATGATTTGTTATTCGTGATTTGTGTTTTGTGATTTCCAATTTTGGATTATAGAGTCCGTCTGATAGGCGGATTCTTACTCGTTTCTTTCTTCCCGAAGCAATTCGGATAGCGAGAACGGCTATATATAAAGAACTCTCTTCAGCAATGAAGAGAGTTTTCTTTTTTTTATTTAGTACTTATTACAACAAAACTAGATAGTACATATGTACACTCTCTTTTCATTTATGGCTAACACATCACCAAACAATGAGATAAGTACATCATCCGTATATTGATGTAAATTAACAACTGACTTAAATAGATAAATCCTGAATTTAAGTTCTTCATTTTAGTAAAAAAGGTTGTTAAAAATTTTCCGCCCACGAGTTCTATCACTTAAATTAAGAGAAATAAAAAAAGGAACAGAAAAAAATTCTTTTCTATCCCTTTCCTTTAAATGATGTTTAAAATTACTTTCAGAAAAGCTGCCAAAAAGCCGAAAACTTTTTATTGAATATGTTATAAATTATTCAATTGAAGAGATATTTCTTGTCCAACTGCCAAAAATTTTACCGTTTTTTCTCTCTAAATAGATAATATTTGAAATCAAATTATTTTCTGCATCAATTGATGAACTAATATATGTTTTATTATCATTTATTTTTTTTCTAATTTTTTCTTTATCACTTTCGTCAATTAATGAAAACAGACTGTAAGGATCTTGAAATCTTTCATGAACTTTAAATTCTATTGAACGTTCTTCATCCTCTTCAAAGATATACTCCAACTTGCCTTCTTTATAATTACTTTCAGCTCCTAACCTAACTTTAGTTTCCTCAAAGTATCGAATTTCATCTTTTAAAAATAAAACTGTTAATCCTAGCGTTGAAAGCGAATTAAACTCTAGATTTTTATCATCTATTATTTTTGTTTTGTAAATTTTCGATTTGATATTCAATTCTGAAACAACATAAGTTCTGAATGTATGGTAATCGACTGGAATAGTTTTCATCCCAATTATAACGACTCTTGAAATGTCATTTAAATCCATTTTCACATCAAATTTGAAACTCTCATCATACTCAGATTCAAAAGAAAATGAACTAATTTCATTTAAAGTTCTGTCCGTGAAATCAAATTTTTCTAATTTGTAATCAATATTTCCTTCACTATCATTTTGAATAGAAGCAATTAAAATTTCATTGCTAGGAGATTTAAAAGTTTTACAATATTTATATTCTTGTGAATGAATTAAACTGAGCCTTGAATTCTTAAAATCAATTGAGTAAATATTTAACTTATTCTTTTCGATTTGTACAACATAGTTCTTGCCATCATTAGAATAAACTGAACAAGGAAGATTTCCATTCAATTCCTTTGTCTTAAAAGCAATAGACTTAGAGGTATTATCTAATGCAAGTGAAGCTAGAAAAATGTTAAACCCAACTTTTCCTCTTTTGGTAGCTGTGATTATCAAATTGTTCTTTTCATCAAGTGTTTTATCCAGACATTCCCCTACCATTTTTCTATTTACTTTCTTTTTTACCTTAATAAATTTTGAATTGTTTGAAATTTCAACAATCCCTCTCCAACCAATACAAAACACTTTGTTATCAGTTGTTAAGTAGTTTCTAGAATTCAACGTATACCAGTCTGATGCCAAATTACTTACTTCAATTCTGGTCTCTTGAGAAAATGCAAAGGGGATTAAAAATAAAGCTAAAAATACAATAGTTAATTTCTTCATTTGTGTTTAATTATAAAAGTTTAAAGCTCAAATATAGTTTTATTTTATATTTCCGTAACACCTG
Source organism: Bacteroidota bacterium (assembly GCA_039804825.1). Taxonomy (GTDB): domain Bacteria; phylum Bacteroidota; class Bacteroidia; order Flavobacteriales_D; family Crocinitomicaceae; genus M0103. The sequence goes on from JBDLVK010000033.1 coordinate 38,145, forward strand.
AACCTTTTGTTATTCTAGCCTTTCAAAAAGGTTTTTATTTTTTTAAGCAACCAATATTCGATCAAATTTGTAGTTGTTAGAAATAAGCTATTATGAAAAACTTACTTCTCACACTTCTTTGTATACTAGGGGTCAATTATGCAACTACAGCTCAACAGCGTGTTGGTATTGATGTTTCATCGCGCCTGACCGACATTCACCTCACAGCAAATTATCAACGCGTGGTCAAAACTAATTTTTTACTGAATGGTGGTCTATCTGTCGGTTCTATGGGACGAAAATTCATCTTTTTTGATAATGATACTACACTTTTAAAAAATGGATATGTGATTCAATCGCCTTATTCTGCTGTCCCAACCACTATCACTGATACCGCTTCATCAAATTTTCAATTGTTTCGGTATGACATGGATGCAACTGGCTTTGGTGCACTTTTAGGTATTGGATTTTTCAAAGAATTCTCTGTAAATCATGGAATTCGATTTTATTTGAATACTAAATTTCATTTTGTGCAATCTCGTGTTCATTGTGGCTATTACAATATGCAACAATATAACTACACCAATTCTGTTTATCATCAAAACTATTTTGTTGGTTCGATTAGCCCAGAATTGGTTCACACCATACGATTGAGCGGAAGAACAACTTTTTATTACGGTGTAAAAGTTCCCTATTATTTTTCACTCGACAAGGGTAAATTCAGACCAATAACCAACAAAGAGCTACTTTCGGGATTCGAAGCGGATTTGAGTATCGGCTTGACCTATGTGATTGGAAAATGTGATTAGATAATTTTCGCTTGTTACTTTAGACGATATAAACATTACCATAGAATTCTTATTTTCGTTTTCATGATGGTATTGTCATTCGAACCTATATCTGAATTGCCAAGTTGGTTAGTTGCGACTATTTTTGGCGTTCCTTTTATCGGAGGACTTCTTTTTTACGCCTATAAAACAAGACATGCTCGCTCATGGAGAAAGGGTATTTTTCCCAATTCCTTGAAACCTAGTGATGATAATTTTTTGGAAGCTTACTTGGCTTTGGGTGCGAAACTAATTTTGCTTAACTATTCCGAATCTAAAGGCAAGACATTTTATTTAAACAACTATTTCAATCGGTATTTTAAGTTTTCGAATTACAATTTTGGAGATTCATTGCTGTTCTCATTAAAGTATCCAATTAAAACAGAAACAGTCACGGATTGGCTTAAAAAACACTATAAGGATGAACGTTCACGAAGTCAAGTTGTCTATTTTTTAGCAGGATTGGCACTTGTAACAGGTTCAATTACAAAACGTGAACTGGCTTTTTTAATGGAAATAAATGTGCAACTCGAATTAAAACCCGAACATTTAAAACAAATCCTTGCCATTTATGCTTCCTATAAAGAAACTTATCAAAAAGCAAACAAACCCAATGAGAAGCAAAGTACAAGCGTAAACGATTATGCTATTCTCGGTGTTTCGTCAACTGCGACTCCAGAAGAAATTAAAAAAGCATATCGAACGCTTGTAAAAATTCATCACCCGGATCATTTTGCTCAAGATTCAGAGTATCAACAAAAACTCGCAAGTGAAAAATTCATTGAAATTCAAAAAGCGTATGAGCGTCTTTTGAAAAAAGCTTAAACAAAAAAGGAACCCCGAAGGATTCCTTTTCATATCTAGAGAAATTTAATTCTAGTATCTGTAGTGCTCAGCTTTGTATGGTCCTTCAACCGCTACACCGATGTATTCAGCTTGATCTGGACGTAAAGTCTCTAATTCAACACCAATTTTAGCTAAATGTAAACGCGCTACTTTTTCATCTAAGTGTTTTGGAAGCATGTAAACATCATTACCATAACTAGCGCTGTTTTGCCATAATTCTAATTGAGCCAATGTTTGATTCGTGAATGAATTTGACATTACGAAAGATGGGTGACCTGTTGCACAACCTAAGTTTACCAAACGACCTTCAGCTAAAACGATAATATCGTTTCCTTTGATTGTATACATATCAACTTGTGGTTTGATTGTATTTTTTGTTGAACCATAGTTAGAGTTCAACCAAGCCATATCGATTTCGTTGTCGAAGTGTCCAATGTTACAAACAATTGCTTTGTCTTTCATCGCTTCAAAGTGACGACCAACAACGATGTCTTTGTTTCCAGTTGTAGTAACAATAATGTCTCCTAAACCGATAACTGTATCCAATTTTTTCACTTCAAATCCGTCCATAGCCGCTTGTAAAGCACAAATTGGATCAATTTCAGTAACGATAACACGCGCACCAGCACCTTTCAACGACGCAGCTGAACCTTTACCAACGTCTCCGTAACCACAAACGATCGCTACTTTACCAGCCATCATAACGTCAGTAGCACGACGAATCGAATCTACCAAAGACTCTTTACATCCGTATTTGTTATCAAATTTCGATTTTGTAACTGAGTCATTTACGTTAATTGCCGGCATTACCAATGTTCCGTTTTTCACGCGCTCATATAAACGGTGAACTCCAGTTGTTGTTTCTTCAGAAAGACCTTTAATATCTTTTGTTAATTCTGGGTAACGATCAAACACCATATTTGTTAAATCACCTCCGTCATCCAAAATCATATTCAATGGTTTTCCACCTTCGAAAGCAAATAAAGTTTGTTCGATACACCAATCAAACTCTTCCTCGTTCATACCTTTCCAAGCATAAACTGGAATTCCTGCAGCAGCAATTGCAGCAGCAGCGTGATCTTGAGTTGAGAAAATGTTACATGAAGACCAAGTAACTTCAGCTCCTAAATCAACTAATGTTTCAATCAACACTGCTGTTTGAATAGTCATGTGTAAACAACCAGCGATGCGAGCACCTGCCAATGGTTTTTTACCTGCGAATTCTTCACGTAATGACATTAATCCAGGCATTTCAGCTTCTGCCAATGTAATTTCTTTGCGTCCCCACTCTGCAAGACTAATGTCTTTTACTTTGTACGCTAATTTTTCTGTTGTATTACTCATATTACTTATTGATTCCTATTTTAAGTGTGCAAATTTACGAAACTACTTTGTTATATAAAAATTTGAATGATTTGAATGATTTGAATGATTTGAATGATACTCAAATAATCGAATTATCAAACCTTTGAATCACAATCGTTTTTCAATCATATCGACTAAACAGTCAATAAATCGCGAATGGTCGTTTGAGCTTGGCACCAATTGGACTTTCTCACCACCATGCTCCTCAAATATTTCCTGGTATTCTCCGCCAATTTCAATGATTGTTTCTAAACAATCGGCAACAAAAGCTGGACTGAAAACAAGCAATTTCTTTGCTCCTTTCTTACCCCATTCTTCAACCACTTTATCAGAAAACGGTGTTAACCATTTTTTATCCAAACGCGATTGAAAACAAACGGTGTATTTATCCTCAGGGATGTTTAATTGTTCAGCGATTAAGCGGGTCGTAGCATAACTTGTTGCCTTGTAACAAAATTTATTTTTATCATTCACTTCCAACTCACAAGGCTGATCCGTACACAAATCGCTGCCATCATACACTTTATCAACCTGACGTTCTGGTAAACCATGATAAGAGAAAAGCACGTGATCATACTCTTCCCAATTAAATGCTTTTGCTCGGTCAACAATTGAATCTATGTAACCATTATGATCCCAAAACTGACTCACAATTTTCACTTCAGGAATCACCCACCATTTACGGATAATATTCATAGCTTTTTCAATCGCGGAACCACTTGAAGCACTTGCGTATTGAGGGAAAAGCGGAATTAATATTAACTGATCGTAATTTGCTTTGCGCATTTTCTCTAACACAACATCCATACTTGGATTTTGATAACGCATTGCCATTTCGACTGTCACGTCAGCATCATTAAAACGCTCTTGAACTAATTTTACTACATTTTCAGTGTGCGTCATCAAAGGAGAAACACCTTTTCCGAACTCCCATAATTCTTTATAAATCTTTGCTGATTTAGGCGCTCTAAACGGTACAATGATTCCATTCACCAATAGTTTTCTCGCCAACCAAGGAATATCAATTACGCGTGGGTCATTTAAAAACTCACTTAAATATCGTCTTACATCACTTGTACTTGGGCTATCTGGTGTTCCTAATTGGATTAAAAGTACGCCTGTTTTCATATCAATATGTTCTTTTCAAAAGTGTTGAGAGAATAACATTCTCCAACAGCAAATGTTTTTAATTCGAATAAAATAATTTCTGCTGCCATCCTTGGGCTTGATCCTCGCGCAATAATTCCAACTTTAGTAAAAAGCGAATTGTCTTATCGAAAGCCAAAGGATATTCAATTCCATCGTAGTTCCAATCGGTTTCAATTAACCAGTTTTCAACTTGACCTGAACGCAAATTATAACGCCACGAAATAACCTCAACTGTGTTCTCATCTTTTTTCACCTCAAGTGCTTTTTTATTGACGATTTCACACATCTGTTTCAATAAATCAGCATTTGATTCCAAGACCTCATCTCTTACGGCAATCACAAAACAAGGCCATGGCGTTACTACTTCATCAATATAGCGACATTTTCCTTGTTCTGTAAACGGAAAAGTTGTGTATTTTTCCCACAAAAACCCTTGTGCTTCATTGTTTTCAAGCGCCCAAAGTCCTCCGTAAATATCTCCAACAACATTGAATTTTAAATCTTCTGTATTCCAGCCTTCTTGACCAGCTTTAACATAAGCCATTAGATGGGAACCTGAACCTTCTCTAGAAATGGCAAATGTTTGACCTTTTAATTGATCAACAGTTTTAATATCTGATTTAAACGGAACATGAATCCCCCAATGTAAAGGAGTTACCACATAAACTTGCAAAATTTTGGCTTTTAAACCTTCAAGAATCGATTTGGTAATTCCTTCTGTAAGTAAAACTGCAATATCAAGACTTCCAGTTTCTAATCCACGGATCATCTGCCCAGTTCCACCGCTCATGTCACTCCAGTGCAAATCCAATCCTATTTCTTTAAATCTCCCTTCCTCAATGGCCAATTTCCAGGGCAAATTAAAATGCTCCGGAACGCCTCCAATTTTTAACCCTTTCATTCTTTTTCTTCTTTAAACTGCATATCAAACAGCTTTCGATAATAGCCATCTTGCCCTAGTAATTCTGAATGGCTTCCAATTTCTTTAATCTCACCTTTATCTAACACAACAATCTTATCTGCATTTTGAATCGTCGATAAGCGGTGAGCAATAACAATTGAAGTTCTTCCTTTCGTTAATTCTTCCGTCGCTTTTTGAATCATTTCTTCTGATTCATTATCTACACTAGAAGTTGCTTCATCCAAGATTAAAATCTCAGGGTTGTACACACAAGCACGAATAAACGATAACAATTGGCGCTGTCCAACGGATAAAACGCCTCCTCGCTCGCCAACTTCATAGTCATAAGCACCTGGTAATTTTTGAATGAATTCATCCGCACCAACTATTTTTGCAGCTGCAATTACCTGTTCACGCGAAATTGATTCATCTCCTAATGTAATATTGTTATGAATCGTATCAGAGAAAAGAAAAACGTCTTGTAAAACAATCGCAATATTTCTTCTTAAACAATTCAATTCTATTTCTCGAATTTCTGTATCACCAATGTGAATTTCACCTTTTTGAAATTCGTAAAATCGTCCAAGTAAATTTACTATAGTAGATTTCCCAGCACCTGTTGCTCCAACAAAAGCAATAGTTTCTCCAGCTTGAATATCTAAATTGATGTTTTTCAGCACCCATTCTTCTTCTTTGTAGGCAAAACTCACATTCGAAAAACGAATTGCCTGATCAAAACTACAATTAGTAACAGTTCCCGCATCCTGAATGTGTTCATTTAAATCCATGATTTCGAACACACGTTCAGCGCGCACTGTTCCACGCTGCAAAATATTAAACTTATCTGCCAATTGTCGTATTGGACGGTAAAGCATTTGAATGAACATCACAAACGAAAACGTTTCACCATTCATAAGTTGAATTTCACTTTCGGTTTTTCCAGAAACATGTAGCCCACCCCAAACCAATAACAAGGCAAGAGATAGTGAACTTAACAACTCAACAATAGGAAAGAAAATTGAATTGGCCCATACTGCATTAATGTGAGCCTGACGGTGATCTTTATTGATTCCAACAAAATTTTCATATTCTTTTTTCTCGCGGTTAAAAAGCTGTACTATCGCCATTCCAGTGATTCGTTCTTGAACAAACGTATTTAGCTTATTTACCTGAATGCGTTCCTGTTGAAATGAATCACGCATTGCTCTTGCAAAAATACGTGTTGCATAAATTAATATTGGAATCGGAAGGATTGTAAGTAGAGCCAACTGCCAATTCATTACCAACATGGTAACAACAATCAGCACGAGTAAAAACATATCACCCAAGATGTCCATTAATCCAGCAGAAAAAACCTCAGTAATTGCCTCCAAGTCGGAAACAACACGAGTAACCAAAGCTCCAACGGGAGTTTTGTCAAAATAATGCATTCG